>JABIXC010000007.1:0-300000 GCA_018666775.1 Rhodospirillales bacterium | reverse complement strand
ATGGGCTTCTTAAGAAAGACTAGCTAGAAACGCTTGAGAAGCCGTTCCAGATATTCCATTTCTGCATCGGGTCGACCAATTTCCCCTGCGCGGCGGCGTAGTTCTTCAAGAATTTCCCTTGCCCGTTGGGTATCGGATATGCCGGGGATTTCTACATCATCCCCCGCAGACATGCCGGCATTGGGCATGGGTCTTCCCAGCGGGTCATGGCTAAACGGCATGTTGCCCCCCCGTTGCGAAAAACCCCGCCCTCGTCCTCGGCCCCGCCCTTGTCCGCGTCCTCGTCCACGACCCTTTCCAAATTGGCGCATCAATTGCTGGGCCATCTCGCCAAGCCCTTTGCGCATATTCTCAAGGGCGCGGCCCTGTGGCGGCACGGCTTGGCCCGGCTTGTTCTTGCGCAAGGCTTCCAGGGCTTCGCGCATGGATAGTTCCGCATCCCCAAGGGAGCGGGGTATTTTGCGGGTCATTTCCCCGAATTTACGTAACAGTTTCCCCAATTGATCGCGCAAACGGTCTTGGCGTTTGGCACCATTGTTGGCCGACGGCGGTTTGCCTTTGCGCGATTGGCGGTGGGTTTCATCCATCAATTCTTGCTGGCGTTTCATCATGTCTTGTAATTCGCGCAGCATCTTCCAGGCTTTGCCTTGCTTGCCGCCACGGCCTTGGGCAAATTTCCCGGAACGCAAATTTTCCAGCATTTTGCGCAGCATGGACAACAATTGGCGCGCCGCATCCAGATTGCCCGTCATCGCCAGTTCTTTTGCCCGGTCCAAAAGCCGTTGCAGATCACGCGGCGTCAGGCTTTGGGCGTTGGGGTTGTTAAAGGGTTGCGCCATGTTGGGCAGGTTCTTCATGCCCTTCATCATTTCCTTCAGAAATTCGGCCATGGCTTGTTGCAATTCGCGCATCAGCTTTTGAATTTCGGCATTCCCAGCCTTCTTTTTCAGGGCCTCCATCAATTTTTTCTGAATTTCACGCAACCGTCGTTCGGCCATAGACAGTTTGCCATCTTCAAGGTGCAGGGCCGTGTCCCACATCAGTTTCTGAATTTCAGACAGGACAGCCAGCCCGGGGTCATAGACCAGCGTGCGGGCCATGGACTGGATGGCAAGAAAGGTTACCGTGTCATCTCCGAACGAGCCCGGAATGGTGGCAAGGTTGATCAATTCATCGACCACATCTTCGCGGGATCGTGGATCAAAGATCAGCCGTTTGCGCAACAAGACCAGTGCACGGGCCACAGGATGGCGGAAGTAACGTTCCGGCAAGACGGTTGTTAATGAATCAGTGGCGCCGGGTTGATTGGCCCCATCGCGGGCAATGATTTGCAGGGAAACCTCTAATCCAGCCCAGGGATGCGCCGTCAGGTCGTGGAAACTGGTTTCTGAAATGGCCCGTGCATTGCTGGCAAGGGTCAGCGCCAGTTCATGGGGTGCATTGAGTTTTTTAAGGGCCGCTTCGGTTTCTGGATCGATTGTTTCAGGTTCAGGCTTTTGGTCTTTCCCGTCTTTATTTGTGTCTTTATTTGTGTCTTCATCTTTTTCCAATCCGATGCGCAATCGGCGGATGTAAAGTTTTGCTTTGGCAATGCCGTAATCATCGGACCCTTCGATCTTGATGCTCAGCGCCCCTCGACCAGATTGGCCCGGGTCATCGGCAAACCGGATAATGGGGCTTTGGTCTGGAATAATCCGAACGGGCCAACTGGCAATTTCGCTTCCACCCTGGCGGATGGTCAGGCGGGTCTTGTCGGCGCGATTGCCCGGTGCAATTTTGCGCGTGACCTTATAAGTGCCATCGGCCACGGGTTTGAAAAGCGCATCGATCGTCCCCAGAACAATCCGGGGCGTGCCCCAGCCCCCTGCAAGCTGGGCCAGAATGGTTGATCCTTCTGGAATGGAGACCCTCTGTGGGCCGCCCTTGGTAGAAAAGGCATCTTTCTGAGACCCACCGGAAATCAGCAATGGTGCCGGCTTTGATTTTTTCCGCACATCCGGTTTTTGCTTTCCGGCATTTAAAAAAATTGGGGCAAGACGGGTGTGGGCGGGAGGCGTGATCCAAATATCGACCACCGCAGGCCCGTTTAATGCGCTGCCAACACCCGGCATCAAGGCCCGGGCAATGCGGTTGAACCCATCGCCCCAGGCGATGGTGATGCCAATGATCAAAAGCACCAGCAATGCACCGCGCAATGCCAGCGGATCATGATGGGCCAGCTTAGGCGAGGGCAAGCCAACGCGGAGCCCCCTGATTTTTTCGATGGTCCTCAACCGGTGCAATTGCCACAGGGCACGAGATTGGGGATCGTTTTTGCCCGTGGCCAATTGGTCGCGGAGCATGGAAAGGGGCCGGTGGATCAGACCACTTTTGGATTCAATGCGCCGCCTAGCCGCGGTGACACCGGGCAGGGCGAGGCTTTTGATTCCAAGATAGAGGGCATATAAAATTCCGATCACGATTGCTGCCAAAACAAAGCCATGCAACCAGATGGGCAGTTCGGGCAGGATATCGAAAAAGGCCAGCGTCAGAAAAACCCCACCAAGGCCCGTAGCGGGCCACAAGGCAGGCCATGCCCGTTCCCACATCAACGACAAACGGGCCAACAGCAATTGCCGCCCTAAATTTGGCCCGGGATTACTGGACGTATTTTCAGGTTTGTCGGCTGCTTTCGTTTCACTGCTCATGGACTACAGCGCCTCGTTGTCAGGGCCTACAGGGCTTGGGACTTCGCTCAGTCCTCAAGCCATGGGGGTATCGTATCACAACCCAGCAAGTCTTCTATGGTTTGGCGAGCCCGGATGACACAATAATCATCGCCGTTCACCAGAACTTCTGCCACCAATGGTCTGGAATTATAGGTCGATGCCATGGCAGCGCCATAGGCACCGGCGGAGCGGATGGCGATCAGGTCGTCTGATCCTAGCACGGCCATGGGGCGGTCTTTTGCAAAAATATCACCGGTTTCACAAATTGGCCCAACAATATCAACGGGTTCCAAGATCCCCGATGCGTTCTCTTTCACAGAATCAATGGTGTGCCAGGCATCATAAAGGGCTGGGCGCATGAGATCGTTCATGGCCGCATCAATGACAACAAAGGTCTTTTCACCGCCTTTTTTCACGTACAACACCCGTGAAAGCAGGATTCCTGCATTGCCGGCGATTAAACGGCCCGGCTCCAACACAATTTCCACCCCTAGATGCCCGGTCTTTTCCTTGACCATGGCGGCGTATGCGTCAGGGGTTGGCGGAACCTCATCGCGGTAAGGAATGCCAAGGCCACCGCCCAGATCAAGGCGGCGAATGGTGTGACCATCGCTGCGCAAATCTTCGACCAATTCGGCTACCAGCGCGAAGGCTTCACCAAAGGGAGTCAGGTCCAGCAACTGAGAACCAATGTGGACGGCAACCCCAACCACGTCGATGCCGGGAAGGGCGGCGGCACGGCCATAAACCTCGCGGCTTCGCGTAAGGTCGATGCCGAATTTGTTTTCCTTGCGCCCGGTGGTAATTTTTTCATGGGTCTTCGCATCGACATCGGGATTAACCCGAAGGGCGATGGGGGCTGTTTTGCCCAGATCAGACGCCACAGTAGAAATCAGTTCCAGCTCGGGCTCTGATTCAACATTAATTTGGCCAACGCCTGCTTCCAATGCCAGCGATATTTCCCGCCGTGATTTTCCAACGCCAGAAAAAACAATTTTTTCAGGGGCAACCCCGGCGGCCAGTGCGCGGCGCAGTTCCCCTTCGGACAACACGTCTGCACCGGCGCCAAGACGGGCCAGCGTGGTGATCACTGCCTGATTGGAATTGGCTTTGACCGCGTAACAGATGGTTGCATTTTGATCTTTAAAGGCCCCGGCAAACGTATTGTAGTGATGGCTTAGGGTCTTTGTGGAATAGACATAGACCGGCGTGCCCACTTCTTCGGCAATGCGGGAAAGGGGGACGTCTTCGGCATGCAGGTGGCCGTTTATGGTCGTAAAATGGTCCATTCAGAAAGTTCCCATAAGGGATTAATAGGATGAGGGCGAGGGATAGGTTCGGGGATAATGACTTTTTTCGTCATCAGGCGGCACCGGGGGACCACGCTTGCCGCATGCTGCAAGCGGCAGGCTTAAGGCAAGGGCCAGCAACACCATGGCAAGATGCTTGAAGGCGGATGCTTTATCCCAGCGGTTGATGGTCATCTTTTTCATCCCGTAAACACAAAAATCTTGCCTGTAATTCTGTAACCCTAACGGCGTTTGGTGGGTTTGAGAAACCGTTTTATGGCATCCTTGATGGCACCGCGTACCCGCACCGGGGCGGTCCCCCCAAAGCTTTTGCGACTTGCCACCGATTGTTTTGCCCCTAAAACCTTGAACACAGCCTTGGTGATTTTAGGCTCAATTTTCTGCATATCGACGAGTGCGAGCGCATCCAGCTTGACGCCTTTTTCTTCGGCCATCCGCACGATCCGCCCCGATACCCCATGGGCAACCCGAAAGGTCAGCCCGGCCTCATACACCAGCCAGTCGGCCAGATCCGTTGCTGTGGCATAGGCCCCATCAGCGGCGGCGGCCATGGATTCCTTATTAACGGTCATGTCAGCGACCATGCCAGCCATGACCTCCAGCGTCAGGCTCAATGTATCGGCGGCTTCGAACACCGGTTCCTTGTCTTCCTGCATGTCCTTGGAATAGGCCAGCGGCAGGCCTTTCATGACCATGGCCAGCGCCATCAGCGCGCCCATGATCCGGCCCGTCTTTGCCCGCACCAGTTCTGCCCCGTCGGGGTTGCGTTTCTGGGGCATGATGGAAGACCCGGTGGAAAAGGCATCGGACAGCACAACAAAATTGAATCTCTCTGTTGACCAGATCACCATTTCTTCGGCCAATCTGGAAAGATGGCCCGCACTGATGGCAGCGGCGGCCAGAAACTCCAACGCAAAATCCCGATCCGATACCGCATCAAGGGAATTGGCCATGGGCCGATCAAACCCCAATGCCTTTGCCGTGGCGCGCCGATCAATGGGATAGGATGTGCCCGCCAACGCCGCCGCACCCAATGGGCTTTCATTCATGCGTGCGCGCGCATCCCGCATCCGGGACCGGTCGCGGCCAAACATTTCAACGTAAGCCATCAGGTGATGGCCAAAGGTCACGGGCTGGGCCGTTTGCAAATGGGTAAAGCCCGGCATTAACGTCGCCGAATGTTCGCCCGCCCGCGCAATGAGCGCTGCTTGCAGGGCTTCCAGCCGTTCATCAATGCCATCCATGGCATCGCGAACCCATAACCTGAAATCCGTTGCCACCTGATCGTTGCGCGACCGTGCCGTGTGCAGCCGTCCGCCGCTTTCACCAATTAATTTGGTCAGCCGGGATTCCACATTCATGTGAATGTCTTCAAGGGCTGCCGAAAATTTGAACCGGCCCGTGTCTATTTCTTTCCATACTTGATCCAGACCTTTGAGAATGGCACGGCCATCCTTTGGGGGAATGATCTTTTGATCCACCAGCATGCGGCAATGGGCGCGAGACGCAGCAATGTCTTGGGCGGCCATTCGTTGGTCAAACCCTATAGACGCGTTGATGCGTTCCATCGCTTCGGCAGGGCCGCTTTTAAAGCGCCCGCCCCAAAGACTATTGGCAGATTTTTTCTGCCTGCTATTCTTACCCTTCGCCATCACACAACCTTTGATTCAAAACATGCCTTCTTCAGACCTTAAACCACAAAACACAGCGACACGCTTCTTTGTTCTGGCCCTTATGATTGCCGCAACGGTTGTCGGCATAGTCACGGCACCCCGGGAAAAGTCTGTCTCCGGGGTAGGGCTTGATTTGAAGATAACAGGGGCAATACAACACTTCCGCCGGTTGGAACACCCCAAGATTCCCCCAAAGGCAACTTTTGTCGATGACCAAGGCGCCCAAAAAACCCTGAAGGATATGCGCGGAAAGGTGGTTTTGGTGAATTTTTGGGCTACATGGTGTGCGCCGTGCGTGCGGGAAATGCCTGCACTGGATGCGTTGCAAAAACGCCTTGGCGGCCAGCACTTTGACGTTTTGGCAATCAGCTCAGACCGCGCAGGGGCTTTGGCTATCCGTCAATTTTATAAAAAAACCGGTGTTAGCGCCTTAAAAATCTATCTTGATCCCGGAGCCCGCATGCAGCGCAAATTTGGGGCAAACAGCCTGCCAACATCGGTGTTGATCGATCGATCGGGCCGCATGGTCGGCCATGTGGTTGGCCCCGCAGAATGGGCAGCCCCCGAATCGATTGCCTTGATCCGGTATTTTATGGCCCGCTAGGCCTTTGCTGCCTCAAGGGCCGCTTTTAACTGGGGTAAAATATCAAACAGATCACCGACAATGCCATAATCGGCCACCTGAAAAATGGGGGCTTCTTCATCCTTGTTGATGGCAACGATGATTTTGCTGTCTTTCATTCCGGCCAGATGCTGGATGGCCCCTGAAATGCCAACGGCAATATAAAGCTCTGGCGCGACGATCTTGCCGGTTTGGCCGACCTGAAAATCATTGGGCACAAAGCCCGCATCCACGGCAGCCCGCGATGCCCCGATGGCAGCACCCAACAGATCAGCAATTTCTTCCAGCTGGGAAAAATTATCGCCGCTTTGCATGCCCCGCCCACCGGAAATAATAATTTTGGCCGATGTTAATTCCGGGCGTTCACTTTTTGAAAGTTCCGCACCGGTAAAGCTGGAAAGGCCCGTATCACTGCCCGGTGCCAGATCTTCGATTGCACAGGCGTCACTTTGCGGGTCGGCTTTTTCAAACGCTGTGGCACGCACGGTGATGACCTTGATGGCATCCGATGATTTAACGGTCATCAGCGCATTGCCCGCATAGATGGGGCGAACAAAAGTATCCGCATCCACCACGGTGGATATTTCAGAAATTTGCTGGCTGTCGATCAGGGCCGCCAAACGGGGCGCTATATTTTTGCCGAAGGTGGTGGCCGGAAATGCGATGTGGCTGTAATCGCCAGACAATGTTTGCAACAATGCAGCCAGATTTTCAGCCAAGCCATGGGCATAAAGCGGGCTTTCAGATATCAAAACCCGCGCCACACCTGAAATTTTTGCGGCGTCCTCTGCTGCCCCCCGGCAATTTTCACCGGCGATTAAAACAGTAACGTCACTGCCGCCCGCCATCAATTGGGCAGCGGTAATGGTCGAAAGGGTGGCGGGTGCCACGTCTTGATTGCTGGGTTCTGCAATCACAAGAACAGCCATTAGATCACCCCCGCTTCGTTAATCAGCTTGTCCACCAGTTCTTCCGCTGTGTCCACCTTGATGCCGCCTGCGCGCGCACTGGGCTCTTCAACGGATAAAACGGTCAGCCTTGGGCTGATGTCGACGCCCAGTTCATCGGGGGTGACAGGATCGATGGCTTTTTTCTTGGCCTTCATAATATTAGGCAGCGATGCATAACGGGGTTCATTCAGGCGCAAATCGGTGGTGATGACACATGGCATCTTGATCGCAATGGTTTCCAGCCCGCCATCCACTTCGCGGGTGACGGTGGCAGTGTCGCCATCGATGGCAAGCTTCGATGCAAAGGTGCCCTGGGACCAGCCCATCAATGCCGCCAGCATTTGGCCGGTTTGGTTGCAATCATCATCAATGGCTTGCTTGCCCAAAAGGATCAGGCCGGGTTCTTCGCGTTTGGCAACTGTGGCCAGTAATTTGGCGACGGCCAGCGGTTCAAGAACCGCATCGGTCTGAATGTGAATGGCACGGTCTGCGCCCATGGCAAGGCCGGTGCGCAGGCTTTCGCCTACCTGGGCGGGGCCGGCGGATACCAGAACAATTTCCGATGCCGTTCCCGCTTCGACCAGACGAACGGCCTCTTCGATGGCAATTTCGCAAAACGGGTTCATGGCCATTTTGACATTGGCGGTTTCAACACCGGTGCCATCGGTACGGACCCGCACTTTGACATTGGCATCAATCACGCGTTTGACCGCGACGAGAACTTTCATAAAAAAAACTTTCAAAAGGGCAAGAAAATGCGTTGGCAACCTATAACCGGGCGCGGCTTTGGTCAACGGGGGTCTGGAAATTGGTGTCTATCGGTTGGTGCCGGGGCGCCACAGGACGTCAGTGGCCCCATCATCGTTGATGTGGCGGGATGCGACGAACAGGTGGTCTGATAACCGGTTTATATAGGTCAATGCGTGGACATTGATGGCTTCGCGGGCATTCAGGCCCACCATCAGGCATTCTGCGCGTCTGGCCACGGTGCGACCCAGATGCAGATAGGCCGCGGCTGGCTTGCCACCGGGCAGGATAAAAGACGTAAGGTCGGCCAAATTGGCGTTCATGGCATCAATTTCATCTTCCAGACGTTTGACCTGTTTTTCCGTGATGCGGAGCGGTTCATGACCGGCTTTCCCTTTGCGGCCTTCTTCTGGCACACAAAGATCTGCCCCTAAATCGAACAGATCGTCTTGAATGCGGCCCAGCATGGCGTCTATGTCGCCATTTATTGAAAGCCTCGCGATGCCAATGACGCTGTTGGTTTCATCGACGGCACCGCCTGCTTGAATGCGCAGATCATCTTTGGCAATCCGCGCGCCATCGCCCAGAGACGTCTGCCCTTTATCACCACCCCGGGTGTAAATGCGGGTTAATTTGACCATGGGTTCAGCCCTTCCCGAACAAGACCAGAAACAGAATTAACAACAACAATGCCAACCCCTGCAATCCAACCCGCCAGCGCATGAACAAATTGGCGCGTTTGGGGTTTGGCGTTTTCCGGGACATATTGATGATGCCGCCGATCAGCACGATAAAGACGGCAATGGCCATGCCGCCGATCAACCAGGGAAAAATTGCGTGCATGTCCATGGCTTAATTCCTGTCTGCCAGAATGGCCCGGGCAATGACATGGGCCTGAATTTCGGCGGCGCCTTCAAAAATGTTGAGGATGCGCGCATCCAACAGCAAACGGCTGACGGGAAATTCCAGCGCATAGCCATTGCCGCCATGGACCTGGACCGCATTATCGGCAGCCGACCATGCGGCGCGCGCTGCGAATAATTTTGCCATGCCGGCTTCTCCGTCACAGCGGCGTCCTGAATCTTTCTCTCGGGCCGCAAAGAATGCCAATTGTCGCGACACCATGATTTCCACGGCCATCCAGCCCAATTTGCCGGAAATGCGGTCAAAATTGGCAATGGATTGGCCGAATTGTTTGCGGTCATGGGCATAAGATACGGCCAGTTCCAACGCGTTTTGGGCCACGCCATTGGCTCGTGCGGCGGTTTGGATGCGGGCTGATTCAAAGGTTTGCATCAATTGTTTGAAGCCCTCACCTTCCACGCCGCCCAACAGGTTTTCGTGGGGCACTTCGAATTGATCAAAGCTGATTTCATATTCATGCATGCCGCGATAGCCCAGAACTCCGATTTCGGTGCCGGTCATGCCGGTTGCAGGGAAGGGATCGTCAACGGTGCCCCGGGGCTTGACCGCCAGAAACATGGAAAGCCCGCGCCAGCCGGTTTCATCGGGCTTGGTGCGCACCAACAGGGTCATCAGGTCAGAACGCGCGCCATGGGTGATCCATGTTTTTTGGCCGCTGATGCGCCAAGTATCACCATCGCGCACGGCCTTGGTCCGCAGGCCCCCCAGATCAGACCCGGTATCGGGTTCGGTAAAGACGGCAGTGGGGATCATGTCACCCGATGCGATCGCGGGCAGGAAACGGGCTTTTTGATCATCGGTGCCCGACATGCGGATCAGTTCCGCTGCAATTTCGGTGCGCGTGGGCAAAGACCCAACGCCTAAATATCCCCGCGATAATTCTTCCGTCACAATGCAAAGGGCAGCGCGCCCCATGGCCAGCCCGCCATGGGCTTCATCAATGGTCAGGCCGAACACGCCCAGTTCGCTCATTTGATCCAAAACCCCATCGGGGATCAGGTCATTGGCAAGGTGCCAGTCATTGGCAAAGGGTGCGATTTGTTCATCGGAAAAACGGCTGAATTGATCGCGGACCAAAATATGCGTTTCATCTTCCAGCCCCCAATCACCAAAATTGCCATCCTTGATTAATTCGGCGATGCGCTGGCGTTTGGCCATGGTGTTGCCATCGGCCATCAGGGCCTTGATTTTGGGCGCATCGAAGCCGGCCAAATCGGTCTCGCGCATACCCATGTCGGACGGCCGGATGATTTCACCTTGAGACAGGGCAATACCGCCCAGCAGTTGCGATAAATATTCCCCAAAGGCGGCATCGGCCATCAAGGATTCCAGCTCTGTACACTTGCCCGCATTGTTCAAGCCTTCGACCCAGGCAAGGGTCTGGCGCAGGGCCTGGGTGTAGGTGGCAACCCATGCCAGCCCGTGGGCGGCAAACTGGTGGCGGTTTAGCCCGTCTTTATCGCCTTGTACCAAATCACTAACGCGGGATTGTGCGCGCGCGAAAAAATCCTCGGCGCAATCAAGGCCAGCACGCAGTGTCGTGTTTCGGGGATCGGTCATTGGCTTCCTTATTTGAACGGCTGGCATATGCACGGTTTCGCAAATGCCTGCCTGTGGCTAGAATGTGCCGTGCCCGCCGGTTTCCGTCAAGGCGTGCATGGCCTGATTGATGTTTGATTAATTGAAAGTGACCGCGTTATGACCACAGATTCTCCCCGCACTCTATTAGGCCCTGATTTTGGCCCGCCATCGGGTGATGATCCTCAATGGCTGGTGGTGTTCCTCCATGGCTTTGGCAGCGATGGACAGGACCTGATTTCCCTTGGCCCCATCATGGGCGAAGCCTTGCCCCATGCGCGGTTTATCGCCCCGAACGGCCCAGAAGCGTGCGATATGGCGCCCGCGGATTTTACGGGACGTCAATGGTTCAACCTTGCGGATCGGTCATCAGAAAATATGGAAGCGGGCGTGCGTCGTGCTGCCATTGATCTCGACGCATATCTTGATGGGGAATTGGCGCGCCTGAAACTCGATGACAGCAGGCTTATTCTGGTTGGCTTTTCCCAAGGTGCCATGACCGCCCTTCATGTGGGCCTGCGCCGGGAAAATGCATGTGCGGGCATTCTTTCCATGTCGGGTGCATTGATCGCACCGGAAACCTTGCCGGGTGAAATAAAGTCTCGCCCGCCGGTTTGTATTATTCATGGCCGCGAAGATGATGTGGTGCCCGTGGTTTCTGCCGACACCGCCCAACAATTGCTCACCCGTTCCGGGGTGTCGGTCGATTGCCACCTGCTCGAAGAACTTGGCCACGGCATCGATGATGCCGCCCTTATTCTTGCTGTTTCCTTTCTGGGGCGCATCACGGCGCACAGCGCCTGATCTTGTGTCTGTAAGGGAAGTGGTGTAGGCAAGGTGCCAGTTGCTTGATCCAGTTGCGTTTAAGACCATCAGGGAGACCTTGTTGTGTTCGCTTCGCCTGAAAGCTGCCCCGCACTTGTTCTGAATGCCGATTTTCGGCCGCTCAGCTATTTCCCGCTGTCGGTGTGGTCGTGGCAGGATGCGGTGAAGGCGGTTTTTCTGGACCGGGTAAACATCGTTTCCGAATATGATCAACAGGTCCACAGCCCATCCTTTACCATGGCCCTGCCATCGGTGATCGCGCTGAAAGACTATATTCGCCCGGCCACCAATCCCATCTTTACCCGCTTTAACGTGTTCCTGCGCGATCAGTTTTCCTGCCAGTATTGCGGCCACCAAACCCCATCGGAACGCCTCACGTTCGATCACGTGGTGCCAAAATCGAAGGGTGGGGGAACCTCGTGGACCAATGTGGTGGCGGCGTGTGAGCCGTGTAATCTGCGCAAGGCCGACATGATGCCCAGCAAGGCCCATATGACACCCCGCACCCTTCCTCGCCAGCCAACGGTCCGCGAACTCCAGGCCAACGGCCAAGCCTATCCCCCCAACTTTCTCCACGAAAGCTGGCGCGATTTCCTCTACTGGGATTCCGAACTGGAACCCTCTTAAAATTTTTCGCCTAAATTCTTTCAGACAGCCAGATGGCCATGCGGGTGCCGGTGCGCACGGCTGATGTCAGGGGGGCGTGGCAGGGGGCTTGTCGGGCGCCTTCATTAATGGCGCGTTGGCGGTGATCGGCTTCATCGGCCTGGGCTTGTGTAATAGCGGCGGCCAATTCGGGGTCTGATTGCGCGGGGTTTTTGGACAGCGCATCCGATTGTGCCTGATAGTGATCTTCGATCACTTCTTCTACCGCTTCGGTGCAGGCCATGGCGGCTTTTTTACCCATCATGGCAGTGGCCGCCCCCAGCGCAAAACCGGCCACATGCCAGATCGGTCCAAGAAGCGTTGGCCGCACGTGGCGGGCGTTCATCAGATGATCAAATTTTTCCAGATGTTCGCGTTCTTTATCGGCCATTTCTTCGATCACCGGGGCGGCATCGGTATTTTTCAAAACCGCCAATTGGCCCGCGTAAATGCGCGCAGCGCCGTATTCCCCGGCCTGATCGACCCGGATCATGCGGTCAATTTTGGTTTTTTTATCCACCATGGTTTGCCTTCATCACTTGTGCCGCGCGCGTGGTGATAATGCCAAGTCCAAGGGCGGTGATGAAATTATAGCCCGCCATTGAAATACCACCCAGCGACCATGCCACTTCATCGCAGCGCACAATGGGGGTCCCCAGCAATTGCGCGCCCAAGGCTTCGATGCTGCCGCTAATGGGTGCGGCACTGCAACTTTGCAGGCCTTCCCACCAATGCTGCTCAACACCCACATGAAACGCGGCAATGCCGGCATCAATATACAGGGCCAGTGCTGCCAAAATTGCGATGGTACTCAATAGGGACGCGCGCGCAGCCATGGTGGTGTGGCCCGCCAATCCAAACCCAACGCCCCCCAGCCCGATGACGATGACATAAGGATAGCGTTGCCACAGACATAAGGGGCAGGGTTGCAGCCCGCCAAAATATTGTGACGCGAGCGCCGTTCCCAAAATGCCCATGGCTGCGATCAGCAGCAGGGCAAAAAAGGTGCGGGGTTCATAAAGTGCTTTCATCATGATCAGAACGCGTATTTTATCAGAACAAACCCGCCCAGCAGGAGGGCAAAAAAGGCAATGCTCAACAGCGATAGATTGCGTTCAATGAAGGCCCGGATGGGTTCGCCAAAGCGCCATAAAAGTGCCGCCACCGCATAAAACCGCGCACCACGTGCAAGAACGGCTGAGACGATAAAGGTGAGCGGGTCCAACGATGCAACGCCAGAGGCAATGGTGATCACCTTGAAGGGGAAGGGGGTCAGCGCAGCCCCCGCCACAATCCATGCGCCCCATTCATTGTAATGGGCGGTGAAGGTTTCGAATTTCGCGCCATAGCCGTAAAAATCCATCATCGGTTTGCCGATGCTGTCATAAAGCAAGGCCCCGATGGCGTAGCCCAAAATAGCCCCCAACACCGATGCGATCGTGCAGATCATGGCAATGCGCCATGCCCGGGTGCGATCGGCCAGCACCATGGGGATGATCATTACGTCGGGGGGGATGGGAAAGAACGATGATTCGGCAAAGCTGACTGCGAACAGGGCCGAGCCCGCACGCTTGTGCCCGGCTAAATTCATGGTCCAGTCATAAAGCCCGCGCAACATGGTTAGTTATCCAGCCATTGTGCGGTGTTAATGTCGAGGATTTCACCCAGCCAGATGGCATGTTCCATATGATCGGCGACATGGTCCCCAGTGCTGTGGGGATGGACCAAAACCGCCAATCCCGCCCGGTTCAGGGCAAGAAACGGCACAAATGTGTCAAACAGCGCCGCATCAAAGGCCACCTGATACATGGGCTGTGTATGGGGGCCAACGTTCCGGTCATGCCAGCCGCCAATGACGGACGAGGGAAACCCAGCCGCGATTTTTTCGCGCAAATCCGCCGCAATTGTGCGTGTTGTGGCAAGATCGTAATAGATATGGGCGTGCCAGGCCGGAATGGTGATGTCGTTCATGGAGGGAAAGCTATACGCCCGCGCGCTTCAGGGCAATGGGGGGCTATTTGGTCAGGTCACGAAATGAGGTTGACGAACCCGCACCAGATAAGCATTTTACGGGCGAGAATTAATATGTGGGGGTATGGCGGAACTGGTAGACGCGCGGGATTCAAAATCCCGTTCTGGTGACAGAGTGGGAGTTCGATTCTCCCTACCCCTACCACTTATCAAAAAGGCCCCGGATAAAACCTGGGGCCTTTTCGTGTTTGATGGATGTTTTGAAGATCAGTCTTCAGAGATATGACAGGCGATTTCCCAGCTGATCTGGTCGTTGGCATCGAGCTTGTCGTAATTCAGGCGTTTTTTCTTTACCTGTTTGCGAAACGCGGTTTCCAGCTGGTCGCGCAAATCCTGATCCAGATCATCGGTGTTCAAGGTGATGGTGGCGGGCAGCTTTTTCTTTCTGGGGGCTGCTTTTTTCTTCCCAAAAATTTCATCCCAGCCCGACCGGTAATCATCGGTGGCAACGGATGAGAAATAGCTGATGGGGCGGCTGGGCGCAGATGCTTTTTTGCTACTGCCTTCGCTGCCAGAATCGCTTTTGGAATCGGTTCCCGAATCTGGCGTTTTTGATTCTTTTGCCTCAGGCGCTTTTGCTTTTGGCGCTTTTGGTTTGGATGTCTTGGCAGCAGGTTTTTTGGTTTTAGGTTTTGTAGCCATCATTTTCACTCGTGATTTCAGAAAATTTAAAGAGGGGCGTTATTGCTTGCAGCGCAAATGGATGAGCGCGCCAACACAAAGCCCGGACCAGCCACCCATCAAGAGCACGCCGCCAACGGGCACGATATTTAAATTAAGGCCGATGCTCATCAAGACAAGCCCGCCAGAGAACAAAATCACACCGGAGCCAAAACAAAGGATGGCGGTGGTGAGTATTTTGCAAGCGACCAAATCAATGGCCAATCGTTCCCGGGCCAGAACCGTCGGGATCATGGCCATGCCATGGGCCATAGCATAGGTGGACGCGGTTTTTAACAAGGGCTGGGCTTCCACATGGGCGCCGTGGGCGGCCAGTGTGCCCAGGATGATCCCGCACAGGCCCATGAAAGCGCCGCACGCAATGGTGGCGGCGGCGAATTTGGATAGCGGGGCCGCTGGTTTTGGGGGCTGGGCGGTGTTCATGGCGGGTATGATACCTGTCTGGACCTTTGACGATTGGGGCTCTAATCTCCGCTGCGTTACGGAAACAGCATGGACATAGCAGAAAATGATGGATGATTTATATCATTTTATTGGTGGTAAACGGGTTAAGGGCGCATCTGGGCGCTTTGGCGAGGTAACAAACCCTGCCACGGGTGATGTTTGTGCCCGGGTGCCGCTGGCCGATGGGCCAGATCTTAATGCGGCCATTGCATCGGCTAAAGATGCCTTTCCCGGTTGGGCCGCAACCCCGCCGCTGCGCCGTGCCCGGGTGATGTTCCGGTTCAAGGAATTGATTGAAGCCAATATGGATGCGCTGTGTGCGGCGGTCACCCAGGAACATGGCAAGGTTTTGGATGATGCGCGCGGGTCCTTGATCCGTGGACTGGAGGTGGTGGAATTTGCCTGTGGCATTCCCCATTTGTTAAAGGGTGAATATGCCGAAAATGTTGGCACCGGGGTGGATAGTTTTTCCCTGCGCCAACCCATTGGCATCTGCGCCGGGATCACACCGTTTAATTTTCCGGTCATGGTGCCCATGTGGATGTTTCCGCTGGCCGTGGCGGCGGGGAATTGTTTCATTTTGAAGCCTTCTGAAAAGGTGCCCTCCGCCCCCTTGATGTTGGCAGAGCTGGCATCGGAAGCAGGCCTGCCCGATGGGGTGTTGAACGTTGTTAATGGCGACAGCACAACCGTGAACGGCATTTTGGCCGCTCCTGAAATTGGCGCGATCAGCTTTGTGGGGTCTACCAATGTTGCCGAACATGTTTACCGCACCGGCACGGACGCGGGCAAACGGGTTCAGGCATTGGGTGGTGCTAAAAACCATATGGTGGTGATGCCCGATGCCGATATTGATCTGGCCGTGGATGGCCTGATGGGCGCTGCTTATGGATCGGCAGGGGAACGCTGCATGGCGATTTCGGTTGCTGTTGCGGTGGGCGATGCCGGGGATCGGTTGGTCGAAAAAATGGCTTCCCGGGTGCGCGATTTAAAGATCGGCGTTGGCACCGATGGCGATTCTGAAATGGGGCCGTTGGTCACCAAAGAACACCGTGATCGGGTAGAGGCCTATGTCGACGGCGGCGTGGCTGCGGGCGCAGAACTGGTGGTTGATGGCCGGGGCTTTCGGCCCAAAGGCAGCGAAGCCGGGTTTTTCACCGGCGCATCCCTGTTTGATCGAGTCACCACAGACATGGATATTTACCGCGATGAAATTTTTGGCCCAGTGCTGTGCGTGGTTCGGGCCGATGATTTTGAGGGCGCGCTGAAGATCGTCAATGATCATCAATACGGCAATGGCACGGCGATTTTTACCCAAAGTGGGGATGCCGCTCATGCCTTTACCCAGGGTGTGCATGCGGGCATGGTGGGGATTAACGTCCCCATCCCGGTGCCCATGGCCTTCATGAGCTTCGGTGGCTGGAAACGGTCCCTGTTTGGGGATCATCATATCCATGGCGCCGAGGGCGTGCGGTTCTATACACGGCTTAAAACGGTGACCTCGCGCTGGCCCCAGTCCATGACCCGGGGTGCCGAATTCATCATGCCGACCGCAAAGTAAGCACGCCTCTCGCAAATGTGACATGCTTGGTGTTCCGGTTCATGCCAATGAAGCATCCACCAAGGGCGGCAAGCTTAGAAAGAAAACCCGGGTGGCCAAGTTCAAGAAATTGATCAAGGGTGCATCGGTCCATATTGCCACCAGCGGCAAAGCCATGCAGTTTGACGGCCAAGGCAATTGCAAAGCGGGTTGTTAAGCAAAATACCTAAATAACAAAACCCCTTGAAGCGCATAGCGTGCTTTGAGGGGTTTTTTCTTTAGCGGTTTTCTTCGTAATCCAGAACTTGACCGATGCCAGCCTTCACAGCCTTTTTATGGAGCATGTTGGCAACGGCAATATATTCCAGCGCCGTGCCGCCCGATAAGAACAGGGTGATCTGGTCTTCGGATTCCCGGCCCTTGATCTTGCCCACCAGAACATCACCGATGGTGCCCTGGACGATATCGCGGGTGATCTCGCCACTTTCCAGTGGGATCAACAATTCACCCTTTTCATTAAAGGCCTGTTCCAGATCATCGACAATGACGCGCGCGTTGTTCAAGGTAGCGGCATCAATTTCACGTTTTTTTGGATAATGGGCCCCAACGATGGACCCATGTGCGCCGGGTTTGATCCAGTCTGCTTTCATGATGGGATCAGCCGCATTGGTGATGGTCACAAAAATATCGGCGTCCCGGATGGCGTCTTCCGCTGTGTCTGCGGCCTCAATATCCAGATCAGGAAACGCACCTTTTGCCCATGCAATGTAGGATTCCAGATTTTCGCGGGTGGTGCTGTAGGCGCGCACAGTTGTGATGTCACGGATGGCACACAGCCCCATTAATTGGGTCCGTGCCTGATCGCCAGAACCCAGAATGCCGACCCGGGTGGCGTCTTTGCGGGCCATGTGGTTGGCGGCCATGGCCGATGTTGATCCGGTTTTCATTTGGCCAATACAAGAGCCATGCAAAATGGCCGGCACCTTTCCGGTGGTCGTATCATACAGGGTGATCCAGAGGTTCATGCCGCCATAGCCACCGGAATAAAGCGATGCGCCCATGGCACCAACCCCTTTCAGGGCGGCGCCGCCGATCTTTAAGGACCCGCCCTTGGCCCGGCCCGGTATGGGTACTTCAAAATTCTGGCGCGGCAAAATGTCAAAATCGCCATTTCCCTGATCGATAAAGGCGCCTTCGATGGCCGCGACAAAATCGCCCATGGTGGCGTGGCCTTCGTCAATCAATTGGGCGACATGTTTTTCGTTAATAAACAGGGTCATTTCAGGGGTTCACCATCATCGTTGCGTTTGTGTCATTGGCATTAGAGAATAAGCGAAAATATTCGTTAAGGGGAGAAAACAGTGACCAATTCAAGCTACGTTCCACCAAGTTTAGACGATATTCGTACGTCCCATACGGCAACTGCCATGCCGCCTGAAAATATTTTGCCGTCTTTGGCCCTGCGCAACCGGTTTCAGGCGATGGAAAACCTGTCAAAGGTGTTCGCCATCCGCGAAGGCGAAAATGTTCTGTTCTTAACAGACCCGTTGCTGGACCGGCGCGTTGTTGATGCCATTTCTGGCATTGCAGCTGCACGCGGCGCGACCGTGCGTGAATTTATGGCCCCCACCACGCAGCTGACCGATTGCCCCGATGAAGCGCGTGCGCTGGTGGAGCAGGCAGATTTTGTCATCGGCAGTTGGTACGCATCGGTCAACGCGCCGTTGTTCGTGAAACTGCGCAAAGAAAAAGGCCAGCGTTGGGTGAAGATTACCTATTTCAGAAACCTTGATCTTTTGGACACCCCGCAGGCGCGGTTCCCGGTTGGATTGGTGGGTGAAATCACCCGGGCCAATGCCGCATTGTTTCCCCGCGGTGTTGATTTTGACATGCATTTTTCAGACCCGCGCGGCAGTGATGTCACTATTAAGTTTACGGCAGAAATGGCGGATAACATGTTGGACACCAACCGTTGGCGCGGTTCCACCACGGCGGAAGAGCCGGGCTGTTATGTGCATTACCTGCCATCCCATGGCCCCAATATTTATGATCGCGAAACCTTTAAACGCGAACCGGGCAAAGTGGCAAAGATGGAAGGCATGCTTTACCCGCAATGGGCCGTGGGCTTTAAAAACCCGTTTGAGGAAAAAATTGGCGTGGAATGGTGTGACACCGAAGTGGTCGCCGTTCATGGCAAAAGCCGCGAAGCAGATATCCTGCGTGACATGGTTGTCGGCGGCAAGGTGACGGAACTGGGCTGTGGCCATAATCCAAAGGCGCCGCGTTTTACGGCCTATCCTGCCGGGCCAAATTCGGCCGGTGCGCTGCATTGGGGCATTAATTACACGACGCCGTCCAATCACATGCGCCGCGTCGTGCCCAATTGGGAAGAACCCCCCTTGCATCAGGATCTCGCCTGTTTTGACACCACGGTGACCGTGGGCGATGTGACCCTGATCGACAATGGATTCTTGATGGCACTGAAATCACCCAGCGTCGTCGAGCAGGCATCACGCTATGGCGACCCCGTAGAAATGCTAGAAGCATTTGTCGAATAGGTCATGACCTTGCGCATTGCCCAGATGCTGCGGGATTACCACGATGTGGTGGATGCAGATTTTTTGGCGGCCTTCCCGGATGTGGAAGTGGTGCGGGCGCATAATCCCGATGAACTGGCCGGGGCCTTGGACGGTGCGGAGGTGTTCTTTACCTATAATTCTGCCTTCACACCAGAAACCGGCCCGGTCATTGCAAAACACGGGCAGGCGTTGAAATGGATACAATTTGCCACCGTTGGCATTGATATCGCGCAAGAACATGGCCTGCCCCAAGACGTCTTAATCACCAATATTGGCGATATTAGCCAGACCGCTTTGGCGGGCCATGCCATGGCGTTGATGCTGGGTGTGATGCGGGGCTTTCATCCCTATGAAGGGTTTCGGGCCAATCATGATTGGGCCAGAAATGAATTTTCCCCGGGCCTGATTCCGGCCACCGGTGGCACCATGGTGATTTTGGGCATGGGGCGCATTGGCCAAGACGTTGCCCGCAAAGCCAAGGCTTTTGATATGGAGGTGATCTGCGTGACCCGCGCCGCCACCCCCGCGCCCTTCATTGATCGGGTGGTGAAACGCGAAGATGTTGGCGATGTTTTGCCACACGCCGATGTTCTGATGATCGCCATGGCATTGGATGATGAAACCCGGAATTTTATAGATGCGGATAAAATTGCGTTGCTGAAACCGAACGCCATCGTTGTCAATGTCAGCCGGGGCCAAGTGATCGATGAAGCGGCATTGACCCAAGCCTTGGCGGCGGGGTGGATCAAAGGGGCGGGCATCGATGCCTTCGCCGATGAACCTTTAAGCCCCGATAGCCCGTTATGGGATTTGGATAATGTATTGATGACCCCCCATATTGCGGGCCAAGGCGGCGACGCCCAAAAACAGGGATTGGCAAAGCTTGTGCGCGAAAATTTGCGGCTTTATCTAGATGGCAAACCGCTGAAAAGTGTCGTGCGTTAGCGCGCTCTTAAAGTCGTGCGTTAGCGCGCTCTTAAATCGTGCGCACATAGGCCCTTTAATCCACCATTGATTCCCAATCGACCGTAAATTCCAGCGGTTTTCCCGCCTGGTACAGTTCAATGTTTCTAGCAATTCTGGCGAATTGCCGGTCCGGGGTATGGTCGCCCACACCGCCGATATGCGGGGTCAGCACGATATTGGGCACATCCCATAACGGGCTATCGGCAGGGGTGGGTTCTTCGACCGTCACGTCCAGCCCGGCCCCTGCAATTTGCCCGGATTTGCACGCGGCGATCAGGTCTGGTTCATTGACTAATGCGCCGCGCGCAATGTTGACCAGATAGGCACTTTTTTTCATGGCCGATAATTTATCGGCGTCCATGAAGCCATGGGTTTCAGGGATGGATGGCATAGAGATCAAAACCGCATCGGCTTGGGCCAGGGCTTCCTTCACGCGCTCGCGGGGGAAAACCTCATCGACAGAATCATCGGGTTTGTAATCCCGTGATACGGCGATCACTTTCATTTCAAAGGCTTTTGCCTTGCGCGCCATGGATTGGCCAATTTGGCCCATGCCAAGGATGGCCATGGTGCGGCCTGCAAAAGAAAAGACACTGGGGCTGACCCCATCGCGGATCCAGTCATGGCGGGTGCTGGCTTCTTCCGTTGCCCGGAAGTTGCGGGCCAAAAACATAAACAGCGAAAAGGCATGTTCAGACAAAGTGGGGGCGGATAGGCCGGTGGCATTGGTGACCACAGTGCCGGGCAGGAAACCACCATGTTTCAACGCTTTGTCGATCCCCGATGTCCTGAAATTGATCCATTTAAGGGTCTTCGCATTTTCGTTCACGGCTTTCACCATGTCTGCCAGATAAACCCGGTTGGTAATGCTTAAGGAATCTGCATCGCCAATTTCACGGGCGACATCATCGGCTGTATGGGTTTCGACAAAATCCACATCGGGGGCCAATGCGCGCAAGCCTGATATGTCTATTTTGTTCACCCCTTGATTAAAAATAACTTTCATCGTCTCTACCCTTTTTCTGTTTTTTGCAGCTTCTTGCCCAGCGATTGATTTTAGACGACACTTGGGCCTGCTTTAAGAAGAAAAACAAGGGGGGAGAATGTCGGAACAAAGATTGGCCGGAAAAGTGGCCTTGATTACCGGCGCTGGCGGGGCCATTGGCGGGGCAATTGCGCGCCATTTTGCGTCCCATGGGGCTAAAATTTGTGTTGGCGACATTAATCTGGAAGGGGCCGAGCAAACCGTCAGCGATATCGGGGCGGGTGGTGGCACGGCTGTGGCCTGCCCGCTGGATGTCTCTGATGCCGCCCAAGCCGAGCGCGCCGTACAGTTGGCGGTCGAGAAATTTGGGAATTTGCACATTTTGATCAATGTGGCGGCGGGATCATCGCCCGATGCGACCGTCGTCGATCGCAGCCTGGAAGATTGGACCCGCGAAATTTCAATTAACCTCACCGGTTGTTTCCTGATGAGCAAATATGCCATCCCGGCCATGAAAGATTCAGGCGGCGGGGCGATTATCAATATCGCGTCGCAATATGGACAAATTGGCGCACCGTTGCGCTCAGGCTATTGCGCATCGAAGGGCGGCATCTTGCAATTGACCAAGGTCATGGCCATCGATCACGCCGATGATAATATTCGGGTGAATTCCATATCGCCCGGTGCCATCGATACGCCGCGCTCATTACACCGTTATGGCACGCCGGAAAATGCCAACAAAATTCGCGGGCGATTTTATCTGGCGCGCCGCACCGGCACGGTTTTGGAAGTGGCCGAAGGGGCGTTGTATCTGGCATCCGATGCGGCGTCTTTTTGTACTGGCACCGATTTATTGATCGATGGGGGGTTCATGGCCTTCAAGGGCACCACCGACGATTTGCCAAAACGGGATTAAGATGATGGCAGGGGAAATTTATCAAGGCATGCACACGTCCCGGCCGGAATTGGTCGGCACCCACGGCATGGTGGCGACCAACCATTGGCTGGCAGCGCAGGCTGGCATGGCGATGATGGAAAAGGGTGGCAACGCCTTTGATGCGGCGGCGGCGGCGGCATTTGTGTTCCAGGTGATCTATCCCCATCTTTGTGGGCCTGCGGGCGAAGTGCCCATCTTGTTTTCGGCCAAAGGTGGCAAGGTCACGGCGCTGGCAGGCCAAGGCCCGGCACCCGCCACCGCCACCGTGGCGCGTTACCGCGATGCCGGTTTTGACATTATGCCGGGCACCGGTTTGATGGCCGCCACCGTGCCTGCGGCATTTGATTCGTGGATGATGTTGCTGTGCGATCACGGCAGTTTGCCCCTGGATGTGATTTTAGAACCGGCCATTGGCTATGCCCGCAATGGCCATGGGGTGGTTGGCGGTGTGGTGGCAGCGATTGATTCCATGGCAGATATTTTTGCCACCGAATGGCCAACATCGGGGGAAACCTATCTGGTCAACGGCGCCGTGCCAAAGACCGGCAGCCTTTATAAATTGCCTGCTTTGGCAGATATCTATGAACGCATTCTCAAAGAAGCCGGCACCGAGGGCGGGCGTGAACAGGTCATCAGCCGAGCGCGCAAAATTTGGCGTGAAGGCTTTGTTGCTGAAGCCATAGATGATTTTTGTCGCAATGCATCGGTGCTGGATACATCGGGGTTGCGTCACAACGGGTTGTTGACCGGCGAAGACATTGCCCAGTTTTCCGCCCATTACGAAGACCCGCTAACGTATGATTATTGCGGCACGACCGTGGCCAAATGCGGGCCATGGTCTCAAGCCCCGGTCATGTTGCAACAATTGGCCTTGTTAAAGGGCTTTGATCTTTCCGCCATGGACCCGTTGGGCGTGGATTTTGTTCACACCGTGGTGGAATGCGCCAAGCTTGCCTTTGCTGATCGTGAAAAATTCTATGGTGATCCCGATTTCGCAGACGTCCCCATGGATGTGTTGCTGTCCGATGTCTACAACGATGCGCGCCGCGCGCTGGTGGGCAATGATGCATCAATGGAACAACGCGCGGGCGAAATCCCGGGCTTTGGTGCCGGGGTGGCGTTAAGCGGCGCCGACAATCCTGATGCCAGTGCCGGTGCCGGGGAACCCGGTGCGGCATTGGGCAGCCAAAAGGGCGATACCGTCCACATTGATGCGGTGGATCGCTTTGGCAATATTGTTTCGGCCACGCCGTCAGGTGCGTGGCTGCATTCATCGCCGGTGGTGCCGGGTCTGGGCTTTCCGCTGGGTACCCGGGCGCAGATGTTCTGGTTGGATGAAACCCACCCCAATGGGGTGGCCCCGGGCAAACGGCCGCGCACCACGCTGTCGCCATCTTTGGCCTTAAAAGACGGCAAGCCGTGGCTCAGCTTTGGCACGCCCGGCGGTGATTTTCAGGACCAATGGCCGCTGACCATGTTCTTGCGCCATGTTCACCATGGGCTGAACCTGCAAGAAGCCATTGATTTGCCCTTGTTTGAAACGCTCCATTTTCCAAATTCCTTTTGGCCGCGCACGGCTTACCCCGGGCATCTGGGATTGGAAGGGGGCTTCGCGCCTGAAACAGTGGCAGAGCTCAAACGGCGAGGGCACCAGATAGAAACCGGGCCCTCTTGGTCCATTGGCCGGGTGACCGCAGCCGCCATTGATGGCCCGTGGCTCAAGGCTGCGGCGACCTCACGATTCATGCAAAGCTACGCAGTAGGAAGGTAAAAACCCCCATGAAGATTACCAGTTACAAATTATTCCCCGTTCATTTTCCCTATCACCATCCCATCCGTTGGGCCGGCCATGCAGAACCCGGGCTGGATGCCATGTATATTAGAATCGAAACCGATGAAGGGTTGATCGGCGTTGGCGAAGCGCCGGTACGCCTTGCCTGGACCGGGGCGACACTGAAAAGTATCGCCGTGGTGGTGGATGAAGTGTTGATGCCCCGAATCATGAAACTGGATATTGCCGATGAAGATGCGGTGAGCAGTTTTATGCATTATGTGCGCGAACACGTTTTGGCCAAATCTATGATTGATTCTGCCATTTGGGATATCCGCGCGCAAACGGCGGGCAAACCATTTGGCGAATTTTTAGGGGCCACCAAGCCAGTGCCCGTGGCCTGGACGGTGACCCGGGACAAGGTTGAGACCATGGTGGCGGAAGCCGAAACCGTGGTTGGCCGCCATGGCTTTACGTCGTTGAAGGTGAAGGTTGGCCAAGGGTTTGAGACCGATCGCCAAGTGCTGGCCGGGATACGGAAGGCGTTGGGCAACAGCGTGACGCTTTCTGCCGATGCCAACCGTAATTATGCCGAAGCCGAAGTGGCACCGTTAACCGAAATGCTGGCCGAATTTGATGTCAGTGTGGTGGAAGACCCAACCGAATGCGTGCCGGACCGGTCTTTTGCACGGGTGCGCGCAGCATCTAAATTGCCGGTGTTGGTCGACAATACGGCGCGCACCTTGTTGGAGGCCCAGATGTTTTTGGCCCATGATGCCGATTGTATTTCAGTCAAGGTGCCGAAAACCGGCATTGGCGACAGCCGCGCCATCATGGATCAAGCCGCAGCTCAAGGTGCCTGCGTTCATATTGGCCTTGGTGCGACCAGCCCCTTGGGCGCGGTGGCCGCCCTTGGCCTTGCGGGGTCATTACCCGCCCATAAGAACGGCTTGCCATCAGAAGAAAGCTTCTTTTTGCAACTGACAGAAACGTGTGTGAAAGACCCGCTCACCGTTGAGAACGGCGTGGTGGTATTGCCGGAAACACCGGCCTTAAACGATTGGCTGGATTGGGACCAGATCGCCAAACTTGCGCCTTAAGTTTGGCCCCGTAAGGATTACGTATCCAGCGTGGTTTCCGTGAACAGCGACTCGGCTGGATAGATCGCATCGATTAAACCCTGATCGTGGGAATATTTGATGAAGCGTTCTATGTTGGCCTTGTTGCGCTTGAAGCCATTTTCCCATGGGTCATCGACAAACAGGGTGCGTTCTTCTTCAAAGTAATGGCGTCCCCATGCAAGGCGCGACCAATTGGGGTCTTCGTAAAAGGTCTCAGCGAGTTCTTTTGCCTGATTGAACATGTCAAAGGCAGCCTTGGCGACCCAGGGTTCTTTTTCCAACAGGCTTTGGCGGATGGCCACCACATGCATGATCGGGAAATCGCCGTGTTTTTCATAATAATTGATTTCTTCGGCCTTGCAATCGGCGAACAGCCTGCGTGCCGCGGTTTGACCAGAGACCACGGAATGGGGGGGATGGGGCAGGAAAAAGGCGTCAATTTCGCCATCTTCCAGCATCCGGCCCAGATCTGACCGTTTGCCAATGGTATCCAGTTTCACGCCTTCCTTGACGTCAAACTTGATCTTTTCATCGGTGGTGACAAGCCAGTGGATGTCTTCCCAATTGACGCCGTAATGGAATTTCATATCGCCCTTGGCCAGTAGCGAAAGGGTGGTCTGGAACGAAGACAGGGCGACTTTTTTGCCAACCAGATCTTTCGGATGCCACAGGTTGGAATCGGGA
This sequence comes from Rhodospirillales bacterium, assembly GCA_018666775.1. NCBI lineage: Bacteria > Pseudomonadati > Pseudomonadota > Alphaproteobacteria > Rhodospirillales > Rhodospirillales bacterium. The sequence goes on along the minus strand of JABIXC010000007.1, from coordinate 274,279 downwards.
TGGACCCACATCTGACTTTGGCTGAACAGGCGGCGGGGGAAAATCGGGATACCGGCAATGGGCAGGTCCCGGCCTTTGGCCATCAGGAAGGTCGACATGGAAAATTCAGCGATATCAAATTCCCCGCCATGGAGCATACGTTCATGACGATCATCGCCATCGCGCAAGGTGCTGGACTGGCCGGCCTGATAGACATCCAATTCCACCCCATCGGGGGGGATCACGGTGCCATCGAAAAATGGAAAATGTCGGTCATAGCGTTCAATGCCGATGGAAAGTTTGGTGGCGGTCATGGGTGCTCCCTGAAAGCGATTAAATGATTAGGTTTTATCGAATGGCCGGACTTGAACCACCCATTGTTTGTTCAAAAGCTGAATTTCATCATCGTCATTGATAAACGCGAAAAATGGTTCCGGACCATTCAAAAGATCCTGAATACGGGTAGTTGCTTCTATGAAGACATGCCCCGTCAGGACGGTCGCATCACCAAGGGTGATAATCGCGTGTTCGCGTATTTTGGGTATTCTGGGCGGGGGTCTTCTGGAAGCCATAGGGTATCTTTCCTAAATTTTTCCCTGAATTCAACGTGTTTTAGGCCATTTTGACCCAAAAACATAGTATTGCACCTCCTGAACTTTAACTAGGGATACAAACAGGTCTATAACGTGCCATCACATAAGGCCTGGATGATAGACCGGGCAACACCGCGCTGGTTGAATGGCGCGCCAAAAAACAAGGAGAACACTTGATGAAATTGGAGAATAAGGTCGCCATTGTAACCGGTGCTGGCCGCAATATCGGAGAATCGATTGCCCATACCCTGTCTGACGAAGGGGCTGGCGTTGCTGTGGTCGATCTTGAACTGGATCGTGCCGAAGCCGTTGCCAAGGCCATCACCGATAAGGGCGGCAAGGCCATTGCCATTGCAGCCAATGTTGCGGATGAAGACGATGTCAAACGGCTGGTCAAGGAAACCGTTGATGGGCTGGGGCGCATTGATGTTTTGGTGAACAATGTCGCCATTTCCGATAATCAGCACATTCTCGATATTTCCAAGGAAGACTGGGACCGGGTGATCAGCGTAACCCTGGGTGCACCGTTCCTGATGGGTAAATATTGCGCGCAGCAGATGGTGGATCAGGGCGATGGCGGTGCCATTGTTAATATCTCATCCACGTCTGGTTGGCGCGGCCGTCCTCGGGCCATCGCTTATACTACTGCCAAGGGCGGGGTGGTTAACCTGACCCGTTCCATGGCGGTGCAGTTGGCCCCCCATAATATTCGGGTCAATTCTATATCCCCGAACAAGATCGGCTCTCCCGTGGGAAAAGCAGATTTTGATCCCACCCGTCCGGTGAAAAATCTGGCCGGGAAATCTGGTGATCCAGAAGATATGGCCAAGGCAGTATTGTTCCTTGTCAGCAGTGATTCGGCATTCGTTTGGGGTGAAAACCTGTTTGTCGATGGTGGCTGTATGGCCATGGAAGTGACCTGAGCAAAAAATAAAACTGGAACCATCTGTGACCATGCGCATTTTTCGCCATCCCGATCCCGTGCCCGAAGACCTTCGTGGCGGGGTTGCCGTCATTGGGAATTTTGACGGCGTCCATCTAGGCCATCAGGCCGTGATCGGTGGTGCGCGCGATATTGCTCAGGCTATGGGTGTGCCTTTGGTGGTGCTGACCTTCGAGCCCCATCCGCGCAGTCTGTTCCAACCTGACAGCGAACCCTTCCGCCTGACGTCACTTCGGTCCAAGGCCCATTTGATGGAAGGGCTGGGGGTTGATGGGCTGATCGTTCAGCATTTCGACAAGGCGTTTGCCGAAACACCGGCGGAAGATTTTGTGACCAAAATCTTGATGGCCGGTCTTGGGGTTCGCCACGTGATGGTGGGCGCAGATTTTGCCTTTGGCAAAGGACGCAAAGGCAATGTTGCCCTGTTAGAGGCCACGGCGTCTGAGGGGGGCTATACGGTAAGCCCAATACCACAGGTCATGACGACAAATGGTGCTGTGATTTCTTCGAACACCATCCGGGGGCATATCACGGATGGTGATCCCGGGGCGGCAGCTAATTTGCTGGGCCGGACATGGGAGGTCGATGGGAAAGTTGTTCATGGAGATGCCCGTGGCCGCGATCTGGGTTTTCCGACCGCCAATGTGCGCATGGAGGATTACCTGAGGCCCAAAGCCGGTGTTTATGCCGTGCGTGCGGGCATCGATGAAGGGGCAGAAACACGCTGGATGGATGGTGCGGCCAATTTTGGCACCCGCCCCCAATTCGATGGCAGCGATGCACGGCTTGAGGTGTTTTTGATGGACTATTCCGGCGATCTGTATGGCAAGACCCTTCGGGTTTTGTTCAAAGCCTATCTGCGTGAGGAAAAGGCCTTTGCGGATGTGGATGCCTTGATTGTTCAAATGAATAAAGATGTCAGCGATGCCCGGGCCATTCTTGGTGCCGGGTCTGATTAATCCCAAGGTTGACGGCGGCGCTTCTATGCCGTTTTCTGCAACCCGATAAATGATGACGAAAGCAAATTGATGAGTGGCGATTACAAATCCACAGTTTTCCTGCCCAAAACGGAATTTCCCCTAAAGGCAGGCTTGGCCCAGCACGAACCAGAATGGTTGGCGCGTTGGGAACGCATTGATCTATGGAAGAAATTGCGGGCAGCGGGAAAAGGCCGCCCTTCATACGTGCTTCATGATGGGCCGCCATATGCCAATGGCAACATTCATATCGGCCATGCGCTGAACAAAATTTTGAAGGATGTGATCAATCGCACCCGCCAGATGCAGGGCTTTGATGTCAATTATGTGCCGGGCTGGGATTGCCACGGCCTGCCCATTGAATGGAAGATCGAAGAAAAATATCGCGCCGAAGGCAAGGACAAGGATCAGGTTCCGGTCATTGATTTCCGCGATGAATGCCGGGCTTTTGCCGCTCAGTGGATTGATATCCAGAAGGATGAATTTAAACGCCTTGGCATCATGGGGGATTGGGATAATCCCTACACCACCATGGCCCATAAGGCCGAAGCGACCATCGTTGAAGAACTGGGCAAGTTTTTGCTTAACGGGGGCCTGTTCAAAGGCATGAAGCCGGTCATGTGGTCGGTGGTGGAAAAGACTGCCCTGGCTGAGGCCGAAGTTGAATACGAAGATCACACATCGACCACGGTCTGGGTGAAATTCCCGGTCGTCAAAACCGATAATGCGGCCATCAAGGACGCCGCCATCGTCATTTGGACCACCACGCCCTGGACCCTGCCGGGCAACCGTGCCGTAGCTTTTGGGGATGATATTGATTATGTGGTGATTGAGGTCACCGAAATTGGTGCCGAAAGCACCGCCAAAATTGGTGAAACGCTGGTGTTTGCCGAAGCCTTGCTGGTTGATGCATTGGAAAATTCGGGCATCACGGGTCATGATGTTAAAACCCATGTAAAGGGCTCTGATCTGGAAGGTGCGATCCTTGCCCATCCATTGCGCGGGTGCGACCCAGATGGGCATTACGATTTCGATGTGCCGTTGTTATCGGGCCATCATGTGACGGTCGAACAGGGCACAGGCTTTGTTCATATCGCCCCGGGACACGGCGTCGATGATTTTGAAATTGGCCAGAAATTCGGGATTGAAACGCCAGAAACCGTTGATCCCGGTGGCCTGTATTATGACCGGGTCGCCTTGTTTGCGGGCATCCATGTGTTCAAGGCGCCAGGTCCCGTTTGTGATGCCTTGACCGGGGCGGGCAATCTGTTGGCCCGGGGAAAGCTGGTGCATTCCTATCCTCATTCGTGGCGATCAAAGGCCCCGCTGATTTTCCGCGCAACGCCGCAGTGGTTTATTTCCATGGAGACAAATGATCTTCGGAAAAAAGCATTGGGTGCCATCGATAAAACGCGCTTTTTTCCAGAACAAGGCCGCAATCGCATCCGGGCCATGGTGGAAGGCCGTCCTGATTGGTGCGTGTCGCGCCAACGCGCATGGGGTGTGCCCATCACGGTGTTCGTGAACAAAGAAACAGGCCTGCCGCTTCGTGATGAAACGGTGATGAAACGAATTGTGGATGCGGTTGCCGAAGAAGGTGCCGATGTCTGGTTTATCGCCCCCCCCTCGCGGTTTTTATCCCCTGAATATAATGCCGAAGATTATGATCGCGTCGATGATATTTTGGATGTCTGGTTTGATTCGGGTTCCACCCATGCCTTTGTGCTGGAAGCCCGCGACGGACTTTCTTCGCCGGCGGATATGTATCTGGAAGGGTCCGATCAGCATCGGGGCTGGTTCCAGTCATCGCTGCTTGAATCCTGTGGCACCCGCGATCGCGCACCCTATAAATCTGTGCTGACCCATGGGTTTGTCATGGATGAATCGGGCCGCAAGATGTCGAAATCCCTTGGCAATGTCACCGCACCCCAGGAAGTCGCTGATAAATACGGTGCCGATATTTTAAGGCTGTGGGTGGTGGCATCAGATTATTCCGATGACCTGCGTATCGGGCCTGACATTCTTAAACATCAGGCAGACACCTATCGTCGCCTGCGCAATACGTTGCGTTATCTTTTGGGCTCTCTTGGTGGGTTCGAAGAATCAGAACGGTTGGCATATTCAGAAATGCCTGAACTGGAACGCTGGGTTCTTAATCGCTTGTTTGAACTGGATGCGTTGTTGGCAGAATCTGTTGATAACAGTGATTTCCATCGGTTTTATTCGGCGCTGCATAATTTCTGTGCTGTGGACCTTTCGGCCTTTTATTTCGACATCCGCAAAGATGCCCTGTACTGCGACAGCCCTGACAGCATCCGTCGCCGCGCCGCACGGACCGTCATGGATCATCTGTTTCATTGCCTGACCGCGTGGATCGCCCCGGTGCTTTGTTTTACGGCAGAAGAAACCTGGTTGACCCGGTTCCCATCCGATGATGACAGCATCCACCTTAAGCCCTTCCCCGAAATTCCAGAGGACTGGAACGCGGGTGGAACAGATTCTGCACTTTCCAAGCGCTGGGAAACGGTGCGCGATTTGCGCCGGGTTGTCACGGGTGCATTAGAAATTGAACGGGCTGAAAAACGCATTGGGTCATCCCTGCAGGCAAGGCCCACCCTTTATGGGCCCAAAGATTTGCTTGAAGCCCTTGATGGATTGGATGGCGCAGAATTGTTTATTACATCGGGCGTCACGTTGAAATCTGAAACGCCACCCGATGGTGCATTTTCCCTTGATGATGTGCCCGGTGTCGGGGTTGTTCCTGATCTGGCCAGTGGTGAAAAATGCGGACGCTGCTGGAAGGTGCTGGACGAAGTGGGCACAACCAAGCCCGATGACGTGTGCGTGCGCTGTGCCGATGTGGTCGCTGATTAATGGCTAAGATTTGGAAAGCGGGCGCGTTGATCTCAATTGGGGTCTTTGCGGCCGATCAGCTTTCAAAATGGTGGATCGTGGACAAGCTTATGGCCACGCCCCAGGCAATCGAGGTTACGTCTTTCTTTAATGTGGTGATGGTTTGGAACCGCGGCGTTAGCTTTGGGTTCTTTGGTGCTGGTGGGGATGCCACGCGCTGGATTCTCAGCGCCCTTTCCATGGCCGTTGTTGTTGGGCTCTGCATCTGGATGGTTAGAGCCCAAAAAATGGTAGTGGGGGCTGCCCTTGGGCTGGTGATCGGTGGGGCTATTGGTAATGTTGCAGACCGGCTTCATTATGGCGCGGTTGCTGATTTTCTCGATTTTCACCTGTTAGGGTGGCACTGGCCTGCATTCAATGTGGCAGATTCGGCTATTTTCATAGGTGTTGGGCTTCTTTTTCTTGATGCTTTCCTTGGCGATCAAGAATGAGTAAATATATATAGGTTGTTGGCTTTTTTTGGCCCGTGAATTTTGGATATAAGGGATGATCCGTTTGAACCTTTCCAGTTTGGCCCATCGCGTCACATCTTTCGCTGCTCCGTTTGCGGTGCTTTTGGCGCTTGGGGGCCTTGTTGTCTTGCCGGGGTGTTCCGGTGTGCGCGAAGCCGTAGGATTGACCCGCGAAGCCCCTGATGAATTTCAGGTTAGGGTGCGCGCGCCGCTTTCAATGCCCCGGGAATATGGGTTAAAAGCCCCCCGTCCTGGGGTTTCGCGTCCTCAAGAGCCCCGTGCCAGAGACCGGGCGCGCCAAATCGTCCTTGATTCCGATGGCCGGGGTGGGGCTAAAAATCGCAAGAAATTGCAAATAAAGGGTGCCAGCAAAGAAGAAACGGCATTGCTGCGAAAGCTAGGCGATGGCGCGGTCGATCCTAAAATCCGCGAGCTGGTGGAACGGGAAAGTAAAGAATTTGCAGAAAAACAGAAAACCATTGCGGATGCGATTTTGTTTTGGAAAAAGCCACCCCTGCCAGGTCTGGTGATCAATTCCCGCAAGGAAGCCCGGCGTTTGCAAGGGAACACAGCCCTTGGCCGCCAAGCGGATGCGGGTGAAATTCCCACCATCACCCGCAAGAAAAAGGGTCTGTTCTCTTCGAATTGGTTCAACAACCTGTTTTAATCGGGGCGTTGTTTGTTTTTCTTGCCCTGATTTTGCCATAGATACAGCATAATCAGGCTATGGCCCATCTGGGGCATGAATAAATGTTTGGATCGTTGATGTTTAGGGGTCTGTGTCTAATGCGTGGGTTTGGCATCTCTGTTTTTCTGGCGGTTTATCTCTTTGCTGTTTCAGGCTCAAACGCCGGAATTTTCAACCCTGAAAGCTTCACCCTGAAAAACGGGCTTAAGGTGGTGGTGATTGAAAACCACCGGATGCCCGTGGTGCGCCAGATGCTGTTTTACAAAGTCGGTTCTGCTGATGACCCATCGGGCAAATCGGGGTTAGCGCATTATCTGGAACATTTAATGTTCAAGGGCACGCGTACCATGGCCCCCAATGAATTTTCCAAGGTCGTGGCGCGCAACGGTGGGCGCGACAACGCCTATACCTCAAACGACACGACCGCTTATTACCAGACCGTGGCAAAGGACCGCCTTGAACTGGTGATGAAAATGGAAGCCGATCGCATGGCAAACCTTGTCTTTGATGCGAAAGAAGTCGTGCCGGAACTCCAGGTGGTCATAGAGGAGCGCCGGTCGCGTACCGATAACCGCCCCGGTTCCCAGTTGGATGAACATATGGCGGCAGCGCTGTATATGAATCACCCTTACCGCATCCCCATCATTGGCTGGAATCATGAATTGTCGAAATTGACCATGAAAGATGCCATTGGTTTTTACCGCCGTCATTACGCGCCCAACAATGCCATCTTGATTATTACCGGGGATGTCACCATGGCGACAGTTCGCCCATTGGTCGATAAATATTATGGGCCGATCCCGGCCAACCCAAAAATTATTCGCCGTGTTCGGTTGGCAGAGCCCCCACAGCGGGCCGCACGCCGGGTATCGTTTGAAAGCCGCCGCGTCCGGGAACCCCAGTGGAGTCGGGAATATTTGGCACCCTCCAGGGCTAATGGAAAATCAAGCCATGCGGATGCACTGGAAATTCTGGATGTGATCTTGGGCTCTGGTGCGACCAGCCGCCTTTATCGCGCGCTGGTGCTTGAACAAAAACTAGCCCTTGGTGTTGGCAGCTATTACGACGCCGATATGTTAGGCCCGACCGCATTTGGCATTTCCGCAAGGCCTGCAAGTGGGGTTTCGCTTGAAACGCTGGAAGCAGCCATTGAGACAGAAATTGATAAACTCTTGACCCATGGGGTGAGCAAGGATGAGCTGGCAAAGGCCATCAAACGGTCTCTTGCAGGCGCTGTTTTTGCGCGTGATTCCCTGCGTCGTGGGGCCAGCGCCATCGGCACGGCCTTAACCACGGGGCAAACAATCGAATCGGTGGAAACATGGCCGGCAAAGATGAAGGCCGTCACCACAAAGCAAATTCTTGATGCCGCGCGGCATGTTTTTCAAAAATCCCGTTCTGTGACAGGCCTGTTGCTGCCCAAGGTGCGGAAATCATCTGCAAAATCCAGCAACAAAAAAAGCAGTGTCTGGGATAAGCCCGTTCGCGTGTTTGGGGGCAATCAATAAATGGCAATGTTGTCAATGAAGCGGGCGTCTCTTTCGCTGATCATGGGTGTCCTTTTGGTGTCGGGCTGTTTGGTGTTGGGTGCAATCAAGGATGCCCAGGCCATGGGGATCAAGCAGGTCACCAGCAAAAAGGGTATCAATGGCTGGCTGATCAGAGATTCCATGGTGCCCATTTTTACCCTGCATTTCGCCTTTCGGGGCGGTGCGGCCCTTGACCCTGTTGGCAGAGAAGGCGTGTCTGAAATGGTGTCGGGCCTGTTGGATGAAGGGGCCGGTCCATATTCATCATCAGATTTTCAGGCGCGCCTTGAAAACAATTCAATTTCCATGCGGTTTTCTGCGGGGCGGGATAATTTTAGCGGTTCCCTGAAATCGTTGGCCGAAAATCGCAACATGGCGGCATCGCTTCTGTCCCTGGCCCTGACCCAGCCCCATTTTGACGCTGCACCGGTGGCCCGCATTCGGGCACAGCTGCTCTCTTCGGCGAGGCGGCGTGCCGTTCGGCCCAGTTCAACGGCAAGGCGTTCCTTTCGTAAATTGGTGTTTGGCAATCACCCCTATGGCCGATCTGCTTCTGGCACCGTTGAGAGCCTTAAAAAGATCACGAAACAGGATATGGCCGGTTTCGTGAAAAATCGCTTTGCCCGCGATAATCTGGTGGTGGGTGCGGTCGGCAATATCACGGAAGATGAATTTGCGCGCATTATTGATCGCATCTTTGGCGCCTTGCCCGCACGCTCAACCCCGTTTTCCATCTCCGAAGCAAAAATCAAGGGTGCTGGCAATGTGGTGGTGGTGGACCGTGATATTCCCCAAAGCGTCGTTGTCTTTGGGCATTCAGGCATCAAACGCAATGATCCCGATTATTACGCAGCACTGGTTATGAATTATGCTCTTGGTGGCGGGGGGCTGACATCGCGACTGGCAACAGAAATTCGTGAAAAACGGGGCCTTGCGTATTCCGTTTATTCGCGAATAGCGACCTATGACCATGGTGGGCTATTTTTGGGGCGTGTTTCCACAAAAAATGACCGGGTGGCAAAATCCATTGCGTTGATCCGGTCTGAATGGACCCGCATGGCAAAATCTGGTCTGGGGGCACAGGAATTAGAAGATTCCAAACGCTATCTCACGGGTGCTTTTTTTACCCGGCTCAATTCTTCATCTCGCATCGCCGGGCTTTTGGTGGGCATTCAGCTTGAAAAATTTGGCCGTGATTATCTGGCTAAACGCAACCGCATGATTGAGCAGGTTTCTATCAAAGATATCACCCGCGTTGCAAAACGACTTATGAAACCATCAGATCTGACCTTTGTTATTGTTGGCCGTCCAAAGGGGATTACACCAAAACCCTGATGGGGGTTAATTTTGGTCCCGGTTTTTTGTCAGGATATGCTAATCTTATTGCGGTTGGGGCATTGGGGTAATTTCAGAACAAAGCATGCTGTATCACCAAGACATCGATAACTGTATTTCCGGCTCAGGCATTACGCCTTCGGCACTGGAATCTGCGTTGGCCGCCCTTGGCCCAGCGCTGGAGCGCATGGGCCGTGCGCGGGCGGATGGAAGCCATGCCTTGCTGAACGTTCCCACCCGGCGCGATGATCTGGGTGCGGTTATGGCATTGGCAGCACACTATCGTGAATGCTTTGACGATGTTCTTATTCTGGGCACGGGCGGGTCCAGCCTTGGTGGTGAAACATTGGTTTTCCTTGAGGCAAATGATCATGCGCCGCGCATACAGTTCCTAGAGAATGTTGATCCTCTGGGGTTCGAAGCGGTGCTTGCGACGTGCGACCTTTCCCGCACCGGGGTGATTGTCATTTCAAAATCCGGTGCGACACCGGAAACGCTATCGCAATTTCTGGCCATCCTGCCCAGGTTTTGTAATGCCGTGGGCGAACAGGCTATGGCCAAATGTATGGCTGTCATCACGGACCCTGTTTCTGAACCCCTGTCACCCTTGCGGCGCATTGCCAACAATCTTTCCCTGCCCATTTTGGATCATGATCTGGAAATTGGCGGACGATATGCAGCATTGACCAATGTTGGCCTTCTGCCAGCAGCCATAATGGGGCTTGATCCTGTCCGGGTGCGCGAAGGGGCAGAGACAGTGTTGGCATCGGTCTTTGATGAGGGTGATCCCACGAAATCTGCTCCCGTCATTGGTGCTGCCCTTGCCGCATCCCTTTCCCAAAAGGGGGGGATTTCACAGGCCATCATGATGCCGTATCTTGATCGCCTGCACCCATTTTCCTTCTGGTTCTGCCAATTATGGGCGGAAAGCCTGGGCAAAGATGGCAAGGGCATGACCCCAATTGCGGCCCATGGCACGGTTGATCAGCACAGCCAGCTGCAATTGTGGCTGGATGGCCCGGCGGATAAATTTTTCACATTGATTCTAGGCACGCCCAAAGACACCGGGCCGAAAATAGATATCTCTCCTGCGGCCACACCTGCCGGAAATGATGATCTGGCCTATCTTTCCAAAAGACGCCTAGGCGATCTGTTGGCGGCGGCACAAGAAGCCACCGTGGGCACGCTGGCTGCCCATGGGCGGCCGGTCAGGGTGATCCGGGTGAAAACGATTGATGAAGCGACCCTTGGCGCGTTGATGATGCATTTCATGATCGAGACAATCTTGACGGCTGAACTGTTCGGGGTTGATCCCTATACCCAGCCCGCCGTCGAAGAGGGTAAGGTTTTAACCCGAAAATTTTTGTTAGGTCAGGCAGAAGCCAGCACAAAAGGTGGTGATGGGCCATGACCATCCGGGTGTTGCCCGATAATCTGGTCAACCAAATTGCCGCCGGTGAAGTGGTAGAACGCCCGGCATCTGCCGCCAAGGAACTGGTTGAAAATGCGATTGATGCAGGGGCGTCGCGCATTGACGTTCATTTGCGCGACGGGGGCAAAAGCTTTATCGCCGTGACCGATAATGGATCGGGCATGGATGGGGATGAATTGCTGTTGGCCATTACCCGCCATGCCACCTCAAAACTTGCCAATGATGATCTTGGGCATATCAAAACCCTTGGGTTTCGGGGCGAAGCTTTGCCATCCATGGGGGCTGTATCGCGATTGACCATCACGTCGCGCGCCCATGGTGCTGAAAATGCATTTGCCATAGAGGTCGAGGGCGGGCGCGTGTCTGGCCCAAAACCGGCGGCTTTGGCCGGTGGCACGCGGGTTGAATTGCGCGATCTTTTTTATGCCACCCCGGCACGTCTTAAATTTCTGAAGGCAGACCGCACAGAACTTTCTCATGTCACGGACATGCTGACCCGCCTTGCCATGGCCCATCCTGAAATTGCCTTTACCCTGACCCATGGGGATGACCAACGCCTGAACCTGGTGGCAACCGATGCGGATTTGTTTGATGCAAGGCAGGCGCGCTTTGGGGAATTGATGGGCCGGGATTTTATTGATAATGCCATCCCGATTGACGCGGAACGTGATGGGCTCAACCTGTCTGGCTTTGTGGGTTTGCCCACAGCATCGCGGCGTACGGCGGACCGGCAATATTTATTTGTCAACAATCGCCCGGTGCGCGATCGGCTTTTGGCCGGTGCCCTGCGCGGCGCATACCGTGATGTATTGGCCCATGACCGCCATCCCATGGCGGTGTTGTTTCTGGATGTTCCCTCAGAATTTGTTGATGTGAATGTGCATCCGGCCAAGACAGAGGTACGCTTTCGCGATGCGGGTCTTGTGCGTGGGCTGATTGTGGGCGCGGTGCGCCATGGCTTGGCGGGGGCTGGCATCCGGGCGGCCACCACGGTTTCAACGGCAGCCCTTGGCGCCTTTCACGAAGGCAGTCCTTTGCCCCATCACAGGGTAGGCGGTGGCGGCGGTGCTGGCGGTTGGCTGGCACCCGGTCCGGCTTCCACTCATGACGGCATCTCGGGTCGGTTTTCGGGAACCGATAGACCCGATGCGCCTATGGCGTTATCGGAAGCAGACATCGGGGAAGAAACCAATCTTGCTTATCCATTGGGGGCCGCACGTGCCCAGTTGTTTGGTACCTATATCGTGGCCGAGACCACGGACGGCATGGTGATTGTTGATCAACATGCAGCCCATGAACGGTTGGTGTATGAACGTATCCATGCGGCGCTTGCAGCGAAGGGCGTGGAACGCCAGATTTTGCTCATTCCCGAAGTGGTGGAACTGGATCAACGGGCAGCCGAACTTTTGTTATCCCACGCAGATGAATTAGCGGAACTTGGCCTTTTGGTGGAAAGTTTTGGTGGCCCGGGCACGGTGGTTGTGCGTGAAACCCCGGCATTGTTGGGCGAAGTAGCGGTGGCGGGTTTGTTGAAAGACCTGGCCGATGAAATCGCATCCATGGGGCAAGGCCTGGTGCTTCGCGAAAGGCTGGAAACGGTTTGTGCGACCATGGCGTGTCATTCATCGGTGCGCGCAGGCAGGCTTTTGGGTGCAAAAGAAATGAATGCTCTGTTGCGCGAAATGGAAGCCACGCCCAACGCTGCCCAATGTGGCCATGGCCGTCCTACCTTCGTCAGCCTTGGCCGCGATGACATCGAAAAATTATTTGGTCGCAAATAACGGCTAATCGCTTTGATAGGCCATAATGACAAACCGGGCCGCCCCAAAAGACCGTTCCTTGATCTCTGTAAATCCGTTTGGTGGCTCAAAGGTTTCTTTGGCACCAATTTCGATGACCACAAGGGCGTGGTCTTTGATCCAGCCCTGCTGGGCCAGTTGAATAAGCGCCTCTGTCCCTAGCTCTGAGCCATAAGGCGGGTCCAGAAAAACCACATCATGGGCCATTGTGGCTATACGCGGCTGTGTTGCATCCATGGAAATGATATGGGTTGCGTCCCCTTCGCCCAGGGTTTCGGCATTGGCGCGTGCAACGGCTAGGGCCGATTGATCAAGGTCTAGCAAGGTTGCACTGTGCGCACCGCGAGACAGCGCCTCTAGCGAAAAGGCACCGGTGCCGGCGAACGCTTCTAGAATGTCTGCGTCATTGAAAACCGGGCTGCCGTTTTGGCCATAACCCCCATGGGCCAGCATATTGAACAGGCCTTCTCTGGCGCGATCTGATGTGGGCCGCGTGGTTTGCCCTGCAGGTGCATCCAGAAGACGCCCCCTATGACGGCCTGCGATGATTCGCACCGGGTTTCCCTTTTGGCTTTTGCGTGGCTTTTTCTTCAGGATTTCTGGGGTTTTTACCCCGATAGGGGTTCCGGTGGGGCCGCTGGTCTTGTTTTTTTCCGAGCTTTTTACCAGTCTTTTTGGGTTCCTCTTTTTTAGGCAACCCCAGTTTTTCCGCCATGTCTTTTTCGGCAATTTCCATGGCAATGGCCAACGGGAGCCTGCCCAATTGGAAAGGCCCATAGGAAACACGGATCAACCGGGTAACTTCTAGCCCCATATGTTCCATGACCTTTCGGATTTCGCGGTTTTTGCCCTCAGTCAGGGTGATGTTCAGCCATGAATTCGCATTTCGCGCACTTTCAATGGTGGCGATGATGGCACCGTACCGGATGCCATCAACGGTGATGCCATTGGCCAGATTGGCAAGGGCGGCTTCGTTGGGCCGTCCATAAACCCGCACCCGGTACAATCGCTTCCATTCTGTGGATGGCAGTTCCAGCTTGCGGGCAAGGGCACCATCATTGGTTAGCAGCAACAGGCCTTCGGTATTATAATCAAGGCGGCCAACGGTGATGACGCGGGGCATGGAATCGGGCAGGTCATCGTAAATGGTGGGGCGCCCTTCGGGGTCCCGGCTGGATGTGATGCGCCCTTTTGGTTTGTTGTACAGCCACAATCGTGTGGGTTCGGCCTTTGCCAAAGGCTTGCCATCAACAGTGATGGTGTCATTGGGCACGACATTAAGGGCCGGGCTATCGATGGGTTTGCCATTGACCGTGACTTTGCCAGCCACGATTAGTTTTTCCGCATCCCGCCGTGAACACACCCCTGCGCGGGCAATGCGCCGGGCAATGCGTTCGCCAACTTTAACTGGTTTTTCTTCTGGTGTTTTTTCTGGTGTTTTAGGCATCAGTTGCGGCCCTCACGAAGGCTTTGAGAATATTTTTATCGCCATCGCTTAATTCAAATTCCGGGTGCCATTCAATGCCGAAACAGAATTTACGCGATGGGTCTTCGATCCCTTCGATGACCCCATCGGGTGCGCGGGCATTAATCACAATGCCCGGCCCAACCGTATCGACGGCCTGATGGTGGGCGGAATTGACCGCCATAGAATCACAATGGGTAATGGCATGAAGCCTCGTGCCTAAAACAATTTCCACATCATGGCCCGGTTCATCGCGGGGGTTGGGTTGTTCATGGGCCAGCGCATTTTCGATTGAATCGGGGATATGCTGGATCAGCGTGCCGCCCAGGGCGACATTCAAAAGCTGTTCCCCCCCACAAATGCCAAGGATCGGAAGATCGCGATCAAGGGCGGCGCGGGTGATGGCAATTTCAAAATCGGTACGCCCGGGCTTCAGGGTGACGCTGTCATGGCGGGTGGTAACACCGAACAGGGCCGGGTCCACATCAAATGCCCCGCCGGTGACGATCAGGCCATCAAGGGCATCCATGAAATCGGGCACCTGATCAACATCATGGGGCAGTCCCACAGGCAGCCCGCCAGCATTGGTGATGGACGTGCAGTAATTTTCACGAAGCGCATACCATGGAAATTCTGAATAATGGCCCGCTTCTTCGCGATCGAAGGTCAGGCCGATGAGGGGTTTTCTGGTCATGGCGCATTCTTATCATGGGTGCTGGCCCGGGGCAAAACTCTTGCAGTGCGGTTCGTCTCAGGCCACTCTTGGGGGATGGCTGAAAAACCCCAAAAATCGAATGATCCCTTCGCTGTGGCGCTCCGCTATGCCCGCCGTGGGGCAGGCGTCGGCGAAGTCCCTGTTGGGGCCGTGGTGGTGGATGGCAAGACCGGCGAAATTCTGGCGCGCGCCCATAATTTGGTGAAATCCCGGTCTGATCCTACGGCACATGCAGAAATTCTGGCGATCCAGCGGGCAGCCAAAAAGCTCGGATCAGCAAGGCTTTCAGGCTGTGATCTCTATGTCACGCTGGAACCCTGCCCGATGTGCGCAACAGCCATATCCTTTGCCCGCATCCGGCGGCTTTATTTTGGGGCATCAGACCCCAAAGGCGGCGGCGTAGAACACGGCCCCAGAATTTTTTCGCAACCAACATGCCATCACAGCCCGGAAATCATGGGCGGCATCCGCGAAAGCGAAAGCAGCGAACTACTGAAAGATTTCTTTAAAAGCAGGCGCGGCTAACGGTTCACGGCCCGAAAGCCGATGTCGCGGCGGCAGAAGCCTTCGGGCCAGTTGATCTTGTCTACGGCTTGATAGGCTTTTGTCTGGGCTTCCCCGATGGTGGGGGCGGTCGCGGTGATGTTTAGCACCCGGCCACCGGTTGCCAGAATGCGGCCATCATCAGCCTTGGTTCCGGCATGGAACACGGTGACGCCATCAATGGCTTCGGCGTCTTCAATGCCCTTGATCTCTGTGCCTTTGTCGTAATCGCCGGGATATCCCTTGGCCGCCATCACCACGGTCATGGCGGCATCATCAACCCAGCGAAGATCGACGTTTTTAAGCTGGCCATCGCTGGATGCAATGAGGGCGGGCAGAATATCAGAGCGCAGGCGCACCATCAGGGCTTGGCATTCAGGGTCCCCAAAGCGGGCGTTGTATTCGATTAGTTTTGGGCCTTGGTCATCGATCATCAGCCCGGCATAGAGCACGCCCTTATAGGGGCAGCCTTCTTCTTTCATGGCGCGGACCGTTGGCATGATGATCTCATCCATGATGCGCGTTGCCATGGCATCGGTGACGACGGGTGCCGGTGAATAGGCGCCCATGCCGCCGGTATTGGGGCCGGTATCGCCATCGCCCACGCGTTTGTGGTCTTGGGCCGATGCCAGGGGTAGGGCAGTTTCGCCATCGACCAGCGCAAAGAAGCTTGCTTCTTCGCCATCCATCCATTCTTCGATCACCACTTCGGCACCGGCATCGCCAAACCGGTTTCCTTCTAAAATGTCAGACACAGCCGCTTCGGCCTGATCCATGGTTTCTGCCATGATCACGCCTTTGCCTGCCGCCAGACCATCGGCCTTCACAACAATGGGTGCGCCGACTTGTTTCAAATAGGCGTGGGCTTTTTCAACATCGCTAAAGCGCCCATAGGCGGCGGTGGGGATGTTGTATTTGGTACAGATATCCTTGGTGAAGCCTTTGGAGCCTTCAAGCCTTGCCGCCAGTGCGGTGGGACCAAACGCCTTGACGCCATCAAGGGTCAGTTCATCGACCAATCCGGCCACCAAGGGGACTTCTGGTCCAACAACAACGAAATCAATCCCTTCTGATTTTACGAAAGCACGAATGGCCGGAATGTCGTCGACGGCGATATCAACGCAGGTGGCATGGTTGGCAATACCCGGGTTTCCCGGTGCCCCATAAAGGGTGTCGGTTAAAGGTGATGCGGCTAATGCCCAGCAAAGGGCGTGTTCGCGGCCCCCTGACCCGATGACCAGTACTTTCATTCGCATTATCTCCCTTGGCGAGCTTTCGGTGGTCTTGTAACATGTTTTGGCATGATAAAGAGACATTCATGGTCGATCTAACCCCCCCATCAGACGGTGATGGGTCTGGCATGATTAATATGCCGATTTTCACCGTTGGCGAAATATCGTCTGCGATCAAGCGAACCATCGAGGATAATTTTGGTCGCGTGCGGGTTCGCGGCGAAATATCGGGCCTGCGCCGCCCGGCCAGTGGCCATGTCTATATGGATTTAAAGGATACCGATGGGGTGATCGCCGGGGTGTGCTGGCGCGGGGCCGTGAACAAGCTTTCGATTTCACCAGAAGACGGCATGGAAATCATTGTCACCGGGCGCATCACCACCTATGGCCCCCAGTCCAAATACCAATTGGTGATTGAAGGCATTGAATTGGCGGGCGAGGGCGCCTTGTTAAAGCTGATCGAAGACCGCAAAAAAATGCTGGCGCTTGAAGGCCTGTTTGATGACGATCGCAAACAGGAATTGCCCTTTCTGCCAGAGGTGATCGGCGTCGTTACATCCATGACAGGGGCGGTTATCCGCGATATTTTGCACCGCCTTGATGATCGGTTCCCCCGCCATGTGGTGATTTGGCCGGTGCTGGTCCAGGGCAAGGGGGCCGCCGATCAGATCACGAACGGGATCAATGGCTTTAACGCATTGCCACACGATGGCCCCATTGCGCGGCCTGATTTGATTATTGTGGCACGCGGCGGTGGCAGCATCGAAGACCTGATGGCCTTTAACGAAGAAAACGTGGTTCGCGCAGCAGCCGGCTCAGACATTCCGCTGATTTCAGCGGTCGGCCATGAGACCGATTATACCTTGATTGATTTTGCATCGGATGTTCGCGCACCAACGCCCAGTGCGGCTGCAGAAATGGCCGTGCCCGTGCGTCTGGAACTGGCCAGCGAGGTCGCCGATTTTGGCGCACGCCTGAATGCATCCGTGATCCGCATGCTGGAAGATCAGCACCGCCATTTGGTCCAACTGTGGCGCATTGCAGGCGATCCCACCCGCATGATGGAAGAAGCCACCCAACGCCTTGATGATCGCGGCGAACGGCTGCATCTGGCGGGAAGCAGCCTTGTGTCAGGCATTGAAGGCCGGTTTAATACGGTTGCAGCCAGGCTCCGTCCTCAGGCATTGCAACTGGGCTTGGCCCATGGCGCGGATCGATTGACCGGTCTGGGGCTTCGGTTAACCCGTGAAACGGGCCGGATTCTTGGGGACCGGGGTGAACGGCTTGATCGGTTTAGCGCATTGCTTGCCAGTTATTCCTATGAAAATGTTTTGGCAAGGGGGTTCGCTGTGATCCGCGACAGCAATGGGGATGCCATTATGAAAGCAAGCGACACCGAACCAGATATGGCGATCAACATTGGCTTTAGCGATGGCGACGTGCCTGCTGTTTTGGGGGGCAAATCTGGCTCAAAGAAATCACCACCACGCAAGCGTGCCCGTGATGGTGGCGATAAGGACGGCGGTGCGCAGGGGAGTCTGTTATGAAGCGACGACGTTTAACCAAGCGCGACTTTCTAATCGCCCTTGTCATTGTTCTGGCGCTTTCCATGATCGGCCGCGCGATGGGGGGAGAACGCCAAAAGGTCAGCCCCCTCAAATTAACCGGCCAATTTGTCCAAGGGGGATTGGTGACCGGTTATGCGCCGATGGGAACCAGAATTTCGGTGGATGGAAAACCCGTTCCAGTGCGCCAAGGCGGACGGTTTCTAATCGGTTTTGGCCGCGATGCCAAAAGGCGCGTCAAACTGGTGGCAAACTTTCCCGGTGGAAGGCTTGAAACGCGGGTTTTGAAAATTAAAAAACGCCGCTACCGGGTGCAACGCATCAACGGGTTGCCCAAAAAAATGGTGAGCCCGCCTGCCAAAGTCCTGAAGCGCATTCGGTCTGAAGGACGACAGATCAAACTTGCGCGTCTTAAAGATACCAACCAGCCCTTTTTTGATGGGGGATTTATGTGGCCGGCAAAGGGCCGGATCAGTGGGGTTTATGGCAGTCAGCGGGTGCTGAATGGCAAACCCCGGCGTCCCCATTTCGGCCTTGATATTGCCGCCCCCAAGGGCACGCCGGTTGTGGCGGCAGCGGCGGGCATTGTGCGGATTGCGGCAAAGAACCTGTATTTCACCGGGGGGACCGTTTTAATTGATCACGGATATGGCCTGAATTCGGTTTATTCCCATCTAGATACCGTGTCGATCAAACCGGGCATGCGCATTAAAAAGGGCGGTAAAATGGGCACCATGGGTGCCACGGGCCGTGCTACCGGGGTCCATCTGGACTGGCGCGTTAATCTCTATCTGACCCGTCTTGATCCGGCATTTCTGGTGCCGCCAATGAAGCAAGTATTGGCGCCAAAAGTGCGTTAAGCACCGCTTCATTTTCGAACACGACTTCCACGTCTAACACGTCTATTTGTTCCCGCTGATCGGCATCGGTGATGCG
Source organism: Rhodospirillales bacterium (assembly GCA_018666775.1). NCBI lineage: Bacteria > Pseudomonadati > Pseudomonadota > Alphaproteobacteria > Rhodospirillales > Rhodospirillales bacterium. Next base: position 255,183 of record JABIXC010000007.1, on the reverse strand, counting down.
GACATGGTCCTTGGCCGTGGTGAGGGCAATGGCGTCCAATTCCTTTGCCTTTTCCAGCAAGATGGCGATTTCCCTGCCGACATAAGGATGGTGATCGGGAAAGCCATAAAAGGATTCAAGCTTGGCCCCGATTTCCAAAAGGGTTTCTCTGAATTTTTCAGGCCGCCCAATGCCAGCGAAGCCCATAATTTTTTTGCCCTTGTATGGCGATGGTGTCAGCACCGGGCGAAGGTGCGCATTTATAATGGGCAGGCCCTCAAAGGCATTTTTCAATTTGGCTGCCATGCCCAATCGGTCTTCGCCCATGATGATCACCCCATCTGCACGCTTCAGGCCGTGGGGGACAGTTTCACGCAACGGCCCTGCGGGGATCAAACGGCCATTGCCGAACCCGGATGCGCCATCAATGACGATCAGGGACAGGTCTTTGGCAATGTGGGGGTCTTGGAACCCATCATCGAGGATCAGCGCTTGTGCCCCTGCGCCGCGCGCAGCATGGGCACCTTGAATGCGGTTGCGGGACACCCATGCCGGGGCGCTGCGGGCAAGGAGCAAGGGTTCATCGCCAACGTCTTCGACCGTGTGATGTTCAGGATCAACCATGATTGGCCCGGGTAAGTCTCCACCGTAACCCCGGCTTAAAAAATGAACATCAATGCCTAAGGATAAAAGCCGGTTACAGATGTTTAAGGCCACAGGCGTTTTGCCGGTGCCCCCTGCGGTCAGGTTGCCAATGCAAATAACGGGAACACCAGAAGCTTGCGTTCGCGTGAAGGACCGTTCTGCCCGACCGATAGCACCATAGAGACACCCAAGTGGTGCCAGAATATGAGGCCAGGGTCCAAGGCCGGTCTGCCAGAAATCAGGGGCCCGCATGGGATCCATTTTTCAGGCTGTTTTTTTGTGGCGCGGTTTCATCCCCACGGGCTCTGGCGGCGATGCTGGCCAGCACCGTATCCAGATGGTTCAGCACGGTATCAAGGATGGCTTCTTTGGTGCTGGCAATGTCAGCGGCGGCGGCAGCCATTTCGCTGCGCATTTTTGGATTGGCCAGGAGTTGTCTCACGGCCTTGACCAATTCTTCGGCATCGGCAACTTCTGCGGCCCCACCGCGCGCGGCCATTTCATTGACGATGGCCCGGAAATTTTCCATGTGCGGCCCATGCAGGATGGCACAGTCAAGGCGGGCAGGTTCAAGCAGGTTCTGGCCCCCATGGGGGATCAAAGAACCGCCGACCAAAGCAATGCCGGAGAGGCGGTAAAATAGCCCCAATTCGCCGAGGGTATCGGCAATATAGATGCCGGTGTCTGGCGTGATGGCCTGATTTGCACTGCGCAGTGCCACGGTGTTGCCAGCCCGGGATAGTTTTGCAGCAATGGCCACCCCACGCGCCGGGTGGCGGGGAATGATAATGGTCAGCAGCCCTTTGTTGTCGTCTGCCAGACGGTTATGGACATAGGTCGCGATTTCTTCTTCGCCTTCATGGGTCGATGCCGCAACCCAGCAGGGGCGGTCATTGATCCTGTCCTTCAAGGCAGCCAAGGCATCGGTGTCGGCGGGCAATAAGGTTGCAGCGAACTTAAGGTTGCCCGGGGTCAGAACGGGATCGGCCCCCAGTTCAATCAGCCGCCCGGCCTCAATTTCATCTTGTGCCAGCACGGCAGAAAAGCCTTTCATTAAAGGCCTTATGAAGCCCGGCAGGCGGCGCCAGCGAGCAAAGGAATGGACAGACATTCTGGCATTCAGCAACACCATGGGAATGCCCCGGGTCTGGGTTTCCAGAACTAGATTGGGCCATAATTCCGATTCCACCCAGAAGGCGGTGTCTGGATGCCAGTGGTCGAGAAACCGGCGCACCCAGGGCAGGCGGTCAACCGGCACGTATTGGTGCAGGGCACGTTCGGGCAATCGTTCTCCCAGCAACCGTGCAGACGTAACGGTTCCCGTGGTCACCAGAATGTTCAGGGCGGGATAGCGTTCCAGCAACCGTTCAACCAGCCGCATCACGGAAAGGGCCTCGCCGATGCTGGCGGCATGAATCCAGACCAGTGGGCCTTTGGGGCGGGGCAGGCCTGCGATCCCGCGGCGTTCATTGAGACGATCTGCATCTTCGCGCCCCCGTTTCAGCCGTTTGCGCAGCAGCAATTCCACCAAGGGACCGCCGATGGTGGTCAGGAATGCATAAAGGGTTCCAATGGGGCCGCCACGTCCGAATAGCGCGTGTCCAAATGCCGGAGGTGATTTCGTTTTTTTCACTGCCATGACGCTAAATCTCTGTTTTGGCCGGTTCAGCAGTTGCGGGGCCTTTAAACTGGATGTTGTAAAGTCTGGCATAGGCACTGTTTTGGTTCATAAGTTCCTGATGGGTCCCGGTTTCAATGATTTTGCCATCTTGAAGGTAGCAGATCAGGTCGGCGTTTGCGATGGTCGGCAGGCGGTGGGCAATCACCAAAGATGTGCGGCCTTCCATCAAGCGGTCCAGACCTGCCTGCACTTGGCGTTCAGATTCGGAATCAAGCGCCGATGTTGCCTCATCAAGCAACAAGATGGGGGCGTCTTTTAAAAGGGCGCGGGCAATGGCAATGCGTTGTCGCTGCCCGCCAGAAAGGGAAAGCCCCCGTTCGCCGACCATGGTGTCAAATCCATCAGGCAGGGCTTTAATGAAGTCATATGCAGCAGCCGTGCGTGCGGCTTGCTCGATTGCTTCGCGGGGAACATCGGGGTTCCCATAGGCAAGGTTGGCAGCAATGGTATCGTTGAACAAACTGATTTCCTGGGACACCAGCGCGATATTTGCGCGAAGGCTTTTAAGGGTAACATCCCTGACATCCGTGCCATCGATTAGAACCGCCCCTGAGCCGACATCAAAAAACCGGGGGATCAAATTCAACAAGGTTGATTTGCCGCCTCCCGATGGCCCTACCAGTGCCACGGTCTTGCCAGCGGGAATATTTAGGCTGATGTTTTGTACCGCCGGTTGGTCAGGTTCGTAAGAAAAGGAAATGTCTTTGAAGGTGATGGCCCCGTCATTGACGGTTAGCTCGGTTGCGTCTTTGCTGTTCACGATCTCGGCCTTGGTGTCCAGCAATTCGTATATGCGTTGCGTTGCCGCCATGCCTTCTTGTAAATTGGCATTCATGGCAGAAAGTCGCTTTACCGGTTCATAGGCAAGCAACAAGGCGGTGATGAAAGACATCAGATCGCCTGCGGTTCTGCCGCCATCAATGACTTGCCAGCCGCCATAGAGAATGACCACCATCACAGCCGTGCCACCCAGGGTTTCCATGATGGGGTGGGAAATGGCGCGGGCAATGCCAGCCTTATAGTTGAGCCTGAAAATGTCGTTGATGGTGTCGCTGACCCGGGTAGTTTCGTACTGTTCCATGCCATAAGCCTTGACGTGGCGCGCTCCGGTGAAGGTTTCATTTAACAGCGTTGTCAGGTTCCCCCATTGAACCTGGGCATCGGTTGAAACCCGGCGCATGCGTCGCCCGATCTTGACGATGGGAACGACGGCGAGTGGGAAAATAAAGAAGGAACAAATTGCCAGAAACCAATCGCGTTCAAACATGACAATGACCAGAAAAATCAGGGTCAGAAAATCTTTACCAAAACCGATGAAGACGTGTGATGCGGCCCCGTTCAGGCGATTGACGTCATTGGTGAAGCGAGAGATTAGCCGCCCCGTGTGGTTTGTCTGAAAGAAAGCGATGTCTGCTTTCATCAAGTGCCCGAACATGCGGATCTGGACATCGGCGATGACCCGTTGACCGACATAGGTCATCAACACCGATTGGCCATATGTGGCCAGCCCTTTGAGGATGAAAATGACCATGATCATGGTGGCAACGATGGGCAGCATGGCCTGATCCCGAGCGACAAAAATATCGTCGATGACCGGCTTCATGATGTAGGCGATGGATGCAGTGGTGGCGCCCACCAGCGCCATACAGACAAGGGCGAACCCAAGCTTGACGGTATAGGCCCGGATATGCTCGCGCCACAACCGTCCCATCAACTGGCGTGTTGAAAGCGCGACCGGCTTGCTGTTTTCGCTGTTTTCGCTGTTTTCTGGCGTTTTAGTCAAGCCTCGGTAATCCTTTTACGGCCTACGTTTATTCGGGTTTCGCTGTGTTCAGGGCAATTTTGTCCTAAAAAAACCATACCATGACCCAGATTCCCGTGACCAGCGCCATTGCACCCCTTCAGGCTCCGGCGACGCACATGCCTTCAATGCGCAGGCTGGGGGCGTCGGTGCCAGTGCGAAACACAAGATCATTGGCGGGCGTCATTGCCAAAAACATGTCTTTAAGGTTTGCCGCAACGGTCAACTCGCTTACCGGGAAAGCAATTTCGCCATTTTCAATCCAGCACCCAGCAGCACCCTGGGAATAATCGCCGGTGACGCCATTAACCCCCATGCCCATTAATTCTGTGACCAAAAAGCCCTGTTCAATATCGGCAATCAAAGCGGCAACATCGGTTTCACCGGCTTCCATGTACAGGTTGGTGGGGGAAGGGGAAGGTGGGGAAGACGTGCCGCGCGCCGCATTGCCGGTGGTGGTGAGCCCCAATTGCCGGGCCGATGCGCAATCCATAATCCAGCTTTCAAGAACGCCATCGTTGACCCATGCCTGTCGCGTGGTGCCAACGCCTTCGCCATCAAATGGTTTGGAACGGTGCCCCCGCTTTCGTCTTGGGTCATCGATAATGTTAATGCCGTCGCTGAATATTTTTTCGTTTAGTTTGTCTTTTAGAAAACTGGTGCCCCGCGCAACCGATGGGCCGGAAATGGCCCCGGCAAAGGCCCGCAACAAACTGCCGGACACACGGTTGTCAAAAATAACAGGAACTTCGGCGGTGGCCATTTTACGGGGGTTCAGCCGGGCCACGGCACGCTCACCGGCCCGTTTTCCAATGGCGGCCCCATCACGCAGGTCGGCACCAAAGCAGGCTTGGTCATAATCATAATCGCGTTGCATGTCGGTGCCTTCACCGGCCAACACAGAAACAGCAACGCTGTGCCCGGTGACGGCGTAAGCACCAGAAAATCCATTGGAAGCCGAGAGCGCGACATTGGTTCGTGACCATCCGGCTTCGGCACCTTCGGAATTGGTCACCCCTTTGATGGCCCGTGCCGCATCTTCGGCACATGCGGCGCGTTGTTGTAAAATTTCAGGGGTTGGCTCTTCTGCATCCAAGGTGTCCAGATCAGGAATATCTTTTGCAAGGGCACCCGGGTCCGCCAGCCCACACCAAGGGTCATCCAGCGCATTTTTGGCCATGGCAACGGCTTGTGCGGCCAATTGGTCCAGTGCATCTGGGCTGAGGTCCGTTGAAGCCGCCATGGCTTGGCGCTCGCCAACCAGCACGCGAAGGCCAAGATCGCTGGATTCAGCACGGGTGATGCCTTCGGTGCGGCCTAGACGATGGGTGTGTTCCAAGGCGATTGAATCAAACAAGACAGCATCCGCTGCGTCTGCGCCAAGTTTTTTGGCGCGGTCGATCAGATCATTAAGCAGGTTGGTGCGGTTTTTATCCATGGAGGCTTTATAGGGAATCCCTGGCCGTTCATAAAGAAAGAAAGCATGCAGGTTTTAAGAAGGGGGTAAGGGGTGTCGTGTGCCTGAACCTCGCTTCGTGCTATCAAGGCGGGATGATGACATCGGTTAAGGCTGCAAATAATCTTTCTAATCCATCCCGGGGGCCCGCATTACGTCGGGTTCTGGGGCTGTGGTTGCTGGTGCTTTATGGGCTCGGCGGCATAATCGGTGCGGGCATTTATGTTCTGGTGGGGGCTGTTGCGGACGTGGCTGGATTTGCGACTCCGGTTTCATTCGTTCTGGCAGGGGTTTTGGCGGGATTGACGGGACTTTCTTATGCGGAACTATCTGTGCGCTATCCCGAAGCCGCCGGTGCTGCCGTCTATGTCAGAGAAGCCTTCGGGTCCGATGCCCTGTCGCGGTTGATCGGGTTTTGTGTGGTGGCTGTGGGTGTTTTTTTGGCGGCCAGTCTTTCCCGGGGTGCTGTGGGCTATCTCAATCGGTTTATCGAGGTGGCGGAGCTACCCGCTGCCCTGGCGCTAGTGGCGGGGTTCACCGTGATTGCCTGTATCGGGGTTGGGTCTTCGGTCAAGACAGCGGCCATCATGACGTTGGTGGAAATTCTGGGGCTTGTCATTGTGGTCATCGCCGGGGTGCCCATGTTGATCCATTTGCCCGATATCGTCCCAGCCATGATGCCGACGTCTTCTGCTGTGGCATCAGGCATTGCCCTTGGGACTTTTCTAGCTTTCTTTGCTTTTCTAGGGTTTGAAGACATCGTCAACATGGCGGAAGAAACCTCTGATGCAAGGCGGGTTTTGCCCCGGGCAATTTTGCTGACCATTCTGATCACCACCGTGATTTACGGCATCATTGCTTTGGTGGCCGTGACGGCGGTGCCCATGGAAAAGCTTGCGGGTTCACGCGCGCCGCTGGAGCTGATTGTCGAGGGGGTGTCATGGGTGCCATCTGGCACGCTTTCTGTCATCGCCCTGATCGCAGTGCCCAATGGTATTTTGATCACCTTGGTGATGCTGGCGCGTATTCTTTATGGCATGGCAAGACGGGGATGGGTGCCGTCCGTGTTTGGCCATGTTAATGCCCGCACGCGCACGCCGCTTTTTGCGACCCTGGTATCGGGTGCAGCGGTTGCAGGCGTTGCAGGCGTCATCAATTTTGTTGGTCTTGTGACCCTGACCAGCGCGGTTAATCTGTTTGTCTTTACGGTGGTGAATTGTGCGCTTTGGAAATTACATCGAACAACCAAGCGGGTGGAAGTGCCCGGTCCCGGAACGTTTCATGTGCCTTTGTGGGTACCGCCCCTTGGGGCTATTTGTAGCCTTGCGTTATTGGCCACGCAGTTTTTAATCTGATTCCTGATCCGGGTCATCCAAGCCATAATCGGCCCATTTCCGCGTTACTTCTGCAACGATGTCTTCTGCCATATTGAGCGGCTTTCCCCATTCACGGGTAGTTTCCGCGCCTATTTTGTTGGTGGCATCCAGTCCTGCCTTGCCGCCCCGCCCGGCAATGGGGGATGCAAAATCCAGATAATCAATGGGGCTGTCTTTAATCAAGGTGATATCACGGACCGGGTCCATACGGGTGGCAACCGCCCACATGACATCGGCCCAGTTTCGGATATCAATATCGTCATCGACGACAATAATCATCTTGGTGAACATGAATTGAGGCAAGGCCGACCAGATATCATTCATGACCTTTTGGGCCAATCCGGGTTCGGACTTGTTGATAGAGACCACGGCAATTCGGTAAGAGCAGGCCTCTGGCGGCAGATGAAAATCTGTAATGGCAGGGATGCGTCTTTGGATCATGGGGGTAAAGATGGCCCCCAATCCTTGCGCCAAAACCGATGGTTCATCGGGCGGGCGTCCGGTATAGGTGGTCAGATAAATGGGGTCTTTGCGCATGGTGATGGCAGACACGGTAAAGACGGGAAAGGGTTCCACTGAATTGTAATATCCCGTGTGATCGCCATAAGGGCCTTCCTTGGCTGTTTCACTTAAGGACACATGGCCTTCAATGACAATTTCGGCATTCGCTGGCACCATCAGGGGCACGGTGACGCATTTTGCCAATTGGGTTCGGCTTCCCCGCAGCAATCCGGCATAGGCATATTCGGAAATTTTTTCAGGCACCGGTGTGACGGCGGCAATGGTGGTGGCGGGATCGGCGCCGATGACGGCGGCCGCTGGCATGGGACCCAGGCCTGCATCTTGCCAAGCCTTGAAATGGCTGGCCCCACCCCGTTTTGAAAGCCAGCGCATGCATGTTTTGTCACGCCCTAAAACCTGCATGCGATAAATGCCAAGGTTTGCATCCCGGCCATCGCCCTCAGGCGCCTTGGTGACGACCAATGGCCAGGTGATCAGGGGGGCGGGTTCCCCCGGCCAGCACGTTTGGATCGGCAATTTAGAAAGATCAATTTTATCACCCCGGATCACCACGTCCTGGCAGGGGGGGGATGAAATTACTTTTGGTCGGACATTGGTTGCAGATTTAAAGGCCGGCCATAATGCCTTTACCTGATCCAGATTTTCAGGCATGCCCGGTTGGTCCAGAACCGCCAGCATTTTGCCAAGGGCAGGCAGGTCTGCCACTTCGCGGCCCAATGCCCAGGCAATTCGGTCTTCGGTGCCGAACAGGTTGGCCAGCACCCGGCGTGGCCAAGGTGTCTCAAAGGGGGCGTCAGGCCCTGCGATGTTTTCATAGATCACCGCTGGGCCGCCTTGACGGATCAATCGGCTCTGGATTTCAGTCATTTCCAGATTTGGGGAAACCGGCGCTGAAACCCGTGCCAAATCGCCCTTTTTCTCAAGGGCCGTTATGAAATCGCGCAAGCAAGAATAAGCCATATTTGAAACTTTACGTCATTTTAAAGGTTTTTCCCTAGCCTTTGCGGGTAAGGCCCCTAATCGGGGAAAGTGGTCTGTACCTGTTCTATATAATAAATGGAGGGTTAGATTATGACACAGTATTTTGTTGTTGGCGGTGAATACGACAGTACTGAATTTGAAAATTTAAAATCAGATGAAGTTCGTGTCGGGTCTTATGAAACCTTTGAGGTGGCTGAAATGGCCAGCTCGCAGCTGTCTTGGCAGTGGGTGGACCAGTGCAATGCCCGTTTTGTTATTGATCAGGCCAATGCCGAGCCTATGAGCTGCTGCTCCGGTTATTGACGGCGATAAAAAAACCTGATTTTTTTTAGGCCGGTTCTTGTGATTATTTCCAGAAAATTGCCATAATGGGCATGCTGGCATAGACGTGCTGGTTTTATGCCCATTGAGGGAGTTGCCAGTGAAGTCATCATTGCGGACCACCCGACAATTATTTTTTGTTTCTCTGGTTGTTGTTGCCACGATGGCGCTTAGCGCCTGCGTACCTGAATCAAAATATCCCTTGCCAGAAGAAACCCGTGTTGCGGTGGATCAACGGTTGGTCGGGGTCTGGCACGGCGGGTCTTTGGGCACGGGATACACAGCCCGGATCAGCAAAAAGAACGATGCCATTTTGGACCTGTTGTTTACGGAGACGAATAAAGTCTCGGGCGCAGGTGCGCCAGCAAAAAGGGATACCCGGTTTGAGCTGCATTTTTTCAATGTTACAGGCCAGCGTATTATTGGCGTTCGTGGCCCGGGCTTTGATCAAAAAGCAGGCCCGGTATGGCGTTTTGCGCGGTATCGGTTTGGGGATAAAGACGGGGTTGCCTTTTACTTTATGAGTGACAGTGCCATTTACAACTATGTTAATTCGTCCTTTTACAGGGGGGTGATCCGGAATCACGATCCTGCATTTCACGAAATTTTGCTTATGGAAACGCCGCCCCGCCTTGCGGCCATTATTCGAAAGCGCACTGTGGGGGCGTTGTTTTCGGTGACCTTTGGGCCTTTTCGGCGGCAATGATGGGGGCTTCGCCAGACGGGCTTCGCCTTGCTTGGGCCAAGTCCTATCCTTTTGGACACCCCAAAGCGTCCTATCTTTTTTCCAAGGGAACCGAAACGCAATGGACCCCGTGCCCCGAAGACGTTGCCGGGTTGATCCCGGTTATTGCGTCTGGATCAAATGCGGCACCAGATCAGCTTGCGCGAAAATATACCAACCACCCCGATACGGTGATCCCGGTTACCCGGGCAGACGTGCATGATTTTGATTCTGTCTATAACGCCCATGTCACCGCTTATGGATCAATCCCGGCAACCCTGTTCCCATCTCCTGGAACACGGCTTTCAACCTTTATCACCTGGCTAGACAAAGACTGCCTTCAAATCATGCACAAGACCGAACAGCCCGGGATCAATTATCACTATGCAAAACTATCAGGCATCCAAATGGATGTTGATGGCATCGGTCAATTGGATGTGGCGTTTGCTTATATTTCGGTGGTGGGGTGTTTGCTTCATGATGGCGGGCCGATCTCTCTGGCAGAGGTTCCGGCTTCGGGCCGGGTTTTTTCCGCCCGGACGCAGGAAGAAATGCATGGGCTGGTGCGCGATGTTTTGGCACCAAAAGAAATGCTGGACCCGTTTATTATGGCATCCATTGAGGATGCAGCCCTGGGCCGTGCCCGATCCGATGCCCTTGCCCAGGGCGCGCGCCGCTTTGAACATTCAGGCATGGAAATTATAGAAACGGCCTAAAACACCTGTCCGGCAATCAAGGCTGCCAATACCAGCCAGCCAAACAATCGGTTCGATTTAAATTTACGCAGGCAATCACCGGGGCTTTCGGTGTGGATATCCAGCACTTGCCATAAAAGCTGGATCAGGGCCAATGCCCCGATCACATAAAATGCCCAGTGTAAATTGGCCGCATGCCCAGCCGTCGCCAACAGGGCAAGGCTCATGCCATAAAAACCCACCAACCAGCGTTTTGTGTTTGCATCCAGACGCAGTGCCAAAGACTTGATGCCTGCAATCAGATCATCGTTCCTGTCTTGGTGGGCATAGATGGTGTCGTATCCGAGCGTCCAGAAAAACCCGGCTGCGTAAAGAAGGTATGCAGGCATTGCCAGTTCATTGGTGATGGCGGCATATCCCAACAACGCCCCCCAGTTGAAGGTCAGCCCCAAAAAGGCCTGAGGCCAATGGGTGATGCGTTTCATGAAAGGGTAGGCAAAGATCAAGGCAAGAGATGCAATGCCAAGGCCGATGGTGAAGCCATTGAAGGTGATCAAAACCCCAAGCCCCAGCAACAATTGAAGGCAAAGGAAAACAACAGCCCCTTTGACCGTGACCGCGCCCGATGGGATGGGTCTGGCCCGGGTGCGGGCAACCTGGGCATCAAAATCACGATCTATAATGTCATTATAAGTGCAACCCGCGCCGCGCATGACCAATGCGCCGATGGCAAACAAAACCGCATAAAGGGCAAATTGCTCAAGCGGCCAGTCAGGGTGTGGTGCAGGGGCTGCAAGGGCTAAAGACCACCAACAGGGAAACAGCAACAACCAGGTGCCAATGGGCCGGTCAAGACGGGCAAGGCGGGCGTAGGGATGAAGCGCCTTTGGAATGGCGCGCAGCAACAGGGTTGTTTCCGGAATATCGCCGGTTGGTTCCGAATCGGGGGCCTCTGATGTCATGTTCTTAATCTCTGGCTCTGGCTCTGGCGGTTCCATGGTTGTAGTCTTAGGCTGACCTACAATAGATCACAAGATGGCCAATGATGGGCAAGAGAAAAGCAAGTGGTAACGGCAAGGATGCGACATCGGTTCGCACCCGGATTTTTGTCGAAGATCTGCTGGAATCTGGCCAAAGCCTTGGGCTGAAACCGACCCAGGCCCATTATTTGCGCCATGTTTTAAGGCTTTCTGCGGGCGACACGATTGCTGTGTTCAATGGCCAGCATGGTGAATGGCGGGCCACGATTGCTGGCTTTGGCAAGGGCTGGGCATCGGTGGATGTGATTGATCAAAGCCAGCCCCAAAGCCCAGAACCCGATCTTTGGTTGCTTTTTGCACCCATCAAATATGCTCGCATTGATTATCTGGCCCAAAAGGCGACGGAGCTGGGGGTATCGGTATTGCAGCCGGTATTGACCGCGCGCACCAGTGTTTCGCGGGTTAATACAGATCGTTTGGCCGCCAATGCAATAGAGGCGGCCCAACAAACAGGCCGATTAAGTGTGCCCGAAATTCGCGCGCCCAAGGGCCTGAAAACGGTCCTTGAAGGCTGGGATGAGACACGGCGTTTGATGTTTTGTGATGAATCGGGTTCCGGTGCACCCATTGCCGAAGCTTTGATTGCGACAGAACCCGGGGCTACAAAAAGCAATCCGTGGGCAATTTTGATTGGCCCAGAAGGCGGGTTTGATGTCACCGAACTTGACGCCCTCAAGAAACTACCCTTTGTTACCCCTGTCAGTCTTGGCCCACGTTTGTTGCGCGCCGATACGGCCGCCGTTGCGGCCCTTGCCTGTTGGCAGGCGGTTCTGGGTGATTGGGTGGGGTCGAGCCCTCGCTGAGTTGGAATGTACAAAGTTTAAGGAAGCGCTTTTTTTATGTCTGGTCCATCAAGCCCACAAGCAGCCCCCGTTACGTCAAAGACCGAATTGATTGAATATTTGGCCAGTGGCGCGAAGCCTCGGGATCAATGGCGCATCGGAACAGAACACGAAAAATTTGCCTTCGCCCAATCTGATCACAGGCCGTTGCCCTATGATGGGCCATGTTCCATTCGTGCCATGCTGGAGGGCCTGACCCGGTTCGGGTGGACCCCGATACTGGAAGGGGACACCCCTATCGCGCTGACCATGGGGGGTGCGTCCATCACCCTGGAGCCGGGCGGGCAATTCGAATTGTCTGGCGACATCATGGAGACCTTGCATCAGACCTGCCGCGAGGTGCATCAGCATCTGGATCAGGTCAAAGAGGTGGCGGCAGAAATTGGTGCTGGATTTTTAGGGGTTGGGTTCCAGCCTAAATGGTCCCGCGAAGACACGCCGTGGATGCCCAAGGGGCGCTATAAAATCATGAAGGCCTATATGCCAACCCAGGGCAATCTGGGCCTTGATATGATGCTTCGGACCTGCACCATTCAGGTCAATCTGGATTTTGAAAGCGAAGCCGATATGGTGGAAAAATTCCGCATCGGCCTTGCGTTGCAGCCAATCGTTACTGCGTTGTTTGCCAATTCGCCGTTCACCGATGGCAAGCCCAATGGGTATCTCAGTTATCGCAGCCATGTCTGGACCGATACCGATGTGGACCGCTGCGGGACCCTGCCGTTTGTGTTCGAAAATGGCTTCGGGTTTGAACGGTACGTTGATTACATGCTCGATGTGCCCATGTATTTTGTCTATCGCGATGGCACCTATATAGATGCATCCGGGCAATCTTTTCGTGATTTCATGGCCGGAAAATTACCGGCATTGCCGGGCGTTTACCCGACCATCAAAGACTGGGAAGACCATATGACCACGGTGTTTCCCGAAGTGCGTCTTAAGAAATTTCTGGAAATGCGCGGCGCCGATGGCGGGCCATGGCGTCGCATTTGTGCCTTGCCGGCGTTCTGGGTTGGCTTGCTTTATGATGCCGAAGCGCAAGCGGCGGCAGCAGCCCTGATTTCAGACTGGCAGCAGGCCGATCATGAATACTTGCGCGCCGAAGTGCCAAAACATGCCCTGTCCACTGAATTCAGGGGCAAGCCCTTGGCGGATCTTGCAGCAGAAGTGGTGGCGCTATCGCACGCAGGTTTGACGCGGCGGGAAAAATTGGATGATACCGGCACCAATGAAAGCTATCATTTGAAAACGTTGGAAGAAATCCTGGAACGGGGTAAAACCCCGGCAGAGGTCAAACTGGCCCTGTACCATGATCGCTGGCAGGAAAATGTGGACCCGGTATTCGAAGAATACGCGTATTGAGCATTCGAAGAATACGCGTATTAATTTTCTACGCCCCGGTCCACCCCATGGCGAAACGGTAATTGTAAATCACCATCAAGATGGCGCCGACGGCCAGCCATAGAAACCCGGCACCCAGCATGGTTTTAAAACCAATGCGCCCGCCGTGGATCAATCCCGATGCCAACAAGGTGACCAGAACAACCCCGTGCACAATGCGCGGGCCAGTGCTGGTGGCCCCGGGCATCATTCCGGCATCTGCGGCCAGCCATAACAAACCGGCGGTCGCGGCCAGTGCAAAAATCAAAATCCAAATCCAGGGGGGGGAATTTCGGAGCATGTATTACGAAGCCGTGCCGCCCACGGTGAGGGCGTCAATTTTCAGGGTGGGTTGGCCAACGCCGACGGGTACGCCTTGGCCATCCTTGCCACAGGTGCCAACGCCCGGGTCCAGTTTCATGTCGTTGCCAACCATGGAAATCCGCGTCAGGGCATCGGCACCATTGCCGATCAGGGTTGCACCCTTGACGGGTGCGCCGATTTTTCCGTTATCTACCAGATAGGCTTCGGATGCAGAAAACACGAACTTGCCCGATGTGATATCAACTTGGCCGCCACCAAAATTAACGGCATAGAGCCCGGATTTGATGCTTTTAATGATTTCTTCCGGGTCACAATCGCCATTTTTCATAAATGTGTTGGTCATGCGCGGCATGGGTTTGTGGGCAAAATCCTGCCGCCGCCCATTGCCCGTGGGATTAACATTCATCAGCCGTGCATTCATGCGGTCTTGCATGTAGCCCACCAAAATGCCGTCCTCGATTAACGTGGTGGCCGATGTCGGCGTACCTTCATCGTCAATGCTAAGCGATCCACGGCGACCTTCAATGGTGCCGTCATCAATGACCGTGACGCCGGGGGATGCAACGCGTTGGCCAAGCAACCCTGCGAATACGGATGTTTTTTTGCGGTTGAAATCCCCTTCAAGCCCATGGCCCACGGCTTCGTGGAGCAAGATGCCGGGCCAGCCCGGCCCCAACACCACTTCCATTTCACCGGCAGGTGCGGGAACGGCATCCAGTTTAATCAAGGCTTGGCGTAGTGCTTCATCGGCGTTTGTCTGCCAGACATCGGGGGCAATGAAATCCCCATAGCCGGTGCGGCCACCGGTGCCAAAACTGCCGGTTTCCTGCTTGTCGCCATCGCCAACCATGACGGAAATATTGACCCGCACCAGAGGCCGGATGTCATGGGCGCTTTCACCGTCGGCACGGATGATTTCTATGGCCCGCCATTCGCCCGACAAAGACGCCATGACTTGTCGCACTCTGGGGTCGCGGGCCCGCAAATAGGCATCAATGTCTGACAGCAATTTAACCTTGGCTTCAAACGCCACTTCGTTCAGGGGATTGTCGTCACTATAGAGCGCGCGGTTGGTGCCCGGTGGCGGGGCAGCAATGGTGCCGTCATAGCCACGGGTAACCGCATGGACGGTATCGGCCGCACGCTTGAGGGCCGCATCGGAAAATTCTGAACCATGGGCGTATCCAGTGGCTTCATCGGCGATGGCACGCAATCCAAAGCCCTGGGACGTGTCGGCATTGGCTGAGCGCAACCGTCCGTCATCAAAGGAAAAGCTTTCTGAAACGGAATATTCAAGAAACAGCTCGCCGTCATCGGCACCGTTAAGGGCTCCCGCTAAGATGGCTTCGGCGCCCGAACGGGTCAGGTCGGTCCGGGAAAAGAACAGGTCTTCAGGATTGGGTTTATCAGTCATGGTCTATCATAGCCCGCCTTGTCGGTTGATCCTATAGGTGCCACGCGGATGGTCGGTGATCAATCCGGTATGCAGTTTTGGCGCAGTTTTACCCGAGAATGAAGGGTAAGGTTACATCAATGCTATTCCAATGCGAAGCATTCTCATAAACCCCCGAAAAATAGAGAAAAAAGGGAAAAAAGGCCTTGGGGTGGGTTGTGAAAATACATGTGCATAGTGTAGGTTGCCCGAGACTTGAAGGAAGTACCCCTTCCGAGAATAAGAGATTTTTCACCTGATTTCAGACAGGATTTCAAGAATGCGGTTAATCCGAAAATTTGCATCCGTCATGTTCGTAGCCACACTGACAGTGTTCGGTGTTGGTGCCCCTGCAATTGCAGCTGGGCCACAGCCATGGCAAATGGGGTTCCAGCCAGCGGCATCGCCGGTGATGGAACAAATCACTGACTTTCACAACTTCTTGCTCGTTCTAATCTTCGTGATTGCGATTTTTGTGCTGGCACTCATGGTGTATGTGATGGTGCGGTTCAATGCCAAAGCCAATCCGACGCCGTCGCGCACAACGCATCACACGCTATTAGAAGTTGTTTGGACCGTGGTTCCGATCATCATTTTAGTGTTGATCTCAATCCCGTCGCTCAAGCTTCTCTATTATATGGACAGAACGGACAAACCGGAGATGACGCTCAAGGTCACCGGCAGTCAGTGGTTCTGGACCTATGAATATCCTGATCAAGGTAAGTTTATCTTCGATAGCCAGATGATTCCTGATGCGGAAATCAAGCCCGGACAATTGCGCCTGTTAGAAGTGGATAATCGGATTGTTTTGCCGGTGAACACGAATATCAGGGTGTTGGTTACGGCCAATTCCGTCCTCCACGCATGGGCGGTGCCCGCGTTGGGGGTCAAGATCGATGCGGTTCCGGGTCGTATGAACGAAACCTGGGTGCGGATTACCAAACCCGGTGTCTATTACGGCCAGTGTTCGGAATTGTGCGGCATCAATCACGGCTTTATGCCCATTGCCATTAACGCCGTATCCAAGGCGGATTTTGCCAAATGGACAGCCACTGCCAAGGTCAAATTCAAGGCCGAGGCAGAGCCCGCAACCAAGACCACCAGTATAAAACTTGCCCGGTCCGCGCCCGTCGCGGCCGGCAGCAATTAAGCGATACGTGAGAGGCCGGCAATGACCGCAGAGACGATGACCCACGACGATCACAAACCTCACGGGATTACCCGGTGGTTGTTTTCTACCAATCACAAAGACATCGGTACCATGTACCTGATCTTCGCCATTGTGGCGGGGCTACTGGGTGGTGCCATGTCGATCCTGTTTCGGATGGAACTGGCCGTGCCGGGCGCCCAAATTCTGGGTGGCGACAACCAGTTCTTTAACGTTCTGATTACTGGCCACGGCCTTATCATGGTGTTCTTCATGGTGATGCCAGCCTTGATCGGTGGCTTCGGTAACTGGTTTGTGCCCTTGATGATCGGCGCGCCGGATATGGCGTTTCCGCGCATGAACAATATCAGCTTCTGGCTGTTGATCCCCTCAGCACTGCTTCTCATCGGTTCTACGATGGTTGATGGCGGTGCCGGTACCGGTTGGACGGTTTATGCGCCGCTCTCAACCGCTGGCTCACCGGGGGCTGCTGTGGATATGGCTATTCTCAGTCTTCATTTGGCGGGTGCATCGTCCATTCTGGGCGCCATTAATTTTATCACCACCATCTTCAATATGCGCGCACCAGGCATGACCCTGCACAAGATGCCATTGTTCGTATGGTCGGTGTTGGTGACAGCCTTTTTGTTGCTGTTGTCGCTGCCAGTTCTGGCCGGTGCCATTACCATGCTGCTGACGGATCGTAACTTCGGGACCACCTTCTTTGCGCCTGAAGGCGGCGGTGACCCATTGTTGTATCAGCATCTGTTCTGGTTCTTTGGCCATCCGGAAGTCTACATCCTGATCTTGCCGGGTTTTGGCATTGTCTCTCAGGTGATTTCCACGTTCTCCAAAAAGCCTGTCTTTGGCTATCTGGGCATGGCGTATGCCATGGTTGCGATTGGCTTCGTTGGCTTCATCGTTTGGGCCCATCACATGTATACGGTGGGTATGGATGTTGACACCCGTGCCTATTTTGTCGCGGCGACCATGGTCATTGCGGTGCCCACGGGGGTTAAAATCTTTAGCTGGATTGCCACCATGTGGGGCGGCTCTATTGAGTTCAAGACACCCATGATCTTCGCACTGGGGATGATCTTCCTGTTTACAGTGGGTGGGGTTACCGGTGTGGTTCTGGCCAATGCCGGTGTGGATATTGCCCTGCATGACACGTATTACGTGGTTGGGCATTTCCATTACACCATGTCCATGGGGGCAATGTTCTCCATCTTTGCGGGCTTCTATTACTGGCTGCCAAAGATGAGCGGACGCCCTTATTCGGAAACCCTGGGCAAGCTGCATTTCTGGCTGTTGTTCATTGGTGTGAACTTGACATTCTTCCCGATGCACTTCTTGGGGTTGGCGGGTATGCCACGACGCATTCCTGACTATCCAGATGCCTTCGCCGGGTGGAATATGGTTGTTTCTATTGGTGCCTATATCTCGGGCTTTGCCACGCTGGTGTTCTTGCTCCTGCTGTACAAGATGTTCAAATCCAAGGAAACAGTTGCAGACAGCCCTTGGGGCGAAGGTGCAACGACCCTTGAATGGACGGTTCCCTCACCGGCACCGTTCCACACCCACGAAACCCTGCCCCGGCTTTAGGCCAGCGCAGGAATAAAGGAAACACGGTGTCTCAGACGGCCCTGCCACCTGAACTGTATACCGCCGACAATGGTGTTGTGGGGGAGGCCCCCATGATGCCTGCGGTTGGGGACTACGTGGCTTTGTTAAAGCCCCGGGTTATGTCTCTGGTGGTGTTTACAGGGCTTGCCGGTTTGGTTTTGGCACCGGGCAACCTGCATCCGGTATTGGCGTTGATCGCATTGCTTTGCATTGCCGTCGGTGCCGGTGCCAGCGGTGCCATCAATATGTGGTTCGACCGCGATATTGATGCGGGCATGACCCGGACCCGGGAACGCCCAATCCCTGCAGGACGGATGGCCCCGGGCGAAGCCCTTGGTTTCGGCATCACCCTTGCTGTTGGGTCCGTGGCCATTATGGGCATTGGGGTTAACTGGGTGGCGGCGGCTTTGTTGGCGCTGACCATCGGGTTTTATGTGTTTGTCTACACCATGTGGCTGAAGCGCAGCACACCCCAGAACATCGTTATTGGTGGTGCATCCGGTGCCTTTCCCCCAATGATCGGCTGGGCCGCCGTGACGGGAGATGTTACGTGGATGCCGGTCATTATGTTTTCGATCATCTTCTTGTGGACGCCCCCGCATTTTTGGGCTCTGGCGCTTTACAAGGCAGATGAATACGCAAAAGTTGGCGTCCCCATGTTGCCTGTTGTCGCAGGACCGCGCGCAACGAAACGCCAAATGGTTTTCTATTCGCTGCTTTTGGTTCCGGTGACCATCCTGCCCTGGTCGTTGGGATATTCCGGAATGCTTTATGGCATTTCAGCGTCTGTCTTGGGCCTTGTCTTTATCGTAGGCGCCTTTCGGGTGATGTTTGCATCGAAAGATTACAGCGACGCTGCTGCGAAGGCGTTGTTTGCATATTCAATTTTGTACCTGTTCTTGCTGTTTGCCGTCCTGATGGCCGATGGCATGTTGATGAATGGGGGTTTGTAATGGCGGATCAAAACACACCCAACAAAAACCTTCGCGCGCGCAATCTTGCCCTTATGGGTGTGTTGGCCGGGATGGTTGTCTTGTTCTACGTGTTGACCATCGTTCGTATGGGCGGGGCGGGGTCTAACTAATGGGGCTTCGGAACAACAATCGTATCGTCGCTACAATTGCTGTTGGCGTGGTGGCATCTATGGTGGGGCTTTCCTTTGCAGCAGTGCCCCTGTATCGGTTGTTTTGTCAGGTTACCGGTTATGGCGGCACGACCCAGATTGCGAAAACCAACAAGCCCGTTTTGAATAAATCTGCACGCAGCGTTGACGTCACCTTGGTGAGCAATGTCAACGCGCGGCTGCCATGGTCTTTCACACCATTGCAAAACAAGGTGCATCTAAAGCTCGGCGAAGAAACCCTGGCGTATTACCGGGCAAAGAATCTGAGCAATGTTCCCGTTACCGGGGTTGCGACCTTTAATGTGACACCGCACAAGGCGGGGCCATATTTTATCAAGGTCGCGTGTTTCTGTTTTACGGAACAGACCTTGCAGCCCGGCCAAACTGTTGACATGCCGGTTGCGTTTTACGTCGATCCAGAAATTGTGAATGATCGCAAGCTGGATGACGTCAGTGATATTGCGCTTTCGTATACATTTTTTCGTGCGCCCAATAAGGATGCCAAAAAAGTTTCCGGCATTCCTGGCGGGATACGGAATACTTATTAAATCAACTTGAACCTGTTTTAGTGACGTGAGGAATTAGGGGTAAAAAATATGGCCGATACACACGCAAACCATCCCTACCATATGGTCCAGCCAAGCCCATGGCCGATTTTAGGTGCGGGCTCCGCATTTATAATAGCGGTGGGTGCCATCATGTATATGCATGAAGGTGGTCCATGGGTCTTTTTCGCAGGGCTGGCAGCCCTTCTGTTCGTTGCCTTCCGCTGGTGGGTAGACGTGGTGCACGAAGGCGAAGTCGAAGGCCACCATAGTGCGGTGGTGCGGATTGGGCTTCGCTACGGGATGGCACTGTTCATTGCTTCCGAAGTGATGTTCTTTTCGGCCTTTTTCTGGGCCTTCTTCACCGCCAGCCTGTATCCAACGGCTGCGATCGGGGGCGTCTGGCCACCGAAGGGTGTTGAAGTGTTTAACCCCTGGGATTTGCCCTTCCTGAACACGCTTATCTTGCTGACATCTGGTGTGACCCTGACCTGGGCCCATCATGCCCTGATCAAGGACAATCGCCGTCATTTGATTATGGGGCTGGTCTTGACCATTGCCCTTGGCATGTTGTTTACGGCTATTCAGGCCTATGAATATTCGCATGCAGCCTTTGGCTTTGAAGATGGGATTTATTCCACAACCTTCTACATGGCCACCGGGTTCCATGGCTTCCATGTCATCGTCGGGACCATCTTCTTGATGGTTTGTTTGGTCCGGTCCATTAAGGGACATTTCAAACCTGAACACCATGTTGGGTTCGAAGCCGCCGCTTGGTATTGGCATTTTGTTGATGTGGTTTGGCTGTTCTTGTTCTTCTGCATTTACTGGTGGGGCGGCGCTGCCTAAAGACACTCTGATGGAGGGACACCGTGGCTGACTTGAAACCTGCGGTGTCCACTTCTCCCTTCTTGGCTGGGTTTTTTTGCCGTTGCCCAAATTGTGGTAAGGGCCCGTTGTTTGACGGTTATCTGACAGTGACAGAGGCTTGTTCCACATGTGGGGAAAACTTGTCTGCCCATGAACAGGGCGACGGGCCAGCCGTTTTCGTCATTATGATTCTAGGCTTTTTGGTCGTGGGGCTTGCGGTTTTCGTCGAGTTTCGCTTTCATCCACCAATCTGGGTCCATTGGATCATATGGCCACCTTTTATTTTGGTGGCTGCAATGGGTATGCTTCGCCCCTTAAAGGGGCTTATGGTTGGGACACATTTTCATCATCGCAGAGAGGAACGCGAACGTGACTGAAGGCTCTTCCATAACATCTGCGGTGTGGCGTTGGCCTAGCATAACCGCATGGATCTGTTTCGCGATTGCCCTTGGCATTTTATTGATGTTTGGCAGTTGGCAGATGGATCGGCTGGTGTGGAAGCGCGATCTGCTGGATCGTGTGACAACCCGCATGGCGGCGACCCCTATGGCGCTTGGCGCACGCATTAAGGATGTGAAGGGCACCGATTACCGACGGGTCAAGGTTACGGGAAAATTTCGCCACGATAAGGAGATTTATCTGGCAGCGCGCCTATGGCGCGGCAAGGTCGGCGTTCATGTTATTACGCCGTTAATTCGCGATGGATTGCCCCCGGTTCTGGTTAATCGGGGTTGGGTGCCACAGGCAAACAAAGACCCAAAAACCCGCGCATCAGGACAGGTTTCAGGCACGGTTAGCGTCACGGGTATTGCCCGGGGAGACGCCATAAAACGGATGTTCACCCCCGATAACACCCCCGCCACTGGTTTCTGGATGACATACGATACCCATGCCATGGGCAGCCATATGGGCATTGGGGTGCCGCTTCCCATGGTGGTTGAAGTCAGTGGTGATAAGACTGCCCCTAAATCCACGCTGCCCCGGGCCGGGGTGACGCGGATTAATTTTCGCAATGACCATCTGCAATACGCCATCACCTGGTTTGCATTGGCCATGGTCTTGATTGTCATTTTCGGCATCTATCACCGTGAAAAGAAAGCCCCCGTTCCGTAATGGCCGCCAAATCGCCCTACGCAGAACTGGAAGCGCGGTTTGAGCGGGTTTCAAAACTGTCTGACGGGGCGGGCATGTTGCAATGGGATATGGCCACCATGATGCCCGAAGGTGGGGCCAATGCGCGGGCCGGGCAATTGTCGACCCTCAAAGTATTGATCCACGAAACCCTGACCAGCCCGGACATTGCTGATTTTCTTGACGCAGCAGAGGCGGATCGCGCGCTGGACCCATGGCAGCAGGCAAATTTGCGGGAAATGCGCACGCGCTGGATCAGGGCATCAGCCATAGATGCGCGTTTGGTGGAAAGCCTTTCGGGTGCTGGTTCTCGCTGTGAAATGCTGTGGCGCGAAGCCAAGGATACATCTAATTACGCCCTTGTTCTGCCCGCCCTGACAGAGGTCCATGGTCTGGTCGTGGAAATGGCCGATGTTTTGGGATCGGCCCTTGGCCTTGATCCCTATGATGCATTGCTGGACGAATTTGAACCCGGTGGCCGGGCCGCATTGATTGAGCCGATATTCGATGATTTGGCTGAATTCTTGCCAGGCTTCATCGATGATGTTTTGGCCCGCCAACATGCTAGCCCGCCACCCTTGGCCCTGACCGGCCCGTTCCCCATTGAACCGCAACGCGCCCTTTGCAGGCATTTGATGGGAGCCATGGGGTTTGATTTCAGCCATGGCCGGTTGGATGAAAGCCATCATCCGTTCTGTGGTGGTGTGCCCGAAGACATCCGCATCACCACGCGTTATTCAGAAGATGATTTTATGCCCGCCATCATGGGCGTGCTCCATGAAACCGGTCACGCCCTGTATGACCAGGGCCTGCCCGCCAAATGGCGTCACCAACCGGTGGGGAGTGCGCGCGGCATGGTGCTCCATGAAAGCCAATCGTTGATCATGGAAATGCAGGCATGCCGGGGGGCAGACTTTATCGCCTTTGCAGCACCGTTGATGGCCGAAGCATTTGGGGGCACGGGGCCAGCTTGGGAACCTGAAAATATTCATCGCCATTATGTGCGGGTAGAACGCGGCATGATCCGGGTTGATGCAGATGAGGCGACCTATCCCGCCCATGTGATCTTGCGGTTTCGGATGGAACGGGCACTTTTGTCTGGCGATCTTGCGCTGAAAGACCTGCCCGATGCCTGGAACGAAGAAATGGGCAAATTATTGGGGGTGACCCCTAAAAATGATGGCGAAGGCTGTTTGCAAGACATCCACTGGTATGACGGGGCCTGGGGCTATTTCCCAACCTATACCTTGGGGGCCATGGCGGCGGCGCAGTTGTTTGCAGCCGCCAACCGCGCCCACCCAGAAATCGCTAAAGCTTTATCAAAAGGTGATTTTTCGCTCCTGCTTGACTGGCTGCGCAAAAATGTCCATGAACGGGCATCGTTTGAGACCACCGATGACGTGTTAACCCGTGCCACCGGCGCGCCTTTGGGGGCGCAAGCCTTCAAAACCCATTTGGCTTCCCGCTATCTTGCCTGAAAGCATAGGCGCGGGTAGTCTCTAGACCGATTTATCCCCAATGTACGGGGCGGAGAAAAAGCTTTGCGTTATATTTCTACCAGGGGATCTGCCCCCGATCTTGATTTCACCGATGCCATGTTGGCGGGGCTGGCCCGTGACGGGGGACTTTATGTGCCCGAATCCTGGCCCGTTATGCGCGCGGGCGATATGTCGGCACTGGCGGGGCTGGACTATGCCGAGGTGGCATTGCGGGTGACGCAGCCGTTTATTGGTGATTCCATCAATAAAGAAACCTATGGCGATATCGTCGCTGAGACGTATAAAAAATTCACCCATGCGGCCGTGGCGCCCATGAAGGAATTGGAACCAGACCTGTGGTTGATGGAACTGTTCCACGGCCCTACCCTGGCATTCAAAGACTACGCCATGCAGTTGTTGGGCAATCTGTTTAACCATGCGCTGACAACGCGCGGGCAACGGGTGACCATCATCGGGGCCACATCAGGCGATACCGGGTCTGCGGCCATTGATGCCATGCAGGGCCGCGATGCCATCGATATTTTTGTGCTCTATCCCAATGGCCGGGTGTCAGAGGTGCAGCGTCGCCAGATGACCTGTATCGATGCCCCCAATGTCCATGCCATTGCCATTGATGGCACCTTTGATGATTGTCAGGCCTTGTTAAAGGCCATGTTCAACGACACTAAATTTCGCGACGACATTTCTATGTCGGGGGTGAATTCCATCAACTGGGCGCGTATTTTGGGCCAATTGGTTTATTACTTCGTGGCCGGGGCCGCCCTTGGGGCACCAGACCGGAAGCTGGCTTTTTCGGTGCCCACGGGAAATTTTGGCAATATCTATGCGGGCTATGTGGCGCGCGCCATGGGCCTGCCCATTGAAAAACTGGTTCTGGCAACCAATGCCAACGATATTATGTCGCACCTGATTAACACCGGCGTCATGACATTGGGTGATGTGCACCCCTCCCTTGCCCCCAGCATGGATATTCAAGTGGCCTCAAATTTTGAACGGTTCCTGTTTGATCTTTTGGATCGCAATGGATCACGGGTGGCCCAACAAATGGCCAAATTTACCGATACCGGGGAATTGGCTTTGGATGAAAAAGGCTGGGCCGAAGCAAAATCGGTGTTCACGGGCTTTCGGTTGGATGATGCGGGCGTGTTGGATGAAATCCGTGCGACCTATGCGGCAACCGGTGAATTATTGGACCCCCATTCGGCCATTGCTGTGGCCGGTGCCAGGTCCAAGCGCAAAGATGGGACCCTTTCCATGGATATCCCCGTGGTCTCTTTGGCGACGGCCCATCCTGCAAAATTCCCCGATGCTGTGGAAAAAGCGACGGGTATTACGCCGCCATTGCCGCCCCATATGGCAGATTTATACGAACGTGTTGAACGCTTTCAGGTGCTGCCCGCTGATTTGGGCGGCGTGCAGGAATTTGTTCGCCAAACCCTGAAGGGCACAAAAGCATGAGCATTGAAATCAGTACCCTGTCCAGTGGCCTGAAGGTGGTCAGCGACAGGATGGATCATGTCGAAACCGCCGCCATTGGGGTTTGGGTTGGTACCGGCGCCAGAGACGAGGGTGCGGGTGTAAACGGTGTTTCCCATATGCTGGAACATATGGCGTTTAAGGGAACCAAACGCCGTTCATCCCAGGACATCGTGGATGAAGTTGAAACCGTGGGCGGCCAGATCAACGCGTATACATCCCGGGAAAATACGGCCTATTACCTGCGGGTGATGAGCGACGACATGCCAATGGCGGTCGATATTTTGTCCGATATTTTGCTCAATTCCACGTTCGAAGCAGAAGAGCTGGAACGGGAACGGGCGGTGGTGATCCAGGAAATCGGCCAATGTGCAGACACCCCCGATGATATGATTTTTGACTATTTTCAGGAAACGGCCTATCCAGCCCAGGCTTTGGGCCGCTCCATCCTTGGCACTGCAGATGGCATCAAAGCCATGACCCGGGAAACGATTTCAGGTTATATGTCCGATCATTATGGCGCTGATCGCATGGTTTTGGTGGCATCGGGCAAGGTGGACCACGAAGCCTTTGTCAGGTTGGCCGAAGATGCTTTTGCGGGGCTATCACCAAAGGCCAAAATTGACACCGAACCCGGCCGGTATAAGGGCGGGCGGCATGTGGTTAATCGTGATCTGGAACAATTGCATTTGGTTCTTGGGTTTGATGGCATTCCGTATGGTGATCCCGATTATTACGTCAATGGGGTGTTGTCTTCGATTTTGGGCGGCGGCATGTCTTCGCGGTTGTTTCAGGAAATTCGTGAAAAGCGGGGCCTTGTTTATTCCATCTATTCCTTTGCCGCGGCCTATCGTGATACCGGGTTGTTTGGCATTTATGCGGGCACTGGCGGTGACAAAGTGTCAGAGCTTTTGCCGGTGGTGCGCGATGAGTTGGCACGTATTGGTGAAAAAATTGACGAGCATGAAATTTCCCGTTCCCGTGCCCAATTGAAGGCGGGGCTTTTGATGGCACTGGAAAATACCCGTGCCCGAGCTGAGCGCCTGGGGCAGCATATTCTGGTTTATGGCCGACCTTTAAGCGTTGAAGAAATCGTTGAAAAAATTGATGCCGTGGATGGCGAGGCCATTAATCGGGTGGCCCAGCGGTTGTTTTCTGGTCCCCAAACCTTGGCCGCCCTTGGCCCGACAAGCCAGCTTGAGGCGATGGAGCCCGCGGAGTAGAACATGTTTGATATCTTTCGCGCATCACCCAA
This sequence comes from Rhodospirillales bacterium, assembly GCA_018666775.1. NCBI lineage: Bacteria > Pseudomonadati > Pseudomonadota > Alphaproteobacteria > Rhodospirillales > Rhodospirillales bacterium. The sequence continues at coordinate 229,312 of JABIXC010000007.1, read as the reverse complement.
ATTGCCTGTTGATGAACGGATAGATGGCCAGTCTATTTTTATTCGCCCCCCCCATGATGATGATTGGCAGGAATGGGCAACCCTTCGTGAACGCTCAAAGGATTTTCTGGTGCCGTGGGAGCCAAAATGGACCCGTGACAGCCATAGCCGGTCAACGTATCGCCGTCGCTTGGGGTATTACGCCGAAGAATGGGAATCGGGGTATGGCTATGCCTTTTTCATTTTTTCTCGCGACAATGAAAGATTATGTGGGGGCATTACCCTTTCCGGCGTGCGACGCGGCATTGCCCAGACGGGGACCCTTGGGTATTGGGTGGGTGAACCCTTTGCCCGCCAGGGCGTGATGACCGATGCTTTGGGATGCATCAAGGAATTCTTCTTCGAACACCTTTATATGCATCGACTGGAAGCGGCGTGCCTGCCCAGAAATGAAGCCAGTTGCAGGGTTTTAGAGAAAGCGGGATTTAGAAAAGAGGGCCTGGCGCCAAAATATCTGAAGATCAATGGCGTCTGGGAAGACCATTCCCTGTATGCGATTCTGGTCGAAGAAGCAGCAGCACAAAAAGCACAGAAGGCCCAAAAGAGCCTAAAATAATTGATACCCGGTTATGCGTGTCCGGCTTCCCCTGACAGGGTGATGGCGCTGACACCAATTTTGGCCAGTGCCTTTTCCCATTTTCTGGATACATCGGTATTAAACAAAAGCTCTTTGTCTGCGGTAACATTAAGCCATCCATTTTCCTGGATTTCACGGTCAAGCTGTCCCGGTCCCCATCCGGCGTAACCCAGGGCCAGAAGGCTCTGGTTTGGCCCTTCGCCGCCGGCAATGGCGCGGATGATCTCAATGGTTGCCGTCATGGCAATGGTGTCATCGACAAGCAGGGTTGAATCCTGGACGTAGTCGGCAGAATGCAAAACAAAGCCCCGGCCCGTTTCAACGGGGCCTCCGAACATGACCTGGATCGGGTCGTTGTGTTCGGATGCATCTATTTCCAGTTGTTCCAGAAGTTTGGGGAAGGTAATGGAATCGATGGCCTGATTGATCACAAGCCCCATGGCGCCGTCTTCGGTGTGGGCACAGATATAAATGACGGCCTGGGCAAAACGGGGGTCTGCCATTTGGGGCATGGCAATCAGGAATTGCCCCTTTAAATAACCGTCTGGATTTTGTTTTTCGTTTTCGTCTTCCATGGTTCCAACTTCGCTATGATGAGGCCCAAAAACAAGGGTATCATAACAATGAATTGATCGAAGGTGACCCAACTTTGGCCAAAAATGGTCTAAAAAGGTGTCAGATTCTCTGATTTGAATAAACAGGATTTCATAACCCATTGTTTAAAAAGATAATTTTGTGGTCATGGGGCGGCATTTTGGCTTTTTGCGCGATTTATGCGCCCGCCCTTCAGGCTGAGCCATTTTCTTCCAATTGGGTCAAAACCGATCAGTCATCGGTGCGCCTGATTGCCGGGCAAACGCATTTGGGGCCCGATGGGAAAGCAGCCCTTGGGCTGCAATTTCGGATGCTGCCGGGCTGGAAAGTTTATTGGCGTTCTCCCGGCGATGCCGGTGTGCCGCCCCGGATCAACTGGACGGGATCGAAAAATTTCAAAGATGGGACGGTTCATTGGCCCCTGCCGGAACGCTATTCGCTTTTTGGGCTGACGACGTTCGTCTATAGCAATGATGTAATTTTGCCCATCGATTTTAGGGCCCATGATGCAAACTCGCCGGCCGTGCTGCGGGCGAAAGTTTCGTATTTGATCTGTGAAAAGGTCTGCATTCCTTATGATGCGACCCTGTCTCTGGTCTTACCAAGTGCCAAAGTATCGCCCGGTGCCACACCGCATAGGGATGATTTGGCACGGTATCGAGCGCGTGTGCCAAAAATTGCCAATGCCCAAAATTCATCTTCGATGGCATTTTCCATCAAGGGTGCATCTATTATTACATCAAAAAAAGATACGCAAAAAACGTCTGTGCTGGAGTTTTTGGCAGCAAACCGCACGCGTTTCAGTGATCCATTGGTGCTGGTCGAAGGTCCGCCGAGTTTGCGGTTTGGCACACCCGGGGTGAGCTTTTCCAATGACCGGAAAACAGCGCTGGTCCGCGTTCCAATTTTTGCAGCTGGGGGCAATTTTCCAAAGGCCCCGGTCTTAACCCTGACATTGGGCGATCAAGGCAACGCGGTTGAGCAAACTGTTTCACCGCCAATGCGATCCGGGATCAATGGGGCTTCAAATGCCGGAACCGGAATGGCATTGCTGTTAATTTTGGGCATCGCCTTTTTAGGCGGCCTGATTCTCAACCTCATGCCGTGTGTGTTGCCGGTTCTTTCCATGAAAGTTCTGTCCGTCGTGGGCCACGGCGGGGGTGATGCATTCCAGGTACGCCGTGGATTTTTGGCAACATCGGCCGGGATCATTTTTTCATTCATGGTGCTGGCGGGTGGCGCCATTGCCCTTAAAAGTGCGGGTGCGGCAGTCGGCTGGGGCACCCAGTTTCAAGAGCCGTGGTTTCTGGGCGCAATGATGGTCGTTCTAGGCCTGTTTGCGGCCAATCTTTTTGGCTTGTTTGAAATTCGCCTACCGGGATTCATTGGCACCATGGCGGGGAATGATGGCGGGGGTGGCAAAAGTTTAAGCGGCGCCTTTGCCACAGGCGCATTTGCGACCCTTTTGGCAACGCCCTGTTCAGCGCCCTTTCTTGGAACTGCCATAGGCTTCGCCCTGACCCAGGGAACGGTTGAGATCATGGCGGTGTTTGCAATGCTGGGCCTTGGATTGGCGACACCCTATCTGATGGTGGCTGCATGGCCGGGGCTGGCCACCAGCCTGCCGCGTCCGGGTTCATGGATGGGTGGATTGCGAAAGACCTTAGGCGTGGCATTGATCCTGACGGCGGTATGGCTGGGGTCTATTTTATGGACCCTGATCAGTCCCCCCGGCCACCAGACCCAAGCCCCTGAAAAAATTGCCTGGAAGGCATTTGATAAGGTCGAGATTTTCAATCTGATCGGGGCAGGCAAGGTGGTTTTTGTCGATGTGACGGCAGATTGGTGCCTGACGTGCAAGGTCAACAAGGCTTTGGTCATTGATCGCGGTAGGGTCGGCCATCATCTTGGGGTCGGCAATGTCGTTGCCATGCGGGCAGATTGGACCCGGCCAAATCCTGAAATTTCGGCTTATTTACAACGGTTTGGCCGTTTTGGCATTCCGTTTAATGTGGTTTATGGCCCAGGTAGACCATCGGGCATTGCCCTGCCCGAACTTTTGACCGAAGCCCGGGTGATGGATGCCTTTACCCGTGCGGGCTTAAAAAAATAATCTCTGTTAAATGTGTTTGTATTTGCGCCAAAATTTTGCGAAACATTCGCAGTTGATAATCATTCACACATCAGGAGAGCCCCATGACCATCAAAGTCGGCGAAAAAATACCTTCCCTATCCCTTCAACAGAAAACCGCAGATGGAATTGAACAGGTTTCCACGGACGAATTTTTCAAAGGCCGCAAGGTGGTTATTTTTGCCCTCCCCGGGGCATTTACCCCCACCTGTTCAGCCAAACATCTGCCCGGGTTCATCAAAAATGCTGATGCTATTAAGGCCAAAGGTGTCGATGAAATTGCATGTGTTTCCGTGAACGATGCCTTTGTCATGGATGCATGGGGCACGTCCCAGAATGCAGGAGACGCGGTTGCGATGTTGGCCGATGGCTCCGCCATTTTTGCAAATGAACTGGGTCTTGGTCTTGATCTGGTGTCCAAGGGCATGGGCCCGCGTTCACAACGCTATGCCATGATTGTCGATGATGGCACGGTCAGTGTTCTTAATGTGGAAGAAGCGGGTGCCTTTGATGTATCTAGCGCAGAAGCGATCCTGGCCGCCCTTTAACATCTAAAAACGTTCTGAATTAGCGCCGGGGCACACCGTCCCGGGCTAATTCATCGGCGCGTTCGTTTTCCACGTGTCCGTCATGGCCCCGGACCCAATGCCATTCGACGCTATGTTTGTTGGCGGCATCTTCCAGCCGCTGCCAAAGATCAGCATTTTTCACCGGCTTTTTTGCAGCAGTCTTCCAGCCGTTGCGTTTCCAATTGGTGATCCATTTGGTAATGCCATTGCGCACATACTGGCTATCGGTGTGTACGCGAACCTTGACCGGGCGGGTCAGGCTTTCAAGGCTCATGATGGCGGCCATTAATTCCATACGATTGTTGGTGGTCTCAGGTTCGCCACCATTCATTTCTTTTTCGGTGCGGCCCCAGCGCAGAAGCGCGCCCCAACCGCCGGGGCCGGGATTGCCTGAACATGCCCCATCGGTAAAGATATCAAGGACGCCGTCATCGTCTTTTTCGGAAAAATCCAGGGTGTTATCAGCCATCAAGCCCATACGCTCCGGGCCCGGACAGCCTTTGATGAAACCGCAATTTGCTCAAATATTCTTTGGGGTCTTTGGCCGTGACCATGGCGCCTTCGGGATGGTTGATCCAGTCATAAAGACGGGTCAGTAAAAACCGCATGGCCGCCCCCCGGGCCAGCCAGGTCAACGCCGCCAGTTCCGATGCAACAAGGGGGCGCAGCTTTTGATATCCCTGAAACATGTGGCGGGCCTTGGTGATGTTAAAGCTGTTGTCTTTTTCAAAGCACCAGGCATTCAGACAAATGGCGAGATCGTAGGCATAGGAATCGGTGCAGGAAAAATAGAAATCAATGAAGCCCGAAAAATCTTTGCCAAGAAAAAATACGTTGTCCGGAAAAAGATCAGCATGAATGATGCCGTGCGGCAGGCCTTCAGGCCAATTGGCTTCCAGCGCATCCAGTTCTGTCATGATTTCATCGCCGAGCCCCTTCGAAATATCATCGACGTTTGCGCTGATCTGGTTAAACAAGGGCCGCCATTGGGCAAGCCCAAGATCGTTGCTTCGGGTCTGGGTGAAGGCTTCGCTGGCCAGATGCATTTGGGCCATGGCCTTGCCAAGGGCTGCGGTGTGATAGGGCTGGATACGCCGTGGCCAAACGCCATTCAGGAAACTGACAATGGCGGCTGGCCGTCCTGCCAGGGTCTTCAGCGCTTTCCCATCACGGCCATGAACCGGGGTGGGGCAGGCAAAGTCTGATGCTGCCAGATGATCCATCAGGTCCAGAAAAAAGGGCAGGTCTTCCTTTTTTGTCCTTTTTTCATACAGGGTCAGGATGAAGTTGCCTTGATCGGTCTGGAGCAGAAAATTGGAATTTTCCACGCCTTCCGCAATGCCTTTATACGATAACAATTGCCCCAAATCGTATTGGGTCAAAAACGCACTCAGCTCATCATCATTGACTTCTGTATACACTGCCATAATCAGACAAACCCTTGTTTCAACTGGATTTTACTTAATCTTCTAGTCCCTTGGGCAGGGAAAAAACAACGTCTTCCTGTCTGACGGTAACGTCTTCAATGCGCAACTGAAAGCGCATAGACAAGGTTTCGATCACTTCTTGTACCAGAACTTCTGGTGCCGATGCACCTGCCGTTATGCCAAGGGTCTGCACGTCTTCAAAATCATCCCAGTCAATGTCGGATGCCCGCTCAATCAACACCGATTTTTTGCATCCATAATTCCGGGCAACTTCGACCAGTCGATTGGAATTTGATGAATTGGGGGCACCGATGACCAGCAACGCATCGGCCTTCGGTGCGATGGCCCGCACTGCATCCTGACGATTGGTGGTGGCGTAACAGATATCGGCCTTGTTGGGCGCAATCATGGCCGGGAAACGACGCTCAAGTACCTCGATGATGGTGGCGGCATCATCGACGGACAGGGTGGTTTGGGTGACATAGGCAAGGCTGGTTTCATCGGCCACGTTGACGGTTTCGGCCTGTTCTATGTTTTCCACCAAGGTCATGGCATCGACGGGGACTTGGCCCATGGTGCCGATCACCTCTGGGTGATCCTTGTGGCCAATCAACAGCACATGACGGCCTTGGCCGTGGTGGTGTTGGGTTTCGTTGTGAACCTTGTTGACTAGAGGGCAGGTGGCATCCAGAAATTCCAGACCCCGTGCCTCTGCTTCTTTGACGACGGGCCGCGCAACCCCGTGGGCCGAAAAAATGGCAACGGCTTGGCTGGGAATTTGGGAAACCTCATCGACAAAAACCGCACCTTTGGCTTCAAGCTCTTCAACCACATGGCGGTTGTGGACGATTTCATGGCGAACATAAACCGGCTCTTCGCGCTGGCGCAAGACGGCCTCAACCATCTGAATGGCCCGTTCAACCCCGGCGCAATAGCCCCGGGGATTGGCCAGAAGAACCAGCAATGGTGGCTTTTGCTGCGATGATGGGGTATTCGCCATAGCGTCCTTAATGGGTTTCTGTATGAATTCCTGATGTTTCGCCTTTAAATCAAGCAGGAATGAGCTATTTTTACAAATAACCGGGTCAGATAAACATAGCTGTTGGAACAAGGGAAGCATGGAATGGCTGAACCAGAAACGCCAAGAAAAAACTATTACCAAGTCGATCTAGAGGCAGGCGTGGAATACCAGTGGTGCGCCTGTGGGCGTTCCAAAGCACAGCCTTTCTGTGATGGTTCCCATGAAGGTACCGAATTCCAGCCTAAACCCGTGAAAGTGGCGGAATCCATGCGGCTTTATCTTTGCGGGTGCAAGCGCACAACCGATGCACCCTATTGTGATGGCAGCCATGTTGCGCTTTAGGCCGGGACTGGTTGTGGCCTTATTGGCCGTGATCGGGCTGCTTGGTGCCTGTGGGATACTCGGGTCCAAAAAGCCCCCGCCACCGTGTCCAAAGATTGTGATTTTGAAAGATGCGGGCAAGGTCACGAAATTTCGGCCCGGTGCAGGTCGGGATCTCTCAGACCTGTTGTATGAAGCGCGGCTCCATGAAATTGCGACCAAGTGCAAATACAACCGCAAAAAACGTGAGGTGCAGGTGGACATGCACCTGACCATTGTGGCCCGGCGTGGCCCTGCGGATGAGACGCGGCACGCAAAAATGCAATATTTTATCGCCATTATGGACCCGGAACGGAACATCCTTGCCAAGGAAGTGTTCGATGCAGACCTGGTGTTCCCGGTCAATGTCGATAAGGGTTCCATCACGGAAAGTCTGGATCAGGTCATTCCCTTCTCCGCTTACTATCCCGATGCCAGCAAATACGTCATCTTGGGGGGCTTCCAGATCGGTTCCGGAGAGCTTGACCTAAACCGCAAGAAACGGCGGCTTAACTTGCCGGGACGGTTGCCGGAGGGGGCCATGGCGCCCGGGGCCTCACATCCTGATGGACAATATCCGCGTTAAAGAATACAGCCATGATTCCTTGTGGATAACTTGTCCGCCGTGGTTGACCCGAGCGGGCGGGCGGGTAAGATGCCCCGTATTGTTTAGAATCGTCAAATGATCCCTGTGGGAGAGACCGGTTTGGGCCGAAAGGTCAAAGGCCGGCGCCGAAGGAGCAACAGCCTCGGAAACTCTCAGGCAAATGGACCGCAGGGATGTGACACTCTGGAAAGCAGGCAACGCAACCGTTGTCTCACCGAAGATGTAAGCCGAATTTTGCGGTGAATCTTTCAGGTTCCAAGACAGAGGGGGCAGTGGGCGGACGGGCCTTGGGGAAAGTGGTTCCCGATGGGCTTGGCTGTAGACTGCGCGCAACCTTTGGATGGGAGATTTAGGTGTCGAATGACGTGGCTGTGGGCGCCGAAACTGCCCTTTCCAGAACCTGCCTTTATGATCTGCATGTTGAACTGGGTGCCAAAATGGTGCCGTTCGCGGGCTATGAAATGCCCGTGCAATACCCCATGGGGATTATGAAAGAACACCTTCACACCCGCACCTACGCCGGGCTGTTTGACGTGTCACACATGGGCCAGGCGATGCTTGCGGGCAAAGATGCGGTCAGGGTTCTGGAATCTCTGGTGCCGGGTGACATTGAAATTTTAAAACCATCACGCATGCGCTACACCATGTTGACCAATGATCAGGGCACCATCATCGATGATCTGATGGTGACGAAAATGGATGATGGCTATCTTTTGGTTCTGAATGCCGGGTGCAAGCACACAGACATGGCCCATATCACAAAACATCTGAGCGGGGATGCGACCATCACTTTGATGGAAGATCGCGCGTTGCTGGCCCTTCAGGGCCCCCGTGCGGTGGATGTTCTGGCTCAATTTATTCCCGGTGTCGGATCCATGAAATTCATGACCGCCCAACGGGTAGAGGTGTGTGGTGGCGATTGTTATGTTTCCCGGTCTGGCTACACCGGCGAAGACGGGTTTGAAATTTCTGTCCCCAACTCAATTGCCGAAGCCTTTGCAAAGCGCCTTTTGAAATCCCCTGAAACAGCGCCCATTGGTTTGGGGGCGCGTGATACCCTGCGTCTTGAAGCGGGACTTTGCCTGTATGGCCATGACATTGATCTGGACACCAGCCCCATTGAAGCGGGTCTGAACTGGACCATCAGCAAGCGCCGCCGCAGTGCAGGCGGCTTTCCAGGCTTTGACCGCATTGGCAAAGAACTTGAACATGGCCCCGCCCGCAAGCGTGTGGGCATCCTGCCAGATGGCCGCGCCCCGGCGCGCGACGGCACAGAAATCGTCGCTACCGATGGGCGCGTCATCGGGACCATCACATCGGGTGGGTTTGGGCCAACACTTGGCGGGCCTATTGCCATGGGATACGTCGAAGCCGAATTTACAGCCCAAGACACGCCATTGTTGCTGCGGGTTCGGGGTCGGGACGTGGCTGCCCGTGTGGTAGCACTGCCTTTTGTAGAACATCATTATTTCAAAGCCTGATCGGGAGAATAAAATGGCTGAAAAACGATTTACCAATGAACATGAATGGATTGAGGTCGAAGACGGCATTGCCACCGTCGGCATCAGCGTCTATGCCCAGGAACAATTGGGCGATGTGGTCTATGTGGAATTGCCAGATGTTGGCAAAGCATTCGTCGCTGGCGATCAAATGGCTGTTGTTGAATCGGTCAAGGCCGCAAGCGAGGTCTATGCCCCGGTTGATGGCACTGTGGCTGAGGTGAATGACGCCCTGAACGCCACGCCGGAAAAGGTCAACGAAGATGGCGAAGGCGATGGCTGGTTTGTCAAACTTTCAGGTGTTGATGCGGGTGCGATCAGTGGCTTGATGGACCCGGCTGCTTACAAAGCCTATCTGGAAGGCATTGATTGATGCGTTACCTGCCGCTGACCGATCAGGATCGATCCGAAATGCTGGGGGTTATTGGCGCCAAAAGCGTCGATGATCTTTTTGTGGATGTGCCAAAGGCAGCACGCCAACCCAATGGTTTTGACCTGCCTGCCCATCAGGGGGAAATGGCGGTGGAACGCACACTGGGGGAAATGGCTGGGAAAAATACGCCCGCCGGCAGCGCCCCGTTTTTTCTGGGCTCTGGTGCCTATCGCCATCATGTGCCCGCAGCGGTGGATCACCTGATCCAGCGGGGTGAATTTTTAACATCCTACACGCCATACCAGCCAGAAATCAGCCAAGGCACTTTGCAGTATTTATTCGAATTCCAGACCCAGGTTGCGTTGATTACGGGCATGGAAATTGCCAATGCATCGCTCTATGACGGGGCATCGGCAGCGGGTGAGGCCGTGTTGATGGCGCGGCGTATCACGCGCCGGTCCCGCGTGGTGCTGGCTGGCAATTTACATCCCCATTGGGCCGATACCATTGCCGCCATGGGGCGCTATGGCGATGTTGATCTGGTGGTGGGCAGCCCTGATGTCAAAGGCGATGAAGACCTTAAATCGGTTGAGGCCACCCTTGATGGCGACACCGCCTGTGTGGTGGTTCAAAACCCCGATGCCTTTGGGCATTTGCGGGATTTATCAAAATTATCCGCTGTATGCACCGAAAAGGGCGCGTTGTTGATTGTGGGTGTGGCAGAACCGGTTTCTTTGGGCGCGGTCACCCCGCCCGGTGCCATGGGGGCCGACATCGTTGTGGGTGAAGGCCAATCCATCGGCAATGGGCTTAATTTTGGCGGGCCGTATCTTGGCCTGTTTGCCACCAAAGAAAAATTTGTGCGTCAAATGCCCGGCCGCATTTCGGGGGAAACCACCGACAGTTCTGGTCGCAGGGGCTGGGTTCTGACCCTGTCCACCCGGGAACAACATATCCGCCGGGAAAAGGCGACCTCCAATATTTGTACGAATTCCGGCCTTTGTGCGCTGGCGTTCACCATCCATATGGCGCTGTTGGGCGAAGCCGGGTTCCGGCAATTGGCCCAAATCAACCATGCCCGGACCGTTGCGCTGAAGGAACAGCTTTCATCCATCAAGGGCGTTGAGGTTTTAAACAAAACCTTTTTCAACGAAATCAGCGTGCGCCTGAAGGGCAATGCCACGGCCATCACAGACACCCTTTCGAAAGACGGCATTCTGGCAGGCGTCCCCGCCACCAGACTATGGCCGGGCGCGGATGGCCTGGATGATGTTTTAATTCTGGCCGCCACTGAAACCACCCGCGATGAAGATATCGCCGCTTTAAGCGCCGGTCTTAAGGGGGTGTTGTCATGAGCACGTCTGAACAAAATCGCGGTGCCAGGCGCGCCAGTGGTGGCGCAACTGGTGTTTCCGGGCCCGGCGCACCGGATACCGTGTCGGGCAACCGCGCGTTATTGATCGAAGAACCCTTGTTGTTTGAACAAGGCAGTCCGGCTCGCACCGGCGTTGATTTGGGTGAAGCTGAAACGCACACTTCCCATCTGGGCGGGCTTGAACGCGCCGGGACAATCGGTTTGCCGGGATTATCCGAACCCGAAGTGGTGCGCCATTTCACGCGGTTGTCACAAAAGAATTATGCCATCGATGGGGGGATGTTCCCCCTTGGGTCGTGCACCATGAAGCACAACCCGCGTTTGAATGAACGCATGGCCAGATTGCCGGGCTTTGCTGATCTGCATCCCTTGCAGCCCATGAACACAGTTCAAGGTGCCCTTGAATTGATGGCGGGGGTAAGCCATTGGCTTCGCGTGCTTACCGGGATGGATGCCATTGCCCTGTCCCCGGCGGCGGGTGCCCATGGTGAACTTTGCGGCATGATGGTGATCAGGGCAGCCCACGATGCGGCAGAAAAAGCAGGCGATACGCCCAGACGCCGTGTTCTGGTGCCAGAATCGGCGCATGGCACCAATCCGGCAACGGCGGCGGCGTGTGGCTATACGGTTGATCCCATCCCTGCCAATGCGCGGGGTCGTGTGGATTTAGATGCCCTGAAGGCCAAACTAGGCCCAGATGTTGCTGCCATCATGATCACCAATCCCAACACCTGTGGCCTGTTCGAAGATGAAATTATCGCCATTGCCGATGCGGTCCATGATGTTGGGGCCTATTTCTATTGTGACGGGGCCAATTTCAACGCCATTGTTGGCCGGGTAAAACCCGCAGACCTTGGCATTGATGTCATGCATTTAAACCTGCATAAAACATTCTCGACCCCCCATGGCGGCGGCGGTCCGGGCAGTGGCCCGGTGGTGATGGTGGACGCCCTTGCCCCCTATGCTCCCGTGCCATGGCTGATCGCAACAGACGATGGCTTTACGCTCCACGAAGAAGCAAACGGTGATGCATCGGCCAGCATTGGTCGCCTGAAAGCCTTTCATGGCCAGATGGGCATGTTTGTCCGCGCCTATACCTACATGCTGTCCCATGGCGGCGATGGGTTGAAGCAGGTTTGCGAAGACGCCGTGTTGTCAGCCAATTACCTGCAGGCTGCATTGGCCGATACCTTAAGCCCGGCCTATGACGGCCCGTGCATGCATGAATGCCTGTTCGATGACAGTGCCCTTCGGGAATTCGACATCACCACCCTTGATTTCGCCAAGGCATTGATCGATGAAGGCTTTCATCCCACCACCATCTATTTCCCGCTGGTGGTCCACGGCGCCATGCTGCTGGAACCGACCGAAACCGAACCAAAGGCCGAACTGGACCGCTTTATCGAGGCCGTGGTGGGCCTGAAAGAACGCCTGATTGCCGGTGGCAGCGATGCCTTCCACACCGCCCCCCACCACGCCCCCCGCGGCCGCCTCGACGAAACCCGGGCTGCAAGGCAACCGGTCCTGCGGTGGAAACCGGATGGGGAATAGGTCACGTTGAAATAACACACCCAAACAAAAACCCCGGTCAATTAGCCGGGGTTTTTGTTTGGGTGGTGTTTAGGGATTACTGAAATTTGGAGGGCAATTCCTGTACGGCGGCATCGATGAGCGCGTCGGATTTTTGCTCATCCAGATTTTCGCGAAGGATGCGCGCGGTGGCGGCAAGGGCGACTTCGATGGCTTCGGCGCGGACTTCTTCGATGGCGCGTGCCTGGGATTGTTCGATGCGGTCCTGGGCCAGCGCTTCGTGGCGCTTCAGGGTTTCTGCCAATGCCACTTCGGCTTCGGTGGTGATGCGTTTGGCTTCGTCTTCGGCATGGGCCAGAATGCGTTTGGCTTCTTTGGCGGCATCGCGGCTTTTGCGCTGGAAATTGGCCAATGCGGTTTGGGCTTCTTCACGAAGAAGTCTTGCTTCATCAAGTTCAGCCTTAATGGCATCGGACCGTGCATCAAGACCGGCAGAGATTTGTTTCCATGCAGGCTTTGAGATCAACGCAATGAAGATCACAAACGATACCAACAGCCAAATTTCTGGATGTTCGTAAAATGCCAGCTCACCGGGTGCGTGGGTGGTTGCAGCGTATGCATTAGAGATAAACATTACCGTGCCCCCGATGCAGCAACTGCTGCGGCTTTGGCGGATGCATCATCGACTTTTAAGCCAGCCAGCTTTTCCGCCGCCAATTGTGCAGCTTCTGCTGCAATGTCGGTGGCCGAAGCCATGGCGGTTTCGCGTGCAGCGCCGATTTCTTTTTCGGCCTTGCCCACTTTTTCGGCCAATTTCTGGTCGAGATCATGAATGGCCGCTTCCGTGCGGTCATGGGCAGCGGCCAGATCGGCTGTCACCTTGTCATGGGCAGATGCGCGGGCTTTGGCCAGGGTTGCATCATAAGCCTGTTCGGCGGCTTCGGCCTCAGCTTGCAGTTCTTCGGCGCGGGAAAGATCTTTTTCCCGGCGCTTTCCACGTTCTTCCAGAACATCGCCAACGCGTGGCAAAGCCATCCGTGACATCAGGAAATAAAGCGTGATGAAGGCAATCACCAGCCATACGAACTGGGGCAGATAACTGGCAACGTCAAGTTGGGGCATAATACGCGCTTCCGTTTGGTCTTGAAGGGTTCAGGCTTAACCGAACAGAATCAAGAAGGCGATCAGCAGCGCAAACAATGCGATGGCTTCAACCAGCGCAAAGCCCAGCATCGTGAACGGGAAAACCGTTGCTTGTGCAGAGGGGTTACGAGCGACTGACGTGATAAAGGCAGAAAAGACGTTACCAATACCAATGCCAACACCGGCAAGGCCGATTGTGGCAAGACCAGCACCGATCAATTTTGCGGCTTCTACAGACATTTTATATTCCCTTTCGTTTGCAAATCATGACCCACCCCTAGTGGAGGTGAATCGCATCGTGAAGATAAAGACAAGTTAGGATAGTAAAAACAAAGGCTTGGAGGACGGCAACGATCAATTCAAGCATGTAAAGCCCGACCAATACCGTCAAGGGTGCAACCCCTGCGATCCCAAGGGCGATCACAAATCCTGCGAACACCTTAAGCATGGTGTGGCCTGCCATCATGTTGGCAAACAGCCGGAGGCTCAACGTCACAGGACGGGCCAAATAGCTGAGAACTTCGATGGGGATCAACAAAGGTGCCATGTAAAGCGGCACGCCTGGGGGCAGGAAGTAGCTAAAGAATTTCATGCCGTGCCTAGCAATGGCAATAATGGTAACGCCAACAAACACCACGGCGGCAAGCGCAAACGTGACGATGATGTGGCTGGTTACCGTGAAGGCATAGGGCACAAGGCCAATGCAATTGGCGAACAGAATGAACATGAACAGTGAGAATATGAACGGGAAATAAGGCCTGCCAGCGGAGCCGACATTATCGCGGACAAGGCCTGCGATAAATTCATAGAACAATTCCACCGTAGACTGCCACCGGCCGGGCACCATGGCGCGTTTGCGCATGCCCAAAACCATGAACAAGGTCACAGCCATGATCACGATCATCATGAACAGCGATGAATTGGTAAATGAAACATCCATGCCACCCACTTCGAGGCGGGCCAGGGGTTTAATCTCAAACTGTTGAAGGGGCGATGCCACGCCTTGATCCTTGATGTTCTGCACTGATAAGCAAAGTGCTTAAGTGCGTGTCAGACGATTACTGATCGTCCGGAGTGTTTTTATTTTCCCCGCCATTATAACCAACGGCGAGACCTAAATTTCTTACTGCGCGATAGACGTTTAAAACGCCTGCCGCACCGCCCATGAAGAAAAACAAAACCAAAAACCATGGTGTTGTTTCCAGCCAACGGTCTAACGACCAGCCAATACCAACCCCGACCACCATTGTTCCGGCCAGTTCAATGCCTGTCCGAAGTACGACAGCGGCGCCACCAAAATTGACCCTGCCTGAAGGGCCATCATCGTGTTCGCGTTGCCGCGATCGCGCTTGGCTAAGCCGTGTCTTCAGGGGCACGCCCCCCGAAGGGTCTTGGTTTCGCATGCTAATCCCGACCTTTCAGGGCCTGATTTCAGGGATTTGGGTAGGCACTTTAATCACAGCGCCCGAAAGCGCCTGATATCAACGCCGCCCGGCGAAATCGCGGGCACTTTAGGGTCTCACCCTTGGGCTGTCAAGGACACTCTGGGGGTCAAGAAAACGCCTGAAAAATGGCGGAAAACGGGGATAAAAATAGAGATTTTCACCGATGAGATTAATGCAAAAAATACAGGCCCCGAATCAGACCCGGATCAGGCAATTGCCTTGAGCTGTGCAACACCTTGAAGATCGACAGAAACCAGCCGCGAAACCCCCCGTTCATGCATGGTAACGCCATACAATCGGTTCATGTGGGCCATGGTGATCCGATGATGGGTGACCAGCAAAAAGCGGGTATCCCCGGCAGCGGCCAGTTCTTCTACCAGCGTACAAAAACGGGTGACATTGGTGTCATCAAGCGGGGCGTCCACTTCGTCCAGCACACAGATGGGTGCTGGGTTGGTCAAAAACACCGCAAACAAGAGCGCAATGGTGGTCAGCGCCTTTTCACCGCCAGACAGCAGTGACAGGATTTGCAACTTTTTGCCCGGCGGGCTGGCCATAATTTCAAGGCCGGCTTCCAATGGGTCTTCGGATTCGGTCAGTTCCAGGTGGGCTTGGCCCCCGCCAAACAACCGAACAAACAGTTCTTCGAAATGGGCGTTGACCTTATGGAAGGCATCCAGGAAACGTGCCCGGCCTTCTCGGTTCAGTTCAGAAATACCATGGCGCAGGCGGGCAATGGCCTTGGTTAGGTCATCGCGTTCACTTTCCATAGAAGTGATTTGTTCGCCCAGTTCTTCGGCTTCTTGTTGGGCACGAAGGTTGACCGGTCCCATGTTGTCGCGTTCGCGGATCAATCGTTCCAGACGCTTTTCTGCCGCTTCAATTTCAGGCGGGTTTTCTGGATCAATGCCGGAAATCTCGGCCAATTGATCGGGTGTTGCTTCCAGACGTTCGGTAATCCGTTCCGTCAGGGTTTCAATGGCCTGGGTGGTCTGTTCCACCAATCCTTCGGCACGGACCCGGTCTTCGCGGGCCGATGCAAGGGCGGCTTCACAATTGCGTAATTTTTCATCCGCCGCGCGTAGGGCATTTTCCACCACCGCCAGCGCATCGGCATCGGCGGTGCGTTTGGCTTCTGCCGCATCCACCTGATCGCCAAGCCCCATGCGTTCAACCATAATTTCTTCGGGTCTTGCAGAAAGGCCGCGAATTTCCTCTTCGATGGCCTGTTTGCGGGTTTCCAGTTCAGATTGATGCTCGTGGGCCGTTTTGGCCCGCGCTGCCCACGATCCCAGTTCTTCCGCGATATCGGAAATGCGCTGGCGCCGCGCCGCTGCTTCGCGGGACAAAAGATCGTACGCCCGCTGGCGTTCGGCCAGATGGTTGCGCATCTCAACAAGCTCTGTGCGGAAGGTTTCCAGACGTGCCCGGTGCTGTTCTGTATCAGAAAGGGCAGCTTGAGAATCTTGAACCTCGGCCCGTTCGCTTTCGGCTTCTTCCATATCCGCATCTAGGCCGATGATGGCTTCTTGTGCCGCATGAAGTTGGGAATTGGCTTCCGATGATGCGCGCACCAGTTGGGAAAGTTCTTCACGCTTGGCTCCAAGGGCGGCTTCGCCTTCGCGGGTTTCCAGCCGGAGTGCGCGTTCAGCTTCTTGAATATCGGCACGCGCGACTGTGGCGGCTTCAAATTCGGTGTGGGCATGGGTGGTGGCAGCGGCAGCGGTTTCAATTTCGCCGGTTAATTCTGTCCGTCGGTTGCGTTGGGCCAAACGCCTGGCTGAACCGGAGGCTTCGGTGTCGACAATGGTATAGCCATCCCAACGCCACAGCATGCCGTCACGGGTAACCAATCGCTGGCCCGGGGAGAGCATTTTTGCAAGGCGGTCGCCGGTTGCCTGATCCTCAACCACACCGATTTGGGAAAGCCTGCGGTTCAATGCCGATGATCCGGAAATAAACTGATCAAGGGCTGTGATGTTTTCGGGCAAGGGCTGTGCGGTTTCAAGCGCCCCAAGGGTGCGCCAATGCACTGGCGCGGCTTCGTCTGCGGGGGCGGTCAAATCATCCCCAAGGGCCGCACCGATGGCTGCTTCGAAGCCGGGTTCTACGGTGACAGCATCAATCAAGGGCGGCCACAGATCTGAATCGGACACCTTTAACAGATCATCAAGGGCGGATGCTTCGGCGCGCAGTTTGCCTTCGGCGTCTTTTGTATGGCCATGCGTGGCGCGCGCGGTTTCTTCAAGGCCAAGGGCTTTCGTGGCATCTTCTTCGGTGGTGAGAATGCGTGACCGCAGGCCATCTACAATTTCGGCTGTCTGGGAGACCGCTTTTTCCAGCGCTTCAATTTCTGCGCGGTTGTTTTGTTCCCGGCCCATGGTTTCCAGAACGCGCCGGGCTTCGTCCAGTCGTTCCTTGATCCGGGTTTTGCGTGCTTCAATGCCGATCAGACGATTGGCAAGGGCGGATGTCCGGGCTTCGGCCCCGGCGACGCGCTCGGCCAGTTCGCTCAATTGGGTTTCCAGCGCTGCCGTTTGTTCCCGGGCGATCCGCAATGCGGCTTCGGCATCTTCTTCTGCGGCCTTTTCATCTTGGGATTTGGTTTCCAGCGTTTTCTGTTCACCATCCAGACGGGTTTTTGCAGCATCGGCATCTTCCAGCCGCACGGTTTCCCGTTCGCGGTCGGCGGCATTTTGGGTCAGCCGTTCGCGCGCGCCATTCAGGGCGGCGTTGATGCGTTCTTCTTCTTCTTTAAGGGCATCGCGGGCCAGAACCAGTCGCTGCAGGGCGGCGGCGGCTTCGACTTCGATACGGCGCAATTCGGGCAATTTGGCTGCAATTTCGGCCTGTTCCGTGGATGCAACACCGGCTTCGCGGGTCAGTTCCTGAACCTTTTCACCGGCATCATTGAAACGACGGGTGCTTTCTTCCAATGCGCCTTTGGCTTCATCCATGCGCAGCGACAACACAACCGCATCGGCTTTGCGAATGTGATCAGACAGGTTGCTATAGCGGGTGGCTTGGCGGGCCTGGCGTTTCAGGCCGTTAAGCTGGGTTTCCAGTGCGGTGATGACATCTTCGAGGCGTTCCAGATTGGTCTCTGCACCTTTAAGGCGTAATTCGGCTTCGTGGCGTCGCGAATACAATCCGGTGATACCAGCGGCTTCTTCCAGAATTTTGCGGCGGTTTGCGGGCTTTGCCTGAATCAGGGTTTCTATCTGGCCTTGGCTGACCAGTGCCGTTGATCGGGACCCCGTTGCCGCATCGGCAAACAAAAGCTGGACATCGCGGGCACGGACGTCTTTGCCATTGATGCGATAATGAGAGCCAGAGTCGCGTTCAATGCGGCGAACGATTTCCAATTCTTCTGCATCGTTGAATGCCGCCGGGGCCGTGCGATTGGTGTTATCAAGAAGAAGCGATACCTCCGCCAGATTGCGCGCAGGCCGGTTTGTGGTGCCACCAAAGATAAGATCATCCATGTCGCCCCCACGCAGTTTGCGTGCAGATATTTCACCCATGCACCAACGCAGGGCTTCGACCAGATTGGATTTGCCGCAGCCATTGGGACCAACAATGCCGGTCATGCCGGGTTCGATCAGCAATTCCGTGGGGTCCACGAAAGACTTGAAGCCAGTAAGGGTCAGTTTCGAAAAATGCACGGTCGGTTTGTGTCCTTACTTTCCAGCTTTTGCCAAAAGCGGATCAATGACCGCTTTGAAGGCCTTGGGGTCCAGGTCGATCATTACTTTTTTGCCGTTGATCACGAAGCCCGGCGTGCCATCAATGCCAAAAACTTTTTCGGCTTCAACGCGGCCCGCCAGAATTTTTGCCTGAAGGGCTTTGTCTTCAAGACATTTTTTGACGGCATCTTTGCTCATACCACCCAGCCCGGCAATTTTGGCAAGGGCTGCAACAGGGTCTTTGGCCGCAACCATGGCGCCCTGGCGTTTGAAAATAATATCAATAAGTGCAAGCGAGCGTTCTTTGCCAACACATCGCGCCAGCATAGAACCCCGAAGGGCGATCCCATCGAGGGGGAAATCGCGATAGACCAAACGGAGCTTTCCGGTGTCGATGTAATCTTTTTTCAACACCGGCAGTATTTTGGCATGAAAATTCTGGCAATGGGAACAGGTGAGGGATGCATATTCGATGATGGTGAGGGGGGCTGTTGCACTGCCGATTACATAATCATCGGCCCTAACCTTGGCCGCATCGGTGGTGCTAATCACCGGGGCCGATTTTGGCATTGTGGTTTGCACCGTTGCGGGGCCGGATTTGGGTTGGCCCAGCCATTGATAAAGCCCAACAGAGACAACCAAAACTGCAGCCAAGCTGCCTAAAAACAACAAGATATTACGCATTCATCACTCCTTAGCACTATATATAGCGTTTGGACGCCTCATGCGTCCAGCGCAGAATTATCAAATTTGATAGAAAATATACACAGAGATTGGGGTTTGAAAACCCGAAATAGGGCATTCAGGCAGGTTTTTCATCGCCATTTTTTGCATCTGTTCGGGACTCTTCCTCTGCCCGTGTCCGGGCAAGGCGTTCAAGGGCCGTGCGCAGGCTGTCATCTTCGACCTTTTTGATCACATCTGATAATTGGGGGGCCAATTCGGTTTCGGGGCCTGATGGTTCACCCAGTGCTTTATTTGACGCGCGTTTTTTGATGGGGGGTTCAATTCGCGCCTGATGCAGCTCTATGCATTCAATGGCGCCATAACCAAAATGGCTGTTGATGCGTTCAATGATTTGGGGTGACAGGTGCTGGACATCGGGGGCAAAGGACCCTGATACATTCATATGCAAGGTGCCCCTGCGGCGTTCACCCTTTGGGAACACCACCCGAAACGGCTGGGTGTGATCACACAACGGGCGGCCAACAATTTCATCCCAATGGGTAACAATGGTCCCTTCGGCAAAGCCGCGCTTTCGCAGCGTTGGTGAGGTGATGCGGTTGATGCTTTGGCCAAGCGTGGTTAGGCCACGCCTGACTTTTGTCTGGCCATCTTTGGGCGCATCATCTTTTTTGGCCATTGGCTGGAAACCCGTCTACACATTCTTATCAACTCGGGCCATGATGGACCCAACATGGATGCGAGAGAAGCCCTACCTTGCGATCAATCGCTTAAACCCGCACAGGAACCAATAAAGGGACCTGTGCGGCGCGCCCACACCCGGGCCGTGCTTGGATGGTATGACCGCCATCGGCGGGTTTTGCCATGGCGCGCCATGCCCGGTGAACCCGTTGATCCGTATCGGGTCTGGCTTTCTGAAATCATGCTGCAACAGACCCAGGTGGTGACGGCCACCCCTTATTTTGAGGATTTTCTTTCCCGTTGGCCCAATGTTTCTGCATTGGCAGCAGCCAGCATGGACGAGGTTCTGGTGGCGTGGCAGGGGTTGGGATATTACGCCCGGGCCCGAAATCTGGTCCGTTGTGCCCAAATTGTCGCCAAGGACCATGGCGGCATTTTTCCAAACACCATTGATGGGCTTTTGGCCTTGCCCGGAATTGGGGCTTATACGGCGGCGGCTGTTGGGGCAATTGCCTTTGGCCGGGTGGCGGTGGTGGTGGACGGAAATGTGGAACGGGTGATTGCCCGAATTTTTGCGGTGGAAACACTCATGCCTGCCGCAAAACCTGAAATTCGCGACCGGGCTGCAGAACTCAGCCCCGCACAAACACGATCGCGTCCCGGCGATTATGCCCAGGCCATGATGGATTTAGGCGCGACCGTGTGTACCCCAAAAGCGCCCCGGTGTGATGTGTGCCCCCTGGCATTTGAATGCCGTGCCCATGAAATAGGGGCGCCAGAAATTTATCCTCTGCGAATCAAAAAGGCCAAAAACCCCGTGCGCTATGGGGCGGCATGGATGGTGGTGGCAGAAGATGGCGCATTATGGCTGCAAAAGCGCCCCGAAAAAGGGCTGCTGGGGGCCATGATGGAAGTGCCATCAACGGATTGGCAGACAGGAAAACCGGATAATGGCATCGGTCATTATCCCCATGTTGGGGTTAATGACTGGGTCCATGGGGGGAAGCCGGTGGTCCATGTCTTCACCCATTTCAGGCTGGAATTGACCGTGTTCGTGGCCAAAATTCCGGCAACGAACACGGGGCATTTGAAAAAGACATTTGGTGAAACAGGGCGGTGGGTTCCACAAGCAAAGCTTGTCGATCAGGCACTGCCAACGGTCATGAAAAAGGTCATCGCTGCGGGGCTAAAGGGTCTTTTGGATTAGGAAGTGGCGGCTGCCTGAACGCCAGGTTTTCCTGGAACAATGCCGGCCCGGGCAAGGTCTGCGCGCAGTTGCTGGCGCAAGACATCGATGGGCACGGGCTTTCCTTCAACATTGAAATGCCAATACGTCCAGCCGTTGCAGGCGCTAAGCCCTTGAACATGGGCACCGACCTTGTGGATGGAGCCGGTAATGTCAGCCCCGGCAAGGGAGCTGTCGGCGCGGATTGTTGCGCCGTGGCGGCCCTTGGCATCGGTCAGGATATCGCCGGGGTTCAAAAGCCCGCGTTCCACGACCCAGCCAAAGGGAATGCGCGGTTCGCGTTTTTTGGTCATGATTTCCAGGGTGGCGCTGTCGCCGGATTGAATGGCATCGATGCGTTTTTTTGCAACGCCCGCATAGGCCGGGTTTTGTTCAATGCCAATAAAACCCCGCCCTAGTTTTTTGGCCACTGCCCCGGTTGTGCCGGTGCCGAAAAACGGGTCCAGCACCACATCCCCAACATTGGTGGATGACAGGATTACGCGGTGCAACAGGGCTTCGGGCTTTTGGGTGGGATGGGCTTTGACGCCATCTTTTTTAAGCCGTTCTCCGCCGGAACAAACCGGGATGGTCCAGTCTGATCGCATTTGCAGATCATCGTTCGCGGTTTTCATGGCTTCGTAATTAAAGGTATAGCCCTTGGCATCGGCAGATTTGGAACACCACAGCATGGTTTCATGGGCGTTGGTAAACCGTCGGCCCCGAAAATTGGGCATGGGATTTGATTTGGTCCAGATGACATCGTTCAAGATCCAGAACCCAAGATCCTGCAAGATAGCCCCAACACGATAGATGTTGTGATAAGACCCGATCACCCAAAGTGTGCCGTCATCCTTCAGGGCACGCCTGGCAGCACGCAACCAGTTTCGGGTGAAATCGTCATAGGCCTTGAAGCTGTCGAATTTATCCCAGCCATTATCAACCCCATCAACCCGGGTGTTGTTGGGACGGACCAGTTCGCCTTGGAGCTGCAGGTTGTAGGGCGGATCGGCAAAGATCATGTCGGCCACGCCTTCCTTCAGGCACGACATGGTTTCAACCGCGTCGCCAATCAGGATTTCCTGGGTTATGGGTGTGTTGTCATCAATCATCTCTCGAAGATGATTCAGCGAGGACTCCCAGTCAATAAAAAATTATAAGAATCAATATGTTATGGCAATATGATGGAGTCGAATCTAATCAGAACACAATATCTTGTGTATGGGTGCAAAACTTTTACGGTGATGTGGTGTGACGCCAAGCCGTTCAAGCGCTTCCCTGTGGATAACCGTGCCGTAGCCAGCGTGGCGCTCAAACCCATACCCGGGGAAGCGATCAGAGAGGGCATTCATAAAACGATCCCGGGTGACTTTTGCAACAATAGAAGCGGCCGCAATGGACAGGGATTTCTGGTCGCCCTTGATGATGGTGGTGGCCGGACAATCAAGTGGCGGCACGCAATTGCCATCCACCAAGGCATGGGCCGGGCAGGTGGCCAGACCCTTTACGGCCCTGTCCATGGCAAGGAAGGTCGCTTGTAAAATATTCAAACGATCAATTTCATCCGAGCTGGCATCCCCAATGCCGATCCATGCTGCCCCGTTGGCTTCGGCAGATTTTAGGCGATCAAAAAGTATGTCGCGTTTTTTGGCGCTGAGTTTTTTTGAATCATCCAGCCCTTCAATAAGCGCGGGTGAAAGATGATCGGGGTCCAACACCACGGCGCTGGCCACCACCGGCCCGGCCCATGGGCCACGCCCGGCTTCATCGATGCCACAAACAGGCCCGGATGTCGTTTTTAGAATTTCTGTTTCCAAAGAAAAGTCAGGCACGATGATCCCTTATTTTTTGTCAGGCTTTTTTGCAGGTTTCTTTTTCTTGCCACGCTTTTTGGTGTTTTTGTCTTCAGGGTGCTGGGCGTGCAATTGTTGGGCAATGTTTTTTGCGGTCCCGATCAACCACGTGGTTTGATCGCCATAAAGATAATTCAGCAGCGATGAAAGGGTGGTGCGCCGTCTTGCCGTGACAGTGTGCAGGCGTCTTGCAGTCATAAGCCAAAGTGGGCTGACCAGAAGCGAAAGGGCAACCACGGCGATGATTAATTGCTGTTTTTCCGGGGGCAGCATCCCGGATCGTCCACCAACGGCGGCCAGCAGAAAGGAAAATTCGCCAATTTGACCAATCAGGACGCCAGATAAAAATGCCTGGGGCCATGGTCTTTTTAACAGGCGTAAAATGCCAATGTTAAGGGCGGTCTTGACCACCGTTGCCCCGATCAACCAGATCATCACCTGGCCCAAATGGGCGCGGATAAAATCAAGATCAATCAAAAGCCCAACCGACAGGAAGAACACCATCATCAAAAGCCCCTCAATGGGCTTTGCCGCTTCGGCGAGTCTGGCACTCCCGACCCCGTTGCCAAGGACCAGCCCGGCAATGAAGGCGCCATAAGCTGCTGAAAATCCGAACACACCCGATAGCGCTGCGGCGACAAGGCAAATTGCAATGGCTGCAACGGGGCGCAATTCACGATGTGATGCGATGCGTTCTGCAAAGGCGAAATTCATCCGCCCGCCCTTTGCAAAAAAGACCACCAATCCGGCAAGGAAGGCACCCGCTGCGATCATCTTGGCCAGACCAACAGCGGTAAAGCCACTGCCGCCCACGTTGCTGACAAAGACAATCATGGGAATGACGGCCAAATCCTGGGCCACCAGAATGGCAATAGAAAGCCTGCCGGTATCGGTTTTGGTCTCACCGATATCCTCGATCATTTTGATGGCAACGGCGGTCGATGAAAGGGTTGCCGCAAAGGCCAGAAAAGCAGCAAACCGTCCGTCCCACCCCATGAAGGCAGCCAGCACAAGGGTAATGCTAAGAAATCCCAGAATTTGCCCGGCAAGAACCATAAGGGCGGTGCGCCAGACATTCATGAAATCCTTGATGGGCAGCTCTAGCCCCAGCACAAACAAAAGCATGAGAATGCCAATATCGGCCAGCAGGCGAATTTGCTCCTGATTATCAACGATGGCAAACGCGGTGGGGCCAAGAAGCACGCCCGCAAGAATATAGCCAACCACGGCGGGTTGGCGCAGGCGCGTCAGAATCAACCCGCACAAAAGTGCGGCCAATCCAACCACGGCAATTCCTGTAAGTGCTTCCTGACCTTCCATGGCTAGACATTAACACAGTTGCGTAATGACTTTGCTTAATGACTTAAGCGCTCTGATCTAGAAAAGAGCCAGTTGGTCTCCGCCCGCGCTGGGTGGGGTAAAATGGCCGGTATCAAGGCTGCCCAGATTTTCTCGTCCCATGCCCAATCGGGCCATGGTCATGGCAAAGCGATTGGCGATCATTTCGGCGTAAACGCCCTTGCCGCTCATGCGCTGTTTGAAATCAGAATCGTTCAGTTTTCCAGCCCGGCCACCGCGTGTTTCGCGGACAAGGTTTAAAACCTTTGCTTCGCGGTCAGGGTAATGGGCGCGCAGCCATTGGGCGAAAAGCTCTTTCACTTCCAAGGGCAGGCGCAACAGGATGTAGCCGGCCGTGATAGCACCGGCATTGTGGGCGGCTGCTAGAATGGCTTCGAGCTCATGATCGTTCAACGCCGGGATCATGGGTGCAGCCATCACGCCGACAGGAATGTTGGCATCGGCCAGTTCTTTGATGGCATTCAGGCGTTTGGCCGGTGTGGGGGTACGCGGTTCCAGCTTTCGGGTCAGGCCCCCATCAAGAGAGGTGATGGAAAGATGGACCTGCACCAGATTGCGCGCGGCCATGTCGGAAAGAAGATCGATGTCTTTGAGCACCCCATCAGATTTGGAGACAATGGTGACGGGGTGGTTGTGATCTGAAAGAACCTGAAGAATGCCCCGGGTGATACGCAGCCTGCGTTCTATGGGCTGGTATGGGTCGGTGTTGGTGCCAAGGGCAATGGGCGCACATTTATAACTTTTGCGCCCCAGTTCATGGGCCAGCCTTTTGGGGGCATCGGGTTTGGTAAAAATACGTGTTTCAAAATCCATTCCCGGTGACAAGCCCAACCAGGCATGGGTAGGGCGCGCGAAACAATAAATGCAGCCATGTTCGCACCCGCGATACGGATTGATGGAACGATCAAAGGGAACATCGGGCGACGTGTTGCGCGTAATTACCGTGCGCGAGGCATCCACCAGAAATCGGGTGTCCGGGTTTCTGGGTTTCTCAGAACATGAATTTTCATCAAGATGCTCTGCAGGTTCTGCCAGAATTTTTGTGCCATCCTTTGTCTGGATTTGGGTTTCATGGTTGGGTCTCCGTTCTGAATGGGGGCCGGGTTCTGGTTCCGGCCTTGTCCATCCGTCATCGGTGCGTTGGCGCGTTTCGCGCTCATATCGCCCCGTGGGGTTGGAAATGGCACCGCGGCCCTTGATTGGCAAATTGCCAGGAAGATCTGGAATAATGTCCATAATAGGTCGTATTTGATCCTATTTATAGAACAAAGCAAGAACATTATGCAGTTTGTTGATGGTTTTTTTAGGATTACCAGCCATCTTCTTGACGCGTTTTACTTGTATGTGGAATTCCATAAGACGGAAAACCTGATACAAGCACCCTTTAAAGTAAGGGCTTTATGGATTTGCCCGTTTTGGTTTTGGAGAATAATTTGAACTCACTGGTCCTCAGTATCATCATCCCAACCCTGGATGCGGAATCTCATATCGGCACCTGTCTGGCCGCGCTGCAGCGCTGCGCCAAGGAAAAGGGTGAAAATGGTGTGACCTTGCCAGAGATTGAAATCATCATTGTTGATGGTGGGTCCAGTGACCAAACCAAGGCCATTGCCAAAAAGGCAGGGGTAAAAGTTTTGGATGCGCCCAAGGGACGGGGCACCCAATTGGATGCCGGTGCAGAAGCTGCCAGAGGAGATTGGTTTTTGTTTCTCCACGCTGATACCCGCCTCGCCGGTGGCTGGCAACAGGTGGTGACGGGCTTCATGAATAACCCGGCCAATCCGGGCAAAGCTGCTGCGTTCCGTTTTGCCCTTGATGATGCCAGTCGTGCCGCACGCTGGCTTGAAAACATGGTGGCCTGGCGTTGCCGCGCACTGGCGCTGCCCTATGGGGATCAGGGCCTTTTGATTTCAAAGGCGTTGTACACCGCCCTTGATGGGTTTGGAACGGAACCGTTGATGGAAGACGTTGATTTTGTCTGCCGCATTGGCCGCGCACGGCTGCGCATTCTTGATGTGCCAGCAACCACCTCTGCGGAACGCTATCGCAAGGGGGGATGGGTCCTGCGCCCACTTCGCAACCTTGGCTGTCTCAGCCTTTATTTTCTTGGTTTCCCCGCACCCATGATCGCCCGGCTTTACGGCCGCTAGGGCTCATGCGCTCTGTGCGCCATCTCGTAATTTTCCTGCGTGCCCCTCAGCGTGGTGCTGTAAAACGCCGCCTTGCCCGCGACATCGGCGAACGTGCCGCCCTTGGGTTTTATCAGAACATGAGCCGGTCCCTTGTCACGTCTTTGGCGCGCGCCCAAAACCATGGAGGCAATGGGGGAGGCAATTGGCAAACCGTGCTGGCGGTAACCCCCGATCATTTTGCCAGCTCTGCCCGGTTTTGGCCCAAGGGGATCCGTCGTGTGGGCCAGGGACGGGGCAGTTTGGGCGCGCGCATGGGTCGCGTTCTGGATCAATTGCCCCCCGGCCCTGCGATCATCATCGGATCAGACATTCCCAACATCACGCCATTTTTGATCAGGCAGGCCTTTGACCGCCTTGATCAACACGAAGCCGTTTTTGGCCCGGCCTTGGATGGGGGCTATTGGCTGGTTGGTCTTGGCCGCAGACGCAGACGTTTTGTGGGGCGGTTGTTCTCATCTGTTCGTTGGTCCAGCGCCCACGCCCTTGCCGATACACGGGCTAATCTTGGCCCGGGCCTTGAAGGCCCCCCATTGCCGGCACTGGAAGATGTTGATGATGGCGCTGCTTTTGAACGCTGGGTTCAGGACACGCGTATATAATATAAAAGCAAAATTTTTAATGGCGTAAAGCCCGGCGCTTTGCTAAATGCCGCTATCTCTATTGATCAGGTGCCGCAAAACCCATGACAGATGACGTGTTGAAATCAGAAAATGATGAAGCAGAAAATGGTCCCCGCCCCGAAGGCTGGCGCGGGCGTGTGATCGATTTTGTCGAAGGCGACCGGGTGCAAAAGTTGGTGATGGTCTTGATCATCATCAATGCCATCACCCTTGGCCTTGAAACATCCACCCAGGTCATGGGGGCAATCGGGCCTGTTTTGCATGTTCTGGATGTTGCCGTGTTATCGGTGTTTGTGTTTGAAATCGGGGCCAAGCTGTTGGGGCGTGGGTTCGGGTTTTTCAAAAGCGGCTGGAACATCTTTGACTTTATCGTCATTGCCATTGCGTTGGTGCCATCAGCCGGGCCGTTCTCGGTCTTGCGGGCCCTTCGGGTGCTGCGCATCCTTCGCCTGTTATCGGTGATTCCCCAAATGCGCCACGTCATCGAATCCCTGCTGCGCGCGGTGCCGGGGATTTCTTCGATCATGGCCATTTTGGTGTTGGTCTATTACGTCTTTGCCGTGATCGCAACCAATCTGTTTGGCAATGATTTTGATGAATGGTTCGGCACCATTGGCGCGTCTATGTATTCCCTGTTCCAGATCATGACGTTGGAAAGCTGGTCCATGGGGATCGTGCGCCCAGTGATGAAGGTTTATCCTCTGGCCTGGACATTTTTTGTGCCGTTTATCCTGATTGCCACGTTCACCATGCTGAACCTGTTTATCGCCATCATCGTTTCCGCCATGCAGGCCCAAAGCGATGAAGAACATCAAGAAGAAAGAGCCCTATTGGAAGCAGCGCGCGCCGAGGAAGCGGCCTTGATGCAAAAAGAATTATCGGCCATTCGTTCAGAGCTCAAGACCATTAACACGGCGCTTGAAACAAAAGATGGAAATAGGGCGTAACCTAGCGTTCCATCAAACGGGGCATCAGTTCCACCAGATTGCAGGGACGATGGCGCGCATCCAGTTGGTATTTCAGAATTTCATCCCAGCCATCCTTACAAGCGGACGGTGATCCCGGCAAGGCAAAGACATAGGTGTTGCCAATCAATCCGCCAAGGGCGCGCGACTGCATGGTCGATGTCCCGACCTTGTCATAGGAAATCATCCGGAATAATTCGCCGAAGCCTTCTATTTCTTTGTCAAACAGGGGGCGCAGCGCCTCAGGCGTTACATCACGCCCGGTGACCCCGGTGCCACCATTGGTGATGATGACATCAATGCCATCTTTGTTTGCCCAATCGGTCACCTGTTTGGCAATGCGTGCTGGATCATCAATGATGACAGCGCGCGCAGCCAAGGTGTGGCCCACGCCTTCCAGCCGTGCAATCAAGGTGTCGCCGGATTCGTCATTGGCTTCTGTTCGGGTGTCCGAAATGGTAAGGACAGCGATGCCAATGGGAATAAAAGTGCGGGTTTCATCAATGCCGGCCATGGGGGCCTCCGGTTGGTTTGTTTTAAAGGCGTGGGGTTTCGTCTAACCCTACATAGGATGGCCATTGGCCCGCTGCAAGGGCAGCCAACGACGGCGCGTCCTGTCCCAGCCGCGCCCGGTACACCCAAAGGTTTTCAAACACCCGTTTTACAAAATTCCGGGTTTCTCTTAATGGGATGGTTTCCATAAAGATCAATGGATCGGCCCCATGGGCAAGTTTGCGTTGCCATTTGGATGTATTGCCCGGCCCACCGTTATAAGAAGCAATCATCAAGACCATATTGCCCGATGTGACATCGCCGTTCAGCAGGTGATCGACATATTTCTGGCCCAAAGAAAGATTTAAATCGGGATCAAATAATTTGTCCCGCCCCCGGCCCCGGAAGGCACCCCGCCTTTGGGCCATGATCCGTGCCGTGGCGGGCATAAGCTGCAAAAGTCCACGCGCGCCACGGCGGCTTTTTGCGCGGGTGTTAAACCCTGATTCCTGGCGGGCCAGCGCATTGATCAAGGCCCGATCAATCAGGTAGCCCCCATGGGGGGTCCAATGGGAAATTGGATACAAGGCGCCATCATATTGTTTGCCAGAGAGTGTTCTTAACGTGCGCGCAGCGCGCAATTGGGTGCCCGGCAGATTGGCAACGCCTGCCAATGCGATGACGGTGCGCAAAAGCCCGGCGGTGGATGAATAGCGAATTTTGCGCAACTCCAGTTCTGCGCGGCGGCCTTCGCCAACCTGGATCAGGGCCATGGCGCGCTTGCCCGGATGAAGGCTAGACAGGGTTTCAAGCTCCCCCGGATCAAGACGCGGGGCCTGCCAGTTGAACTGTGGTTCGGTGCCCATCATATAGGCGGCCATAAAGCCATAAAACGTGCGGGGATATGCGGCTGCGCGTGCCAGCCATGGGGTAACGTTTTGTGGTTGGCGGCCTAAAAGGTGGGACCGTGCTGCCCAGAATGCGGATGCTGCCCGGGCGGTGTCACTCAGGCCGGGGGTTTGGTGCATGGTTTGGAAATAACGCGCAGCTGTGTCAAGGCGGCCCAGCCTGAATGCGGAAAGGCCCGCCCACCACTGTGCCCGGGGCGCGGCCATGCCTGAACGATCCGCTGCACGCGCGGCCAGTGCAAGGGCGCGTTTGGTGTTGCCACGGCGAAACCAGCCCGATGCAATGATGGCGCGCGCGCGGTCGATGCCTTTGGTGCCGACCGCACGGTGCGTTGATCTGCGCTTCAGGTATCGCTCAGCCCGGCTTAGATGTTCCCGGAACACATATCGTCCAATGCGACGTTGCAACCGTCGTTCGGTCCGCCCCATATAAAAGGGTGCGCGTTTTCTGAGTTTTCTGGGCGTCGCGGATTTTTGTTTTTTACGCAATCGTTTTATCGCGCGTTGCGGCACACGGGGAGCGCGCGCGCGTGTCGGTTTGCGACGCAGGGCCAATCTGTAAATGCGCCGTGCATCGGGATGATCGGCATAATGGCGCATCCAACGTTCCAGTTCGCGAAACCGTGACCGATAATGGGTTGGGTGCAAAAAGCGTTGGGCCAAAACATGGCCGACCAGCAAACGGTTCTGCAATTTTTTGATGCGCCGATCGGCGCGACGCCATTGGCCCCGGGTTTGCAGTTTAAAGATATCCCGGTAAAGCATGCTGTCTGCAGCATCCAGAATCTTTGGCACCTTTATGGTTGCCGCCACCGCTTCATCTTTCGCTTTTTTATCTGTAGCCCATGCGGGATGGGATAGCGATAAGGCAACCATTACCATTAGGACGCCAAGAAGCATCGGTGCGTTTCTGGCTTTATGGGGCTTGTTATTGATGTGATGAACGTTGATCAATGAAGGCTATCCAGTCGTTTGCGGATTTCCAATAAATCCCGCCATGCATCGCGTTTCTGGCCCGGGGATCGTAACAAAAATGCCGGATGGTAAATCGCCATAGCGGGAATAGGGCGCACCATAGCGGATGTCTCGTATTCAAACCACTTGCCGCGCAATTTCATGATGCCTTCATTCTGGGCCAAAAGTGTTTTGGCGGCCGTGCCCCCAACCATCACCACAATTTTTGGATCGACGATTTCAATGGTGCGTTCGACAAAGGGCAGGCATGCGGCAACTTCAAGCGGGTTCGGGGTGCGATTTCCGGGCGGCCTCCAGAATAAGCTGTTGCAGATCAGGACCTGTTCCCGATCAAGACCAATGGCCTCCAGCATGCGATCCATCATTTTTCCCGCCGGGCCGACAAAGGGGCGGCCCTGGCGATCTTCTTCGGCACCCGGCGCTTCGCCGATAAAAAGAATGTCGGCGTCTTTGTTGCCGTCACAATAGACCAGGTTGGTGGCGGTCTGTTTTAACGCACAGCCTTCATAGGTTTTGAGTATTTCAGCAATGTCATCAAGGCTTTTTGCCCCTGCAGCCAGTTGATAGGCCCCAATATCCGGTGTTATTTCCGGTTTTGGCGCAGTTTTATGAGTTTGGGATGGTTTTGAAGCAGAATTATTCGATGTTTTTTCTATTTTTGTGTCATTTTGCGCTATTTCATCCGATTTTTGTGCTGTTTCACCGTAATTTTCTGCATTTTGGTGATTTTCAGGTTCTGGCGTTTCACGCGGTGTTTCTGGCACTCCCTGTGGTTCTGTCAGCGGTTCTACGAGCGCTTCAGCAAACCGATCAACGGGGACATCGCCAATGGCTTCATCTGCGCCGGCATCGATTTGCCATTTCAAGGCTTCTAAACTGGGCGGTTGGGTTTCCATTCCCCCAATTTAGCATGGGGATAAAAATCATGGGCTGGTTTTTACATTAACCCTAGAGCCTTTCTCAAAGCCGTTTTAAACTAGGTCCATGGAAAGAGAATCAATGGCCTTCGACGTCGTGATTGTCGGCGCCGGTCCTTCGGGTTTGGCCGCCGCCATTCGGCTCAAGCAAATGGCTGCATTAAAACAGTCTGAACTTTCGGTTTGCGTTATCGAAAAAGGATCAGAAGTGGGTGCCCATTCAATGTCGGGTGCCGTGCTTGATCCCCGGGCGCTGGATGAACTGATTCCAGACTGGAAGGAAAAAGGCGCGCCCTTGAACACCCCGGTCACCCGGGATCGTTTTACGCTGTTGACCAAACGCCACGCCATTCCCCTGCCGACGCCACCTTCGATGCACAATCATGGCAATTACATCATCAGCCTTGGCAGCTTGTGTCGGTGGCTGGCGGCAGAGGCCGAAGCCTTGGGGGTGGAAATTTATCCGGGCTTTGCAGCGTCTGAAATTCTGTTTGATGATGCCGGGTCCGTGGCAGGGGTTGCCACTGGTGACATGGGGATTGGGCGTGATGGCCAGCCCACAGCCAACCATCAGGCCGGGGTTGAATTGCGCGGTCGCCAGACCTTGTTTGGAGAAGGCTGCCGTGGATCGTTGACCAAAGTTTTATCTGCCCGGTTTGATTTATCAAACGATGCCGATCCCCAGACCTATGGCTTGGGGATCAAGGAATTGTGGGAAGTGGACCCATCCCGGCATCGGCCCGGCACGGTGTTACACACCGTTGGCTGGCCTTTGGATCAGAAAACCTACGGCGGGTCTTTCCTGTATCACCTTGAAAATAACCAGGTGGCCGTTGGGTTTGTGGTGGGGTTGGATTATGAAAACCCGCATCTCAGCCCCTTTGAGGAATTCCAGCGGTTCAAGACCCATCCGGGTATCAGGGATGTTTTCGAAGGTGGCAGGCGGGTTTCTTATGGCGCCCGGGCGCTGAATGAAGGGGGCCATCAGGCCATTGGGCGGCTGACATTTCCAGGCGGTGCCTTGATTGGGTGTGGCGCCGGATTTTTGGATGTATCGCGTATCAAGGGCATCCACACAGCCATGAAATCAGGTATGACGGCTGCCGAAAGCGTGTTTGATGTGCTGGCCACAGATGAACAAATTCTTGAGGCGGTGACGTACCGGGAACGTCTTGACGAAAGCTGGGTCATGAAAGACCTGCACGCTGCGCGCAATCTGCGTCCGGGGTTTCGCTTTGGTCTGTTGGGCGGGCTGATCAATGGCGCACTGGATGCTTATATCTTTAGGGGGCGCGCACCCTGGACCCTGCATCACAAGCCCGACCACGAAAGCCTGCGGCCCATTGATGCATGCACGCCCATTGTGTATCCCAAGCCCG
This sequence comes from Rhodospirillales bacterium, assembly GCA_018666775.1. Classification (NCBI taxonomy): domain Bacteria; kingdom Pseudomonadati; phylum Pseudomonadota; class Alphaproteobacteria; order Rhodospirillales; species Rhodospirillales bacterium. Next base: position 196,686 of record JABIXC010000007.1, on the reverse strand, counting down.
ATGGCAAATTGACCTTTGACCGGTTGAGCTCGGTTTTTATCTCCAACACCTTTCATGAAGAAAACCAGCCGGCCCATCTGCATTTGGCCGAGCCCGATCGGGCCATTGCCATCAACCATGCCACATATGGGTCACCGGAAACCCTGTATTGTCCGGCGGGGGTTTATGAAATCATTCAAAGTGATGGAGAAGATGGGCCCCGGTTGCAAATTAATGCCCAAAACTGCATCCATTGCAAAACCTGCGATATAAAGGATCCAACCCAAAACATCACCTGGGTGGCGCCTGAAGGCGGCGGTGGGCCCAATTATCCCAATATGTAGATGGCTGATATAGGGATAGATTTCCGTGTTATAGTTTAAGCTACTCTGAAAACGCTAAAACGCGAGTATTTTGGGAATGAAGACAGGAATAAAGACAGCATTGGTGCCAAAAATTCGGGCTGTGTCGGCAACAGCCGTGATGATCGCTTGTTTGGGCGTGGTTGCAGGCAGCGCTAAAGCGGTTGCTGCCAGCAACGATGATGCGCTCTGGTATCCGGGCATTCATTCCACCCCTTATGGCGATTTTTTGGCGGGCCGGTTTGCGGAAAGCCATTTTGACGCGGCGTTGGCGTCACGGTTGCTGTCCCGCACGCTTCGGTATTTGCCTAATGATCCGGGATTGTTGCGCCAAACCCTGCATCAAATGATTTCCGCCGGGCACATGGAAAAAGCAGTGCCCTTGGCCCGGCGCTATCTGAAGCTTCAGCCTAAAAACGTCATGGCGTCTTTGTTGCTGGCGGTTGACGATGTTCGCAACAAGAAGTTGTCCGATGCCAGATTGAAATTGAAGGTCATTCCGAACCGTGGCCTTGGCAGTTATTTTGTTCCATTGGTTTTGGCCTGGGTTCAGGCTGGTGAAGGCGATGGTAAGGCGGCCATAAAAACGCTGGCGCCATTGGGCAAACGACAGGGACTTGGGGTTATTCACACTCTTCATTCGGCCCTGATTCTGGACCTTGTTGGCGAACCAAAACGCGCAGCGCCATTTTTTGAGAAACTAGCCACAGGCAAGGAACACCAACGGTTTGTTCTTTTGGCGGGCGCTTTTTTTGAACGCCAGGGTGACAGTGAGCGTGCCGAAAAAATTTATCGGGCGGCCCTTGTTGGTGAACCGGGCTCGCGGCTTATGGAACAAGCCCTTGCGCGCCTGAAAAAGGGCGAAAAACCGGCGCAGATGATAACTGGCGCGGGTGACGGGGTTGCTGAGGCGCTTTGGAATCTGGCCATGTTGTTGAACCAGGATCGCATTCAGGAGATTGCGGTGATGTTGACGCGCATGGCATTGCATCTTCGTCCCCAATTTGCCGTCGCCCAGATTCTGTTGGGGGATATTTTTGAGACCGTTGATCGTTATGGGGATGCGGTCAAAACATATGATGGCGTGGATGTGAAACACCCGCTGGCATGGCGTGCGTCGCTTCGGGCCGCGTTGGTTTTCGATCGCATGGGAAAGACCGATGAAGCCATCAAGCGGTTGACGGCAATGGTGAATGAAAAAAATGACCGGACCGATGCGCTTATTGCCAGAGGCGATTTATTGCGTTTCAAGAAACGCTATGTCGAGGCCATCAAGGATTATGACAAGGTGCTTGTTCGAATTGGCCCGGGCAAGCACCCAAAATGGACCCTGTATTATTCCAGGGGGATTGCACATGAGCGCTCGAAGCAATGGATGCGTGCGGAAAAGGATTTTCTGACGGCCCTTAAAATGTCACCCGATCAGCCGTTTGTTCTGAATTATTTGGGATATTCCTGGGTGGAAAAAAAGATGCACCTCGATAAGGCGCTGGGCATGATTGAAAAGGCCGTCAAGGCCCGGCCCCGGGATGGCTTTATTATTGATTCGCTCGGCTGGGCCCATTACCAGCTCGGGACTTTTTCCAAGGCGGTGACGTATCTGGAACGTGCCGTGATGCTGAGTTCAGACGATGCAGCCATTAATGATCACCTGGGAGACGCCTATTGGCGCGTCGGACGCAGGGTCGAAGCACGGTTCCAATGGCGCCGCGCCCTTAATTTTGGACCTGAACCCGATCAGGTGCTGAAAATTAAGAAGAAACTGGACAATGGCCTTGGGGCAACCGAAGAAAAGCGGAAGGCCTCCCGCTCAATAGGCTCAGGTGCGCAGGGCGCACCGGATATTGGTAAGGGTGCGTCCGCACCACGGGGAGGCTGAACATTCCCGAGCGCGTCACAGCCCCGGCCAAGCTCAACCTTTTTCTCCATATTGTTGGCAGGCGCGGGGATGGCTATCACCTTCTGGAATCGCTCTGTGCCTTTGCCAGTCTTTCAGACATCGTGGAAGTCAGTGACAGTGAACATTTCGGCCTTGAACTTGATGGGCCATATTCAAGCCTGTTACCCCCAAATGATACCAACAATCTGGCTGTTGCCGCAGCCCGCGCTTTTTCTGATTGGGATGGGCGGGGCAAAAAAGCCCATATCCGGTTGACCAAGAACATTCCTGTCGCCGCTGGCCTTGGCGGTGGATCGGCAGATGCCGCAGCGGTTCTGGTCGCCCTTTCAAAAGCGTGGGATCGCCCCGATGCACCGTTGGCGGAAATTGGCCTGGCTCTCGGGGCTGATGTTCCGGTATCGATCCGCTCTACCCCTGCCTTCATGGCCGGCATTGGCGAAGATCTGATAAATTTCCCCCATCTGCCCTGTGCTGGTCTGGTGCTTGTTAATCCCGGCGTAGGTGTTGAGACCCGTGCCGTGTTCAAGGCCTATGATGATGCCCCCCAAAGGGCCGGTTCTTTTTCTGAAAGTATGGCCTCCCAATTCGTCCCATCACATTTTGGCGATGGCCCTGCAACGGTGGGTGAACTGGCGGGTTTGATCGATGGATGCGGCAATGATCTGACATCGGCGGCGTGCACCTTTGCCCCAACGATCGGGGATGGATTATTGGCTCTTTCAGAAAGCAGCGATTGTCTTGTGGCCCGCATGGCGGGCAGTGGCGCAACCTGCTTTGGCCTCTATGAAAATGGCGCAAAAGCGCAAAAAGCAGCCCGTGAAATTGAGCTAAGTAGTGCTAATGCCGGGTGGTGGGTATGGTCAGGGGAGCTGTCTGATAGTCGCAGAAATGCTGAGGTTTAGATGGATAAGTCATACCGGGTAGTCCGCAGTATGCCTAAGTAGTGTCTAAAGTAGTTCTCTTTAAAAATTGTCGAAGATGGCTGGCCCGGGGTGTGGTTCAGGGTGCTTTCAAACTGCCCGTAATTTCCCGTATATGCTGCAATAGAGCGATTGAGGGTTGGCCATCAACGGCCAAGCCAGCGAACCCCTGATAGAGCCGAATGGCCTCTATGGTTCGTGCCCCGGCCTGACCATCGGCACTACCGGGATTGAAACTCAGGGATGCCAAAAGCCGTTGGATTTCGCGAATTTCTTTTACCCCGATTTTCCCTGTGGCTTTAGGAACTACCAAAATGCCAGAAGTAGTGCTTGGGGATGTGCCAGCCAATGTGCCCCCTGTTGCGGGGGCAGAAGGCACTAGTTTTGAACCGGCCTGTTTGGCTTTGGCATACCAGGTGCGTGCCTTTTGCGGGTCTTTGGGTGTGTCCTGTCCCAGCGCATAACTGCGGCCCAGATTAAACATGGCATCTGCATGTCCTTTGCCAGCCGCCTTTTGAAACCATTGGCGGGCCAACACATGGCTTTTTACGACCCCCTCACCATTGGCATATAAAAGGCCAAGGCGGTATTGGGAATCGGCAAACCCCTGATCGGCAGCAGATTGGTGCCAGAAAAAGGCCTGAACCGGGTTGAGGGCAACCCCGGTGCCTTTGGCATGCAGAAGGCCAAGGCGATGCTGCGCCCGGGTATAGCCTCGGACAGCGGCGGCTTCGATCCATTGGATGGCTCCTTTTAAATTCTTGCCTGTGCCTTTGCCCTCAATCAAGGCCATCCCAAGGGCATATTGATGGGACGGAACGCCCTTTTCAGCCATGGAGCGTAATGCCTGGATGGAGATATCAGCAGGAGGGGTCTTTTCTATCGCGGGGCTATTGGACGCACCCTTTTTGATCTGGGCTATTTTGGGGGGGGTCTGATCAAGACTTGGCGGCACCTGCACCCTTTTGTTTAATTTTGTCGCGGTCCATTTTTCTGGTGTGGGTGGGGTGGCCCATAACCAGCCCAGCAGCCCCAAGGCGCCGATCATCAGGGTGACGGCGCCAATGCCTATAAAAATACGGGGCACGCCTTGGCCGGGACGGGCGGGGGGGTGCCATTCAGAAGCTGGATCGCTCTGTTGGCTGTGTTCCGCTTCATCAGCACTACTAAAATCTCTGGGGATATCCTGATCGCTGATATCCGGGGAGGTGTCAATAACGGGGGGGTATATATTCGGTTTATCATCATCATTGTCGTCATCATTGGCATGGTTGGCACTACTGGCACTACCAGCACTACTATCGCTACTGGATTCTGTGGCTAAATGCGGATCATTGGTGCCCGGGGATGCATGAGGGGGGCCTTCCTGCAAATCAGCGTTTGCTGCATTTCCGGCATTTTGGCCCTGATCCAATAATTTTGGCACCTGGGTGTCCATTTCGTGCAGGGCATCATCTATCGGATCGATAAGTTGGGCCAAACGAGAGTGGCTGGAATCGATACGCTCTTCCAGGGCTGTTAGGGCGTCATGAATAGGAGATTCGCCCCATTGTGGGCTTTCTTGGTCACGGGGGCCTGTTTCAGGGCTGTCTAGGATGGCACGGTCAAGCCAAGGTCCAAGATCAAGGCCCGCAGACTTGGCTGCAGCCATGGCCCGCACCCGGGCTTTCATTCCGATCTTGTCAATGGTCCAGGGCATGTTTTGCTCCGGTCCCTTTAATGGTTTGGTTTGGCGTTGCTTAAGCTTCGGCTACTAAGAGAAAAATTTCGAGAAAAATCCGTCTTTGCTGCCCCGCCGCTCGGAACCACGGGGTTGGTCCGGGGGGGTTTCCAAATGGTCGAGGCGCTCTGCCACCCGTGACAGGGCACGTTCCAGCGGGGCGGTATCATCCGATTGGCTCTTGGAGAGTCCTTCGATTTGTTCGGAAAGGTTTTTCACCTTTTCCACAATCGGGGCAATGGTGCTGGTAGTACGGGTTTCGGTTTCTTCGATTTTTTGGGCCAGACGGTTAATGCTTTCAAGCACGGCTGCGGTGGTCGGTGCGGGGGGGCCAGACGTCTCGGTAGGTCCATTTCCCGTGGGTGCACCATTTCCTGCACTACCGGCCGCCCCATTTGCATTGGCGGTGGCGGTATTCCCTGCCTCAGCGCCCTGAGTAGCATTGGTGCTATCCCCAGCAATACCGCCAGATTTCAGCTGTTCTTTCGCCGCCATACGGATGGTATGGCTTAACCATTGGCCAAGGGACATATCAGCCCTACGCGCAGACAGTTTTGCTGCTTCGCGGGCTTCAGGCTCGACTCCTTTGACGCTCCAGGGCGATGTTGGCTTCATTTAGCGCTACTTTGTCTGTTCATATTGGCACTACGACGGTATGGCTAAATTTACAGGAATAGGTTTTTGCGATAAATGTCCAGAAAAAAGTGAGTAAATATAAGACACTTTGAGCTTATCGATGCCAGTATGCCCGGGTGCTACTCTATGAAAAATAGTAGTTCCCGGTATTCTAGGGGCTTGTTTTTTTGTGAAAAACTCGGTTTTTCAAGATCAATTGTAGGGCTATTAAATGAGGGCCATACGCATTGATATGCAGGTGGGGTGATATGCAGGTGGGGTTAAATCACTTGCGTATTAATCTGCTTCTTTATCTTTTTGGTTTTTCCGACGATCTTCTTTTTCTTTGGCGGCGACCTCAGTGATGAGGTGGTCAAGCCAATCGGCCAGGGAAAGGCCAGCTCCGGCCGCTGCCAGAATTGCCTTTTCCATCGCTTGGGGGGAAATCCCCTCAATGATCCATTTTGATTTATGATCGTCCATGGCCCCACGATAGAGCATTTTTAGACATTTTGTTAAGTCCCCCCTGTTTTAGGCCAAACCAGTGTTGCGCAGGTTCACCCATTGGGCGTAATGTGCGGCCCGTCCCTGCCAGACGAATGACCCATTGGGTTATAAGACACGGTTGGTGGGACAGATTGGGGCGTAGCCAAGTGGTCTAAGGCACCGGGTTTTGATCTCGGCACTCGCAGGTTCGAATCCTGCCGCCCCAGCCAATCTTTTCCAGCATGTCACCTTCCCGCTCTGGTCGCCATTATTCTCATGATCATATCCGGGGACTTCTTACGTCCGCTTATGACGGTGACCTCAACCGGTCAACGCAACACTTTATCTTAAACGCAAAGATGGAGTGTGTAGATATGGTTCAAAGAAGAAGTCGGATTTATTTTACGAGTAAGCAGAAGTCAGAGATATGGGATCGCTGGCAGCGTGGCGAGCCGATGAGTTCCATTGGCCGCAGTTTTGACCGGGATTCATCATCGATTTATCCGTTGCTATCTCGTACAGGCGGTATTCGCCCTCCTGTTCGAAAACGCTCAAGGTTGGCGTTAACGCTGTCGGAGCGTGAAGAGATATCGCGCGGGATCGTGGGCGAGCAGTCCATCCGATCAATGGCCTTGGCGCTCGGTCGATCAGCTTCAACAGTAAGTCGTGAAGTTCACCGCAATGGTGGCTATGATCAGTATCGGGCTGCGGTAGCTGATGAACGCGCTTGGGATCGAACGCGTCGCCCAAAGCTATGTAAATTAGCGAGGTCACCGTGGTTGCGCTTGAGCTTGTCCTGGGCTTTGGGATTGGCACGTTCCATGGCACGGTCAAGGCCGAATCCGCCGCCATTTTTGTTACCCTTGTCCTTGGCCACAACGTGCATGGGGGCAAAGACCAGAAGGGCGGCAATGGTCAAGGTGAATGCTGTGATAGAGAAAGCGTGGGATGTTTTCCTGTTTTTCATTTGTCTGGACCTTTCATGAAGTTTTTGGGGCTGAGCCTGTGCGTCCTTGTCTAATGAACCTTTTGAAACTTTTCAGATCTTAATCGTTGTGGTGGGGATTCCAAGCCCGGGTTTCGGGGTCGCGCATTTCTTCTGTGATGCGCCTTGCTTCATCGCGAACCTTGGCACCTTCTGCGTGCATCAAATCGGTCCAGGTGATGTCCCAATCAAACCATTCCAAAATGGCCTTTTTATAGGCAGGGCGATCGCGCAGCCGTGCGAACCAATCGGCGACTCTGGGTTTGTCTTCCCACAGGAAATCCAGTTCCAGACAATAGAGGCGCTCCATGTAGGGCGACATGGCAATATCGGCCAGCGAAAATTCCCCGATCAACCAATCTGGCCCCCCTCCGGCCAATGCCTTGCCAGGGCCGGTGCCTGCAAGGGCTGCATCAATTTGTTCCATCAACATGTCATAGCGCCGCATGGCGGTACGAAAATGGATGTTATCAATGCCGCCTTCAAAACTGGCGATCTTGCGGGCCTGTTTATAAGGGTCCATCTGGCCTGATATCTGGTTGCCGTGGGATGGCACGTTGCGATAGGCAATGGATGTGGTGACAACGCCTGCGGCCGCATGGATGTTTTCGTCCGTCATCCGGGTCCAGGTGCGCATGCGGGCCTGTTGATAGGCATCTTTTGGGCGGATGGCGGGGCCATCGAACACTTCATCGACATATTCATTGATGACGGTGGATTCGACGATGATCTTGCCATCATGGTCCAGCATGGGCACCAGACCAAAGGGGTTAAGGGCCAGATATTCAGGGGTGTGCTGGTCGCGTTCACGCAGGCGGATGATTTCACCCTCCCATTCAAGGCCTTTTTCTTCCAAAGCCATCCGTGATTTGGCGGCACAGACCGATGTGTGATGATGATAAAGTTTAAGCATGCGTCTTCCCCTGTTTTTGAATTTTGCCCAGTGTGGCGCAGGGAAGCGCATAAGAAAAGGGGCAGCGCGAACGCTGCCCCTTTAAACATGTGCCTTCAACGGGAAGGTTATTTTTTAGGTTCGTCCAAAACCCAACCGAATTTGTCGCGGGTTTCTTTGGATAGTTCCTTGGAAGGCATGTTGACCAATGGGAATTCATCCATCCAATGGAATGGACGACAGGCATCAATGATGGCGCGGGAATTAGTGAAATCTCCCGTTTTGCGTTGATCCGGTGTAATGCGTGGATCCAGTGGCGTTGACCATGTGTTTTTGATGATGTCGATGGAGGTTGCCGGATCAGACCGGGTAACAACCGCCCACATGACTTCTTCCAGATTGGACACGTCGATGTCGTCATCAACCACAACCACATATTTACCTGCATAGGCGCCAACATGGCACTGAGAGGCGATATGGCCGGCCTGGCGGGCATGGCCCGGATAGCGCTGTTTGATGGCAACGGCCAGCATCATACGCGAAGAACCACATTCATCGGCCCACACGGATGTAACATCAGGCACGCCAGCGGCTTCAATGGCGCGTTTCAGCAGGGCTGAACGGGCAACGGCGCGATAACGGGCCAGTTCGTCGGGTGGGCGTTGTGGAGGGCACCCAAGGATGATGGGGTCGTTGCGATGATAGATCGCTTCGACATGCATCACAGGTTCCGGGCGGGTGTCGGAGGCATAATAGCCGGTCCATTCCCCAAACGGGCCTTCATCGATGAATTCTTCTGGATCGATCCAGCCTTCGATGACCATTTCGGCATTGGCAGGGAAGGGCAGGCCAGTGACCTTGCCTTTGACGCATTCCATGGCCTTTTCACGATAGCCACCAACCAGATCATATTCGCAAAGCCCATAAGGGACTTCGGAAGATGCCATGAGGAACATCATGGGATCACCACCAACAACGATACAGGCTGGCATTTTTTCGCCGCGTGCCATGTATTTGTCGCGATGGATCCGGCCATGTTTACCCGGAGAGATATAGAAGCCGACCTTTTTCTTGTCTTGGATCATGACACGGTAGGTGCCGGTGTTGATCCAGTCTTCGTCGGGGTCCTTGGTCACGTTGTAAGAGCCGGTGCCGATGTAGCGCCCGCCATCTTCTTCGTGCCATTTTGGCGTCGGGTATTTGTACATGTCGATGTCATCACCGGTGATGACATTTTCCATGATCGGGCCAGTTTCAACGATCTTATGCGGAATTGGCTTTTTGGTTTCGGTAATCTCGGCCAAACCATCGGTCAATTCCAGCTTTGACATGTCAGAGGGGAAACCAATGGTCATGCCCCTGCGTTTGCCACCGAAGAAATTGGTGAGCACCCGGAAGCCATCGGGGCAACCCGGTACTTTGTCGAATAGGGCGCAAGGTGCGGGGTCGGTGTGGTGCAACATTTCTGTCACCATGCCGATGTCTTTTTCCCAGCTCATGCCATCGAGATAACGCATCTCTCCCAGCTTGTCTGCCTCTGCAATCCATTCACGTAGATCGTCATACGCAAAAGCGTGTTGAACATTCTTTCCAGCCATTGAGAACTCCATTTAGCTATTTTGTTATTGGGTTGAAAGATAAGGGTTAAATCAGTCAGTAAAATTATGCACTAGCGACTTTTTTCTCTGTGCTAGCGCTGCTTTCCAGGTTGGTGATCATGCGCAGCATAAGCTCGCGGACCAGAAGGGATTCATCTGAATCGAAACCGCGCAGAAGAATTTTTTCATAATCTTTAAAATAGACGGGTTGGTGTTCCAGCGCCAGCTTGCGACCATTGGGGGTCAGGCTGACAATGACCGAGCGACCATCGGTTGGTCCCCGGCGGCGCAGGATCATGCCCATTTCTTCCATCCGGCCCAAAAGCCGGGACAGGGTGGAAATTTCAATGCCGGTTAGTCTGGCCAGTTCATTGACCGTGCGGTTGCCAGCAAGGAGACGGAACAACACGCGCACGCCTTCAATTTTGAGCCCCAGCGGCCGCGCCCAGTCATTCACCAGCGCTTCCACTTGCTCGACAATGCGGTGCATCAAAAAAGGTATGGAACGGTCTTCCAATTCGTCGTCGATCATGGTCATCCCTGTCAAATAATGTCGCCCGGCTGCTTTCTTCGGCGCCGATGGTTCGGTTGTTATCCGATGTTTTAAAGCGTCATTCTTAAGGTAAGATTACGCTACTTTATTTGCGTTTGCAACAATTGAAAATGCAAACAATTTCAGTCTGTTGGCATTGTTCAGGTGTAACAGGGTATGAAGTGGGGGCGTTAAATCGAGCCAGAATCAGGCGCTAAAATAGTCCGCGGCGGATCAGGTTGAAGCCGATCAGGATCATGGTCCCCAGCAAAATTTTGCGAAAGCGATCCTGATTGATGCGCCCGCGCACCCATTGGCCGACCATCAAACCAGCGAAGGTTGGGACCAGTGAAACCAGCCCCGGAACCACATGGCGGGTTTCCAGCACCCCAAAATGGACAAAGGCAAATCCCGCAGGGATCAGGGTCATCAGATAGACCAGCCCGATGGAGCCGATGAATTCTTCTTTCTTAAGGTGCAGGGCGACAAAATACATAATCACCGGCGGCCCACCAATCAGTGCCATGCCACCGAAAAACCCACCACCGGCCCCGGCACAAAGGCCCAAGGGACGTTCAAGGCGTTTGGGAATGCGAAAGCTGGGGCTGGCAAGGGAAATGGCCGAAAAGGTTGCGATGGCCAGGCCCAAAATGGTTGCGACAACGGTCTGATCGAGCCGCACCAGAGAAAAGGTCCCGGCCCAAACGGTGCACGACAGCACCAAAAGCAACGGCCAGAACCGTTTGAATGCCGCGACCATTTGCCCGCCCCGCAATGCCTGCCACAGATTGCTGGCAAGGATGGAGAAATACATGATGGCCACGACTTCGGGGATTGGGGCAAAGATGGACACCAATGGCAAAACCACCATGGGCAAGCCCACCCCCAGCACGCCTTTGGTAAAGCCACCAATGGCGAAAATTGCGAAGGCAAAGGTAAGTGCCGTTTGGGAAAGATCGAGCATGGGGCAACTATTGGCCTTTTTCGGTGTCTCCTGTCAACACGGGCACTTGAGCAACCTTGTCTTGGGGCGCTATGGTCATTGTTCAGGATTTAAAACAGGAGAACATCGTGGCGGCATTGGGCGAAGGTATCAATTTACAAGATTGGGTTGGGCGCACCCAGACCGTCACCGATTTAATCGCCCCGTTCCCCGTGGCGGCACTTGAGGCCAGCCTTGATCGGGATGGGCCAGCGCCAAAGATGGGTGATGTGTTGCCGCCGCTGTATCATTGGCTTTATTTTTTGGGCACCGCCGCGACCGAAGCGCTGGATGTGGATGGCCATCCCAAACGGGGTGATTTTTTGCCCCCCGTTACTTTGCCCCGGCGCATGTGGGCATCATCAGATGTTCGTTTTGAAGGCGATTTGCATATCGGCGATATGGCCAGCCAAACATCGACCATTGAAAGCATTGCTGAAAAAACCGGCCGCACCGGGCCTTTGGTGTTTGTCAATTTGCGCCACGACGTTACCGGGCCATCTGGCTTGTGCGTGGTTGATCGCCAAACGGTTGTGTACCGGGAAATGCCGCCAAAGGATGCTTCGACCCCGCCTGCAAAGCCAGCCCCCACCGATGATGCGTTTCATCGCGTGGTGAGCCCCAGTGCAGCGCTTTTGTTTCGATATTCTGCGCTGATTTTCAATGCCCACCGCATTCATTACGATCACCCCTATACCACAGAGGTAGAAGGCTATCCGGGTCTGGTGGTCCACGGGCCTTTGCTGGCAACCCTGTTGAGCGATCTGGTCCGGCGCAACACTGGCGATGCAGCCCTTGCCGCGTTCCAGTTTCGGGCCATGAGCCCGGTGTTCGATGATGCAGATTTCACCGTCTGCGGCCGGGCTGATGGCGATAAAGACGTGCAGCTTTGGGCCAAAAATGCAGATGGCGGCTTGTGTGTCCAGGCGCAAGCCTCGCTTAAATAAGAGTCAGTAAAGGGAGAGATTTTATGGCGTCAAAAGATAGCATTGTCATTATTGGTGCGGGCCATGCCGCAGGCCGCGCGGCGGAAGCCATGCGGGCAGCCGAACATGGCGGTGACATCATCATGATTGGCGATGAACAATATCTGCCCTATGAACGCCCGCCTTTGTCCAAGGAATTGTTGATCACCGATGATGGGGTGGAAAAGACCTTTCTCAATGGGGCTGAATTTTATGCAGAAAACCGGATTGAAACCCGTTTGAGCGCGGGCGTGGAATCCATTGATCGTGCCGCCCACAAGGTTCAGCTGATTGATGGGGATGTGGTCGCCTATGATCGGTTGCTGATTGCCACCGGGGGCCGGGTGCGGCGTCTTTCGTGCCCCGGTGCAGAACTTTCAGGGGTGCATTATATCCGCAGCATTGATGACACCCTGGCACTGCGCCCGAAATTAAGGGATGGCGTGCATGTGGTGGTGGTGGGTGGTGGCTTCATCGGGTTGGAGGTGGCCGCCAGTGCGCGCCAACGCGGTGCCCGGGTCACCGTGGTGGAATTGGCCGATCAAATTCTGGCCCGGGTGGCAGACCCGGCCGTTGGTGCGATGGTGGCGGATTTGCATCGATCAAAGGGGGTCGATGTTTTGACCGGGGTTTCGGTGGAACGTCTTGATGGCAATGGCCATGTCGCGGAAGTGATCTGCACGGATGGGGAAACCATTGCCGCCGATCTGGTGGTGGCGGGCATTGGTATTTTGCCCAATCAAGAAATTGCCGCCAATGCGGGCCTAGACGTTGAAAACGGAATCAAGGTGGATGAATTTGGCCGCAGTTCGGATGCAGACATTTATGCCGCCGGGGATGTTGCCTTTCATTTCAATCCCATTCTTGGCCGTCATGTGCGTCTTGAATCCTGGGCCAATGCGCAAAATGGCGGCATTGCGGTTGCGCGGAACATGGTGGGTGAGCCAACGCCTTATTCAGAAGTGCCGTGGTTCTGGTCGGATCAATATGATCTGAATTTACAGGTGGCGGGCGTCCCCCTTAGCTGGGATCGATTGGTGGTCCGTGGCGACCCCGAAAGTGGCAAATGCGTCATCTTTTACAAGATGGGTGAGAAAGTGGTGGGGGCAACCAGTTTCAATATGGGCCGCGAAATGCGGTTTTGCCGCAAATTGGTCGAAACGGGCCGGGAAATTGCCGATTCTGACCTTGGCGATACGGATCAGAGCCTGCGGAATCTTCTGGCTTAGAACCGGGGCCGGGAATGGTTAATTTCCGGGGGGTTTCAGGGTCCGGGGTGGTAGGCTTGACAGGGGCGGCAAAGAAAAGTACGACCTCTAAGCATTACGTGTGAAAACGCTTTCATTAAATCAAAAACGGGGAATTTTATGGCCCAGTCCCATCTTGTTGCTAAAACCACTGAAATTGCTGATAACGAAGCCAAAAAAGTCATGGTTGGTGAACTTCAGATCGCAGTGTTTAACCTTGGCGGTACATTTTATGCCACCGACGATATCTGCACCCATGCCTATGCGTCCCTGGCAGAGGGATATGTCGAGGATGGTTGCGTTGAATGTCCGCTTCATGCCGGCCTGTTTGATATTAAAACCGGCAAGGCTCAGGGCATCCCCGTATTCGAAGATATCAAGACCTATCCCACCCGTGTTGATGGCGAAGACATCTTCGTAGACGTCTAATAAAATTGGTTGGCCCAATATAAGGGCAAGGGAGAAGACATGACCGAAAGCATCGGCGAAGACATCATTCCACGCGTCGAATATGACGACTTTGGAACTGAATTGAAGGAATCGCTGCGTTCAAAGGTCGAACGGCTTGGCTATTGCGGTGAAATTTGGCGGGTTGGTGCCAACGCTCCGAAATCCATGTTCTGTTTTGCGGAAATGACCGAAGCGCTGAAATCTGAAATTGATATGAAGCTGGTAGAACTGGTCGCCCTGACCTCTGCCGGGATCATGGGCAATACCTATGAGCGCAATCAGCACGAACGACTTTCCAACACCCTGGAATATGGGCGTGACTGGATCAAACAGGTCAATGAATTACAGGCCGAGCCCGGACGGCACATGAGCGATGCGGAATGTGCGGTACAGAAATATGTCATCGCCGCCATCTATCGCCGTGGCCATGATTGCCAAGACATGTTCAAGGATGTGGTGGCCGCCATTGGCCCAGAACAATCCACCGGGATTTTGTTATCGGTGGGGCGTTGCGTCCAGCATGCCATTTTCCGCAATACCCTTGGCCTTGAACCGCCGGTGGCATCCTTGTTTGATGATGATCAAGATGGGGCGGCTAAATGAGCGATCGGATTATCCGACTTGCCTTTGAAGACCTGCCCGATGCCTTGCAGGATGTGTTCCGTGCACGGGTTGAACGGCTTGGCTATCTTGGGGAATTCTTCAGGGCCATGTCTCATGCGCCGGAAACCATGGGCGGGTTTCATACCATTACCGAAAGCCTGAAAAAGGTTCTGCCCGATAATTTTACCGAAATTGTTTCGCTTTCCCTGTCATCGAGAATGGGCAACCGTTACGAACAATTCCAAAATGAACGCCTTAGCCGAAAGCTGGGCTTTTCCGATGCCTGGATTCTAGAGGCAATGACCCCTAATGTTGGGCCAGACAGCGTTTTTTCTGCAGAAGAAAAAGCGGTTCAGAAATTTGCCATCAAGGTCATGGAAAACAAGGGCCAGGGCGTAGAAGCGGAACTGGACGCAGTGATTGATGCGGCAGGCGTGGAACAAACCGTTGGCATTATGTGGCTGATTGGGCGCACCGTGACCCATGGCATGATTTCCAATACGCTGAAACTGGACCCGCCGGTGGCATCCCTTTTTGAAGACTAGATTTTAAAATTAAAAGACAGAACAAAGGAAACAGGCAATGGCCGACATTATTATACCCGATACATTTCTCTGGATCACCGAAGCTGATGTGTGCCGTTTGATCGATCTTTCAGGCTCCGTTGAGGCTTTGGAAAAGGGATTGAAACTGGAAGCAACCGGTGCGGCCGTAAACATGACCAAGACCCAGACGGTCTGGGATGTTGGGTCCATGAATGTCACCGGCGCACAGTTCACGGGTGATGGCCTGGTGGGTGCAAAAGTCTGGTCCAATGCCAATTTGGGCGCAGCCCCCTTGATCGTTATGCACAATTCCAATGATGGCCAAATAGCCGCCATTGTCGAAGCCTTTGCGCTGGGCCAAATGCGCACAGCATCGCTGTCTTCGGTGGCGACCAAATGGTGCTCGGTCGAAGACGCCGATGAAATGGCGATCATGGGTTCAGGCCATCAGGCGCTGCCACAGGTTGCCGGTATTGCATCGGTGCGCAAATTAAAGCGTGTCCGTGTCTGGAGCCGTACCCCGGCCAACCGGGATGAATTTGTCGGCCAATTGCGCGATGCATTTGATTTTGAAATTGTCGCTTGCGACACGGTGGAAGAAGCGGCCAAGGATTGCCCCATCATCACAACCTTTACCCGTGCAAAAGAACCATTCCTGTTTTCTGACATGGTAACCCCTGGCACCCATATTAATGCAGGCGGGGCGATTATCCCCACCAATGCAGAAATCGATCAGGGCGTGCTGGATCGGTGTGACAAGATTATCTGTGATAATCTGGCACAGGTTCAAAAAGGGTCCCGTGAATTGATGGAATATGCGGCAAAGGCCGGCACCTGGGATAAGGTAAAACCCATTTGTGATCTGGTGAAGGATGCAAAACCCCGGCCAGCGGGCACAGACATCAGCATTTACAAGTTTATGGGCATGGGCTTGGCCGATATGGCCAGTGCCGTTGAAATTCTGAAACGGGCCCGGGCAGAAGGTGTTGGGACGGAAGTTCCCCACCCGAAACGTTCAAAGCCACGGTTGACTTAAGGGCGGTTAACAAAAAAGCTACTTTTTACAGGGTATGGTTGCGTGAACCTGAGTATAAAAGCAATACCAGTATAGTATTTTTTAGGAGGAGACCAAATTATGGGCGAATTTGCCGACATTAAAGCGAAAATGGTGGAAAAATCCGGGCGACAATCCCCCGACACCCATTCCTGGGGGGATCATTCCCTTGATCTTTGGGACCCGTTTGTTGTGCCCAAAGAAGAAATCGATGCCGAAATCGAGCGTCTTTCTGGCATTGCTGCCCCCAATAACGGGATAAGGCGCACCTATTTTGTGCATCCGAAAGCGGAAGAGGGGCTGTTGAGCTTCACACCGGGCATGTCATGTTCTTTGGATGTGTTGCTGCCGGGGGAAGAAACCGCTTACGTGCGTGAAAATGCATCGCTGGTGAATTTCCCGATTTTGGGCGGTGGCCAGATGGCCATGGGTGAGGCGATCTTTGACGTCAAACAATATGATGTGCTGACCACCCCCGCCATGACGGTCCACAAATACATCAACAACACCGATTCCGTGCAGGCCCGGTTCCGTTATTCGAACCAGCCCATGTTGGACCGGCTGAAAATTCATTGGCTGGATGAAGACCCACCCGTGCCGGGTGCCGAGAATAATGATGTGACCGATACGGCAGAAGAAGCGGGTGATTCACCCAAAAGCCCCTTTGGCACATTCCAGCTGACCGATGATGGCGCGTTTCTCAAGCCTTATGAGGAATTGATCAATCCAGAACCGATTGAGATCAATCCCCATAGCTGGCCTTGGGGCAATGTGAAGGAAGAACTGGATAAACTTGCTGCCCTTGGTTCCAAGTATAAAGGCCGCCGGTTGTATCTGCTTTATGATCCTTCCACGGGCCGGACCAATGGCACCAATGCCAACTTCTTTTCCTGCATCACCATCCGCCCAGAAGGCATTGTTGATCGGCCCCATCGCCATGCGTCGGCGGCCATCAATTATTACTTCGGCGGGGCGGGCCATTCTGTGGTTCAGGGCAAACGCTATGAATGGAAGGCTGGCGATCTGATGCTTTCAGCACCGGGTTGGGCCATTCATAATCATGCATCCGATGTCGGACCGGTTTATGAAATGACCATTCAGGACATGCCGTTCTGCATCAACACCGATAGCCTGATGTGGCAGGAAGACCTTAAAGGGCCAATTTCCCTTCTGGGTTCCCATGCAGGCTTTGATACCAACCGCGAAAAGGTTTCTTGACGTGATAAAGCTGAAAAAGAATTTCCTGCGTGGGTCTTACCCACCGATCATCACCCCGTTCAAATCAAATGGCGCGGTGGATTATGATAGTTTCCGCAATTGCGTGGATTTTTCCATTCGCAATGGCAGCCACGGGTTGTTGATTTCGGGCACCACGTCGGAACCCTCAACCCTGACCCTTGATGAACGCATCCAGCTTTATAAAGAAGCCATTGATGTGAACAAAGGCCGGATACCGATGGTTTGCGCCACGGGTTCACAGTCTGAAGCCGAAACCCAGGTGTTGAGCGATGGTGCAGAAAAAGCAGGTGCGGACGCATTGTTGGTGGTGACGCCGTATTACATTCGCCCGCCCCAACGCGGCCTTGCAAAATATTATATTAATGTCTGCAAGCGCACCGATTTGCCGGTGATGATTTATCATATCCCCGGTCGCACGGCGATTAACGTGACCATGGATACGCTTAAGGAAATCACCGCAGCAGCCCCCAACATGGTGGGCATGAAACATGCGGTGAATGATCTTGGCTTCTGTACCCATATGATCAAGGAATTTGGTCCTGAATGGCGCGTCTTTGTGGGGCTTGAAGACCTGTCCTTCCCCATGCTTTGCGTTGGTGCCTGTGGCTTGATGAATGCCGTTGGTAACTTGCAGCCTAAAAAGCTTTCGCAGATGTGCGAAGCGGTGGACGCATCCGATCTGAAGCGTGCCAAAAAGCTGCATTATGAGCTGACGGAATTGAACGAATCCGTGTTCTTTGACACCAACCCCATCCCCATCAAATACATGATGTGGCGCATGGGCTTGATTGCCAAAAACAACCATCGCTTGCCCATGGCACCCGCCGGTGCCGAAGTGGCAAAGCGTCTTGACGGTGTGATGAAACGCGCTGGTCTGAAACGCGGCAAGCTGAAGAAGAAAAAATAAACAATTGCCCCTCGCAAATAAAAAGCCCGGCTAAATCAGCCGGGCTTTTTTAATGGTCTGATGGGGAGCCTTAGACGGGATAGATGATTGAGGCAGGGACGAGGGCTGAATCAAAGACGGCGATGCGTTCCTTGATCTTCAGCACGCCCCGTTCACGGGTCAGCTTGTCCAGATAACGCCCGGAATTGAGAATTTTGGTGAACTGGTTGGGCAGGGTTTCCAAAACGGCATAATTGGCTGTTGCCTCAATACCTGCGCGGGTTTCTTTCAGGATGCGGGTGTTGGAGATCAGGTGGGTCAACGCCCGGTCATGATAAACCGTGGTGCGGGTGACAGCGGCTGCCCGATCAAGCAAGCCGCCGCGTCCTTCGGCAAAAATGGTGCCGAGCGGCAGGCCCAGATCATAGTTTTCCTTGCTGATCAGCTTGTAAATGCAGTCCTTGGTGAAATAGGTGTGCCAGGTGTCGATGTCCCCATGATCCAGGGTATCGGCCAGGGCGTAATAAAGGTCTTCCACTTCCATTCGGGTCAAGACATGTGGGGGAACCTTCGCAGAAACGGAACCGCGCGCGCCTGATTTTTTGGCGAGGCTCTTTTTAGGCGCGCTTTTCTTCGCAACCTTCTTCACAACCTTCTTTGCTGTTTTCTTTGCTGTTTTCTTTACCGCTTTCTTGGCCGTCACTTTCTTGACGGATTTTTTCACGGCTGCTTTTTTAGCGGGCGCTTTGCGTACAGCTTTTTTTACAACTTTTTTCACAGCCTTTTTGCCGGGCTTTTTTGCAGGTTTCTTTTTTGGTTTTATTGCCATGACTAAAGACCCATCACTTCGCGGTAATGTTTATAAAAGGCGCGTATCGCCGCTTCGGTAATCATATGGGGGGTGTCTTCGGTGCCAACGCCGCCCATTTCTGTGATTGCACTTTCATCGGGATACCGTGAAACGCCAGATTGTGCAGATTCCATCACTTCGGAATCATCAACAGACACAAAGCCCGCAGGCCCCATCAAATTGGCTTGGCGCAGGCGGCGTTCTGTCATGGCCGCATCATCGTCTTCATAGCCAAAGAAGGTCCAGTGCAATTCATATTCTTCCGGGCTGAAGGCGCGGATCTGGCGCATGGCCACCGTGTTCGATTGCTGCTGGATAATCAGGTTGGGCCAAATGGTTTGCATCACCACCGTGGCGGGGCCTTTTGATGCCCATTCAGGATAGGGCTGGAGCATTTCCGGATTCTCAAGCTTTAAGGCCACATCCATGGCCCGCATTTCTGAATTGTCTTCTGTTTGTTTTTGCGCGCCGCGCTGGGCCACCTGGATGGCGTGCATGCCGGTGGCATCCATTTCCGTTTTGGATGGGGTATCGGCCCGGAACAGACCAAAGGACACCAGAAATACATGGAGCAGCGTTGCGTGATACGGGTCTTTCAGGTTTTCAAATTTAACCTTCCAGTTAGACCGGATGCGTTGGCGGGAATAGCCAAGAACCTGTAACTTCCGGCCATCAAACACACGGTCGAAATAGTTCAGCATGTTTTCGCCAAGGTATTCTTCAAAGCTGGGCATGCCGAGATCAAAGGAAGCAAAGATCACCCCGTTGCGGGTGACGACTTTCAGGGGCTGAAGGCCATTGTCTTCCAGTTTGAAATCAGCCGGCATGCCGCCTTGTTTGTTGAGCCCGCGCCGGAACGGCACGCCAATTAATTTGCCATCCAGATCGTAGGTCCACTGGTGATAGGGGCAGATAAATTCGCTGGTGTTGCCGTGTTCTTCGTAACAAAGCTTAACCCCGCGATGGGCGCAGCGGTTGACCACAACATTGACCTTACCGGATTTGTCGCGCACAAAAATGACAGGCTTGTCACCAATGAAGCTGCGGCGGTAATCCCCGGGGTTTGGAATTTCACATTCAAGGCCGATATAATTGTAGCTGGAGCCGCCAAAGATGACGTCCATTTCACGCTTGTAAACAGCGGGATCGGAATAGACCCAAAAGGGAATGCGACCGAGCCCTTCTTTGGGCCATTCGCGGTCAATCTTGGTTTGGGCTTTGGTTGTCCCTGACATTAAAGGTCCTCTGATTGTTTGCCGGTTGGGCGTGTATGACACGGGGCACGCGCGTCAGAATTTATAATAGATAGATATCAAAATAATTGCGCTCTCTCAAGAAAGAAAGCCCAAACTTTAATTGCGATAAATTCTTAACCGCATGAAATTAAAAGGATATTTGTCTTTAAGGCGTGTTTTCAGGATTCTTGAACGGGGATTTTCTTGCCAGTCATCCTGTTGAACTGGATCACGACAAGGGCCACGCCAAGCCCGGCGATAGACCATTTTATGTTGGGTGTCACCAGCATGAGCCCCGCACCTGCCTGGACAAACCGGCTCCAGACCTGAGGACAGAGTGTTTCATGGGATTCGACCGAAGCGGCGATCAGGAAAATGCCTAGTGCAGCGGTGGAGAACGAGACGGCGGTCAACCAAATGGGGCCCATCCACAACAGTTCCGGCCCATAGACGAAGGCAAAGGGCACGATGAACGCGGCGAGGGCCAGCTTCACCGCATGGGCAGCAATGGCCAATGGATTGTCTTCTGCAATGGACGATGCCGCATACGCCGCCACCGCCACGGGCGGGGTGATGGCGCTCATCACAGCAAAATAAAGCAGGAACAAATGGCCCGGAAGGACGTGAATTTTAAGCTCTTCCATCAATGGCCCAATCAGCACGGCCGCCAGAATATAGGCCGATGGTGTCGGCATGCCGAGCCCCAGCACCACGGTGACCATGGCCGCAATAATCAGGGTCCAAAAGACCTGGGCATCGGTGATGCCATAAATCAGATGGGCAAATTTGGCAGCAAGGCCGGTCATGGTGATGCCGGCAATGACCAACCCCGCAGCGGCACAGGCACCCGCCACGGGCACCATGCGCATGGATGTTTCAGCCAGGGCCTTGTAGATGGTGATCAGGCCAACCCGGGTCGCCCTTTTCAATGCGGCAACGGCGATAATGGAAAATGATCCAAACACGGCAACCATGGTTGGCGTGTAGCCATCCAAAAGCGCCCATGTCAGCACCACCAGAGGCGCGAAAAACAAGCCGCCCTTTTTTAACACCGGCCAGATGTTTGGGATGTTGTTCGGATCAAGCCCGCCAAATCCCATGCGGATGGCCCTAAAATGCACCTGGGAATAAACCCCCACGTAATAAAGGATGGCGGGCAACAGGGCAGCAATGGCGATATCAGCGTAATCAATGCCAGTATATTCGGCCATGATAAAGGCCGCAGACCCCATGACCGGTGGCACCAGTGAACCGCCGGTGGATGCCGCCACTTCGATGGCACCCGCGACAGACCCTTTGTAGCCCAGGCGCTTCATGATGGGGATGGTGATGGACCCGGTGGTGACAACGTCCGATGTCGGGCTGCCGGAAATCATGCCGTAAAGCCCCGAAGACACCACGGCGACTTTGGCAGGCCCGCCCGGTTGTTTGCCGGAAATGGAGGCTGCAAAATCGAAAAAGAAATCAGACCCTTTGGCATAGAACATCAAGGTGCCAAACAGGACAAACAAGAAAGCATAGGTGGCGGCAACCCGCACAGGCAGGCCCATGACGCCATCGGTGGTAAACACCATGATGTCCAGAAAATGGTTGTAATCAATATAGCCGTGTTGCAAGACGCCGCTAAGGTTATGGCCGAAGAAATTATAGGCGATGAAAAACAGCACCACGGTTGTCAGGCCAAGGCCGGTGGTGCGACGCGTGATCTCCAGGGTCAGCAACAGGGCGATGGAGCCGGCGATCATTTCCGGCATCTCAAGGGGTGCCAAAAGGGAAATGCGGCTTTCGATTTCCGGGCCAATATAGGCAAAATAAAGACCCGTCCCCAGACTGGCACCAGACAGGATCCAGTCAATCAGGGGCGGTGTTTCTGTGCTTGAATCGGGGCTGGCACCTACGGTCAGGAAGGCCAGCGTAAACATGCCGGTTATGAACATGGCCGCCAAGGCCCAGGGATCAAGAATGATCACCGTTGCGGCCAAAATCACCATGACCGCCAACAGGGCGGCCAAAGGGGCGATCAGGTGT
Organism: Rhodospirillales bacterium; assembly: GCA_018666775.1. Lineage (NCBI taxonomy): Bacteria > Pseudomonadati > Pseudomonadota > Alphaproteobacteria > Rhodospirillales > Rhodospirillales bacterium. The sequence continues at coordinate 174,613 of JABIXC010000007.1, read as the reverse complement.
GCAACCCAACCTGTCGGCCGTCGGCGGCAGCCGATGGAAAACCAGGTTCCGGGATCAAGGAGTTTCATGCGAGCCGTAAATCCAGTGTTTTATGGGCCTAAAAAAAGGCGGGGAAGCGGCTAAAGCCATATCCCCGCCTTATGATTTTATAAGCCGCCGTTACAGAAGCCCTGCTTCCTTGAAGGCTTTCTTTGCCCCGGCATGATGCGGTGCGACGGATGGCTCTGCCATAGAGTTCGCCGTCGTTGCTTTTTTCAGAGCGCGATGGGCGTTCTTGAATTGCTGGATATTGGCCAGCACACCTTTGACGATGTTGTAAGCGGTCTTGTTGGACATGGATTTATGCACAACCACAACCGCACCAACACAGACCGAGGTGGATTTAGCGCTGATGAATTTATATTCCTTGGCCTTGACGATACAGGGTGTGCCGCCAAATTCGGTGGCAACGCTGGCGGCCACTTCGGGGCCAATATCAAGCATGGCCAGTGGAATGCCTTTTTTCACTTCGCGTATCCGACGGTGATTAAAGGAAATACCGAAATTCATCACATCAATCCGACGATCCAGCATCAAGGATGTCATTTCCTTTGAGGCGGCACGAACCACCCGCTTGAACCGTTTGATGTTAATGCCATGGGCTTTCAGGATGGCGATGGAAAGGTCACCATCCATGTTGCCGGGCCGGTTGAAGGCCACCCGCAGTTTGCGCGCGTTCTTCTTAAGATCAGCAATGGTCTTGATGTTGTGCTTCTTGGCAACGTCTCCATTGACCAGAATGTGGCTCAATTGAAACCGTGCCTGGGTTGAATAAACCCGAAGCAGAACCCGAAGGTCCTTCATTTTTTTGCCTTTGAACGGGCCAGAGCCATTGATGGCAGCAGAGAGTTCAGGATCGGTGGCAAGGCCCATGGGCACTTTCTTGTCATTGACAAGGCGCACATTGGCAAGACCGCCAGAGCCAGTTTGATAGGTGAGTGTGGAGCCCGGATAAGCCTTGTTGATGGACTTGTCTAAACCCGCACCAATCAGCGACCAAAGGCCGCCCGGACTGGCACCAGATAAAGTAAGATTGTATTTTTCTGCCTGAGCGGCGGGTGCGGCGAGCAGGCAAGCAGCACCGAAGATGCTGATCATGAGTTTACGCATTTGAGAACCTCCCTGAGTGGTTCGGTTGACGCCATCGGATGCATTTATGCCCGATGATCCGTTCAGGCACGATAATGAGCCTTTAAGCATCTTATATTCAAGCTTAAATTCTGCTGTGGGAAAGCGTGGAGGGCACGAATATTTCCTCTACACTCAGGCGTTTGTCAGCCAAACCCTGATCAAAATGGTATCGCAGGAAGGCTTCCAGTGGTTTGCGGTTTTCTTCCATCCCATAGGGCCAGAAATCGTTCCCCATCAAGGCCTGGACCTCTGCGGTATGGGCCTCCATCCACGGGTTGGTGACGCGCGGGATGTTGTCTTCGGTAATTTCCAGATAAGCCACGGCCTTGGCCGCATTAAAAGCCTTGCACACACTATCGGCCAGCCATGGTTGGGCTTCGGCCAGTTCCTTGCGAATGCCCATCAAGTGCATAATCGGGAAAATACCGGTTGAATTGAAATAATCTTTTTCCCGTTCGATGAAATCGGGAAACAGACGCGCGACATCGGGGTGCCCTTCTAGGAAGCAATTTGGGGCGCGGGGAGAAATAATGGCATCAATGTCTCCCGCTGCCAGCATGTTTTGCAGGGTTTGGCCCTTGGGGGCAGGTTCCAAAACCAGGCCTTCGGGAATGTTGAAACTTGTTTTCTGGGCACGCCCTGCTTCTCGCAATCCCCCCCAACACCATTTCATGTCGGTCGGTTTTACGCCGAATTCGTCTTCAAGGATGCCCCGTACCCAGGTTACGGCTGTGACGGTGTATTCCGGTGTGCCAATGGTTTTGCCAGCCAGGTCTTCGGCGCTTTTGATGCCAGACTTGGTGTTGATGAAGATGCCTGAATGGCGGAATTTTCGGGCCGGGAAAATAGGAATGCCGATATAGGGGCACTCGCCCGCAGCGGTCATGGTCAGGTAGTTTGAAAATGACAATTCGGTGACATCAAATTCACCAAAATGAAGGGAGCGGTGAAACATTTCTTCGGGTTCAAGATCTAAGACATTGGCGTTGCACCCCTCGATCCCGATCCTGCCATCCAGCAATGCCCGTGTGCGATCATAGGCGCTAACGGCGACGGTCAGATCAAGTGCCATGAATAATACTCCCTGTTTTTTGTATGTACTGCGCGGTTATGACGGGCCAGCCTATCCCCTGATCCCGGTGGAATCAAGGATCGGCCCGAAGCGCTGTGACCACCCAGATCAGCATCCCCAAAAGGATCAATGCGCCGGTTTGATGGGCGGCAGCAAGGGTCACCGGGGTTGCCAGCAAAAGGGTCATGATGCCAAGGGCAGGCTGGGCGATGGCCATCAGCCCGGTGAGGTTGATGGCGAGTGCAAGCCTTGGCGGTGCGTCCGCATTTCGCGCGCGCACCCATAGAAAAAGACAGGCAACCGCTGTGGATATGCCCAAAACCCGATGGTCAAACTGGACCATGGTGATGTTTTCAAACGGATTGCGCCAAATCGGGTCCATGGCCCACATGCCCTCTGGAATCAGTTGGCCATCCATCAGGGGAAAGGTGTTGTAGGTCATGCCGGCATCCAGCCCTGCAACAAAGCCACCACTGAGAAGGGTCAGGACGGCCAGCACAAAGCTCATGCGGGCAATGGGTAAAATGCGATCTTGCGTTTTTACAGGCGCCTGCTCGGGGGCCAGAGACCCCAACAGCATGCGCAAGATCAACCCCGCGATTAAAATCGCCAGCGCAAGGTGGGCCGTCAGGCGATAGGGGCTGACGCTGGGATCATCGCTTAATCCGCTTTTGACCATGATCCAGCCCATGGCACCCTGGGCTGCGCCCAAAAGCAAAAGCCCTAACAGCTTCCATGCCAAAGGCCCGCACACGGTGCCCCGGATAAAGAACCACATCAGGGGCACCATAAAGACCAGACCGATCAACCGCCCCCAGACCCGGTGGCTGTATTCCATCAAGAAAATGCCCTTGAATTCGGACAGCGTCATGCCGTAGTTCAGCGTCTTGTATTCTGGAAATTGCTTGTAGGCAGCGAATGCATCTTGCCAATCCAACTGCGTTAGGGGCGGAATAATGCCCATGATGGGGCGCCAATCCACCATGGAAAGCCCCGATTGTGTCAGCCGCGTCACCCCGCCAACCATCACCATGATGACGATCATTGCCATGACAATGCAAAGCCAGATAGTAACGCTTCGGGGCAGGGTGTTGGATGGATGGAAACGAGCGGTCATAGGTTTCTCTGTTGTTTCTCTGTATTTTCTCAGCGATTTCTGGGGCTGAATTCATGTACATGATGGGCTTCTTACGCGAAAAACCCCTGATTTTCCAGCCCGTCTTGCCCAATCGGTGCTTTTGCATTGGTTCTAAGGGTAAGGCTTTTCTGAAAATCAGGTTGACAAAACCATTATTAACACTAAAAAGTGTGTTATAGAATTTAAATAAACATTTTTTAGTGTTAATTAACCAGAGGGTCGGCCAAGCGCCGGCATGTGCCATGACCGATTCCAGTCTCGATAAAACCCAAACCGCGCGCAAAGAAGGCATTGGTGCCTATACCGGGGTTTCCGATGACGTTGAGCCTTTGGCACGGTTGTCGGATATCGAAGAATACCGGGCAGGATTTGCCAAGCTGAAATCCGGTGAATGGGATGCCGGCAAATGGCAGGGCTATCGATTGCGCTTTGGTGTTTATGGCCAGCTTCAACCCAATGTCCATATGATCCGGGTCAAAGTTCCCGGCGGCATTCTTTCTTTTGGCGATGCGCGTCGTGTCAGTGAGGCCAACCGTCGCTGGGGTGGGGAACATATTCATGTCTCAACCCGCCAGGATTTACAGCTTTATTATGTGAAGCCCGATGATGTTCCCCCGACGCTGGAATATATGGCCGAAGCCGGGATTACCACCCGTGAAGCCTGCGGCAATACCATCCGTAACCTGACGGCTTGTCATCATTCCGGCATTTGCCCCCGGGAACATGTCGATGCTGGCGCGGTGGCAGAACGTCTCGCCCATAGCTGGATGCGCCATCCTTTGGCCCAGCACATGCCGCGCAAATTCAAGGCGACGGTGTCGGGCTGCGAAAGTGATTGCGGATCAAGCTACATTCATGATCTTGGGCTGGTTGCCACCCATCTAGATGGCAAGCCAGGCTTTAAGATTTTTGCAGGTGGCGGCACCGGGGGACTTCCCGTGTCTGCATCGCTGGTTTCTGATTTTGTAGAGGAAGGCGACTTGCCTGCTGTGGTCGAGGCCCTGCTGCGCGTGCATCAGAAATATTCAAACCGGCGTGATCGGAACAAAGCCCGGCTTAAATTCATCAACAAACGGTTTGGGCCGGAAAAATTCCGGGCATTGTTCGAAGAAGCCTTTGAACAAACCCGCACCATGCCCCAACGCCCGTGGCAGCCGCTGACATGGCGCAAAGGCGATACAAATGCCCCCACACCCGTATCGCCCGGTGGCATTGTTGCCGCCCATGACGATAGCGTTGGTGTGGTTGTCCATCAAAGGCTGGGTTTGTTTACAGCGGATGAATTGGACGCACTGGTTGATCTCGCAGAAAATGCCGGTGCCCGCGAATTGCGCACCACCCGGGATCAGAATTTGGTGATTGTTGGTTTGGCTAAAGACAAGGCCCCCGCCGTGGTGGCCAGTGTCCGCGAAATGGGTTTCGATGTGGAAAACGGCCCCGGTGATGTTGCCGCAGTGGTCAGTTGCCCCGGCACCTCGACCTGCGCCATTGGCATTACCAATTCCCAGCAATTTGGCGATACCATTCAAGATGTTGTGCGCAATTATGCGCCAAAGCCCAATGTGACGGTCAAAATTTCCGGCTGCCAAAATGGCTGTGGCCTGCACCACGTTGCCGATTTCGGGTTCCGTGGCATGGGCAAAAAGATCAAGGGTCGCAATGCACCCCATTACCAGATTTATATTGGTGGTGATGAACGGATCAACGGGCATCTTGGCCTTTCCGGCCCGGTTGTGCCTGCCCGATTGGCCGAAGAAACCCTGAAGATTTTCATGAAGGGATATGCAGATGATCGCCAGAATGGCGAAAGCGTCCGTGACTGGGGCCTGCGCCTCGGCAAGGATGGCTTGCGGAATTTGATCGAGCCGATTTCCGAGCAGGTGCGCGAAGCAGATGAAGGCCTGTTCTTTGATTATGGTGATGATTGGGAATTCACACCGCCTGCGGGCCGTGTCGCTGAATGTGCCGCCGGTGTCGATGATGATGACCTTCAAAAGGATATGGCGGATGATGCCCTGATCAATACTGATCGGGTGTTAAGTGCGGCGGCATTTGATCTGGTGGCCGAAAATGCCAGTGCCGGGTTCCGGTATGCTGGCCAACGCCTGCGTATCAGGGTCGGTCTTCCCGGTGAAGATGCCGACAGCGAAGAACAGGTTATTTCTTCTGTGCGCACGGGCTATAGTGCAGGCAAGGATGTGGATGTTCTGGCCGGGATTGATCGTTTCCTGAAAGCAAGAGCCGATTTTGCTGCCAAAGGAGATGATGTCCATGGATCGCATCTGCGTGAAGCATTGGCGTACTGGATTGATCTGGTTGAAGAAGTCATTGCCCGCCCGGTTTCATTCGGTGGCTTTGACAGTGCCGCCCTGGGTGATGGTGGCAGCTCGGTCGCCGACCTGATCAAAGGCTGAGCCTAGATAAAGGATAATTTGTGTATCCCGTTCTGTTTGATCCATCCCGATTTGGGGTTGTGCTGGCAGGCAGTGGTCCGTCGGCACTGCGCCGGTTGCAAGGTCTGGATGATGCCGGTGCCCAAAAGGTGACGGTGTTTTCCCCCGATGCGGATGCGCAATTACTTGATGCGGCGGGGGATCGCCTTGTTGATCGCCTGCCCGGGAGGCAAGATTTGGCCCATGCGGGGCTTGTCCTTGTTGCCGGCCTTGCAGATGAGGTGGCAGAGCCCATAGCGGTCATGGCCCGCGAACTGGGGGTGCCGGTCAATGTGGAAGACCGCAAAAAATGGTGTGATTTTCATGTGCCAGCCGTGGTTCGCCGGGGGGATTTGCTCCTGACGGTTTCCACTGGCGGTCAATGTCCGGGATTATCATCAAAAATCAGGGAAATGCTTTCCGCATTGTTTGGGGTGGAATGGGCAGAGCGCCTGTCTGACCTCGGAAAGGAAAGAGAATCCTGGCGGGCAGGGGGTGCCGATATTCCAACCCTGCGCGCGCGGACAAAAGAATGGATCGACCAGAAGGGCTGGTTCAGCTAAAACACCTTCGCTAAATGTCAGTCCCAATGCCAGTTATGTAAAATTCAATAAAAGGATGCCTCCCCCGGTTCATAAAAGTTGCGGTGGGGGGTGGTTGTATAAAGATGACGGATTTCAAGCCGGGTTTCGGTTTCACCTATGAAGACATGTATGCCACCGATGGATTGGTGCGCATTGATGGCGTCTTTGTCGATCATTTGAAGGCCACCGATGTTGGGGTGTTCAACCGGTTGATGGCGGCCCGCGCAGCACCTGACGGCATTGAAGCCAAGGATCATTCAGAACTGATCATCGATCTTGGCCCGCATCTCGAAGATTTTATTGGTGAATTGTTTGGCATTGAGACAGAGGTCTCCGCCCTGGCTGCCAACCATCATGAATTGGCGGGCCTGTATCAGTGCAAGCGTCTGTTTGTTCAGCGCCGGGCGATCAAAAAGGTCAAACGGGATGTCGTCAACGAAATCGATGGCCCAACATTAGAAGTTAAATTGACCAAAATGATCGGCCCGTTTTCCGAACTGGCCTTTGCCAACGCGGTCAATGGATGGCTGGAAGATGAAGACGCCAACAGTGATGCCATTGAAATTGCCGAACAGTTTGCAGGCTGGGCGACGCTTTCAAATATGGGTCGCAAGCGGTTTGCATCGGGCGTTTTGTTCAAGGCGCCGGGCAAGGTTGACCCCATGCTTTTGGTGCCGGTTAAAACGGTTGAAAAAGATGGCGTGCAAATGTTGGCGCTGGGCGATGAGGGCCATTTGCGGGCGCGCGAAGGGTTCGCGTTGACCGATCACGGCATGGACCTGACCCATGCGCTGGATCAGGCAAATTACTGCATTTTTTGCCACAATCAGGGCAAGGATTCCTGCGCCAAGGGGTTGGTGAACCGGAAAGAAGGCGGTTGGCAGAAATCACCCTTTGGGGTGGCGCTGGCGGGTTGCCCGCTGGAAGAAAAAATTTCAGAAATGAACAAGCTGAAGGCTTCGGGCTTTGTGCTTGCAGCGCTTGGTGCCATCACCATTGATAATCCCATGGCTGCTGCCACCGGGCACCGGATTTGTAACGATTGCATGAAGTCTTGCATCTATCAGCGCCAGGACCCGGTCAATATTCCGGAAATTGAAACCCGGGCCTTGAAGGATGTTTTGGACCTGCCGTATGGGTTTGAAATTTATGGGTTGTTGACGCGGTGGAATCCGTTGAACATTTCGCGCCCCGTGCCACGCCAAGACAGCGGCTATAAGGTTCTGGTCGTGGGTCTGGGGCCTGCGGGCTTTACCTTGTCCCATCATCTGTTGAACGAAGGCCATACCGTGGTTGGCGTGGACGGGCTGAAGATTGAACCATTGGCACCTGAGATTTCCGGTGTGGATGGTGTGGGCGCGCGCGTGCCGTTTGCACCGGTGCGCGATGTGGAAGACCTGTACGAAAATCTGGATGACCGGGTTATGGCGGGCTTCGGCGGGGTTGCCGAATATGGCATCACGGTCCGTTGGAACAAGAATTACCTGAAACTGGTGCGCCTGTTGCTGGAACGGCGCGCTCACTTTGCCATGTTTGGCGGGGTGCGGTTTGGCGGCACCCTTGGTATCGAAAGTGCATTTGATACAGGCTTTGATCATATCGCGCTTTGTGCCGGTGCTGGAAAGCCGACCATTTTGGATATGAAAAATGGTCTGGCCCGGGGCGTTCGCGCCGCCAGTGATTTTTTGATGGCCCTACAATTAACCGGGGCGGCCCGCGATACATCAATCACCAATCTTCAGGTGCGCTTGCCTGTGGTGGTCATCGGCGGCGGCCTGACCGCCATCGATACGGCGACGGAATCGATGGCCTATTATCCGGTGCAGGTGGAAAAATTTCTGGCCCGCTATGAAATTCTGGCCGCCGAAAAAGGCGACGCGGTTGTGCGCCGTGCCTGGGGCAAAGAAGAAGCCATTATTGCTGATGAATTCATCGATCATGCGCGCTTGATCCGCAAAGAACGTGAAACCGCCAAAAAAGAACAGCGCGTCCCCCGTGTCCGTGAACTGGTTGATCTCTGGGGTGGGGCCACCATGGTCTACCGCCGCTGGATGGTGGACAGCCCGTCTTATACGCTGAACCACGAAGAAGTGGAAAAGGCATTGGAAGAAGGCATCCACATTGCCGAAGGCCTGTCGCCGGTGGATGTCGAAGTGGATGAATTTGGTCACGCAGAATCGATCAAGCTCGCCCGGATGGAGGCCAGCGATGATGGCCGCCTTGAAGACACCGGCGAAATTGAGCATATAAAAGCCCGCACCGTGATCATAGCTGCTGGCACCCAGCCCAATACAGTTTTGGCGCGCGAAGATCCCGATCATGTCCATGTTCATGGAAAATATTTTGAAGCACTGGATGAAGCAGGCAATGTGGTTGATCCCGAACGATCCGCCAAGCCAAGCGATGTGTCTGTGCTGACCGCGTTCGAGCCCGATGGCCGCGCCATCAGCTTCTTTGGTGACCTGCATCCATCCTTTGCTGGCAACGTGGTCAAGGCCATGGGATCGGCCAAGCAGGGCTATCCGGTGATCAGCCGGGTTTTGGCCCGGAAAAAGCCAACGGATATTTCGCCCGATGCCTTGATCGAAACCATGAATGACGCATTGCGGGCAAGTGTGCGCGAAGTGAATCGTTTGACGCCGACCATCATCGAAGTGGTGGTCCATGCGCCTGCGGCTGCGCGCGCGTTCAAGCCCGGGCAGTTTTTCCGCCTGCAAAATTATGAAACCCATGCCCTGCGAACCGAAGACACGGTATTGGCCATGGAAGGCCTTGCCATGACCGGTGCATGGGTTGACCGCGAAGCCGGATTAATCGCCGTGATCGCCCTTGAAATGGGCGGCTCCAGTGACCTTTGCGCCATGTTAAAGCCCGGCGAACAGGTGGTCTTGATGGGGCCAACGGGTGAACCCACGGAAACACCGGGCAATGAAACAGTCCTGTTGGCCGGTGGCGGGCTGGGCAATGCGGTGCTGTTTTCTGTGGGCCAAGCGTTGCGCGCGGCCGGATCAAAGGTGCTGTATTTCGCTGGCTACAAGGCCATAGAGGATCGCTACAAGGTGGAACAAATCGAAGCGGCGGCGGATCAGGTGATCTGGTGCTGTGATGAAGCGCCGGGGTTTGCCCCCAGCCGCGAAGGCGATCTGACGATTACCGGCAATATGATCGAAGCCATAGCGGCCTATGGGCGCGGTGAACTGGGTCAGGCCAAAATTGCGTTGGGGGATGTGGATCGCATCATCACCATCGGGTCTGATGGCATGATGGGGGCCCTTGGTCGGGCGCGCCACACGGTGTTGAAAGAATTTTTGAAACCGGGCCATGTGGCGCTGGGGTCTATCAATTCGCCCATGCAGTGCATGATGAAAGAAATTTGCGCCCAGTGCCTGCAACCCCATGTGGACCCGGAAACGGGCAAACACTCCGTGGTGTTTTCTTGCTTTAATCAAGATCAGCCGTTGGATGTGGTCGATTTTGAAGGACTGCGTCAGCGTCTTGGTCAGAACCGGACCCAGGAAAAACTGACGGCCCAATGGGTTGATCATTGCCTGAAATCCCTCAGCTTGCGGAAAACTTCGGGATAAGTGTTGTCGCACTGCACGGGGGCGTGTATCCCAATTATAAAAAAGATAATAAGGGGACCCCATCCATGGCAGAGACGCCCGCATCACCGGAAAAATCTGAGAAAAAGAAAAAACTTTCTTTTGCGGCACTGCGCCATCCGGGGTGCCGGGTTTATTTGATCGGTGCGGCACTGGCCATGATGGCCGATAACATTGAACATGTGATCAGCTACTGGATCATCTTTCAGAAATTTCATTCCCCCGCTCTTGGCGGGTTTGCCATTGTTGCCCATTGGTTGCCGTTCCTGTTGTTTTCAGTTTATTCCGGGGCGCTGGCGGATCGGTTTGATCCGCGCCGCATTATCCAGATCGGCATGGGGCTGTTCATCATCGCATCGACCGGTTGGGGCGTTTTGTTCTTCACCGATTCCCTTGAGATGTGGCACGCGGCATTGTTGCTGGTGATCCACGGGCTGGCGGGGGTTTTATGGTCACCCGCAGCACAGTTGCTGGTCCATCACATGGTTGGTGGCGACAACCTGCAAAGCGCCATACGGCTCATGGCTATTTCGCGCAATCTGGGCCAATTGTTTGGTCCAGCCATTGGCGCTGCCTTGCTGCTGAGCCTGGGTTCAGCCATGGGGATCATTGTTAATGCCTTGATTTACTTGCCACTTTTGATCTGGTTGATTGCCGCACCTTACGGGCCACAATTCAGCGAAGGGGCAAAAATTGTTCGCCGTGGGGTCAAGGGCTTTGGAGAAATCTTTGATGCCATTCGGGGTATTTCGTCCAATTACAACATCGTTGCCATGGTTTTGTTGGCGGGTGGCACGTCGATGTTTGTGGGCAATGCCCATTCGGCACAGATGCCGGAATTTGCCGCTGATCTGGGCGCGGGCAAGACCGGGATTTTGTATTCCATTTTGTTGGCGGCCAATGCCGCCGGCGCGCTGATCGGCGGGATCATTCTGGAAACCCGTGGCTGGCTTCAACCAAAGCCCCGCACGGCGATCTTTATGGGCGGGCTTTGGGCTATTGCCCTTGGCGGCTTTGCCATTACCGGTAATTATGTGGTGGCGGTGGCTTTGATCTTTATTGCTGGATTTTTAAATCTGTCGTTTTCTGCCATGGCCCAAACCCTGACCCAGCTAGAAGCCCCCCCAGAAATTCGGGGCCGGGTGATCGGGCTTTATAATATGTCCAATAATGGGCTCAGAACATTCAGTGGCGTCACCGTTGGTATCGGTGGCGGGGCCATCGGTATTCACTGGTCCTTGGGGCTCTCCGCCGTGGCACTTGTGGTCTTTATTGCTGGCCTGATGGTCTACACCAACCGCCCGCAAGCAGTACCTGCCGAATAGGGTTATCTATTCTTAGTAACTTCTGCGGCTTGTGGAGCGTTGGGGTCGGTGATGCCGGCGATTTCGCGGATCAGTTTGGTCAGGATGGCTGAATAAAATGATTTAAAGCCCCGGGCCGTGATTGAAAATGCGCCCGGCCCGCCGATGACGTTATCGAGAAAAAACAATTCCAGCCCCGGATGGCGGCCATCGAGAATGGGCAGGGCATTGACGGTAATGCCCTGGGCCACGGCTTGATCGCGACCGACAGAGGCGGGGATGCCGTCTTTGTCCGGGCCGTCACCTGAAATATCAATCACCCGGCGTTTGCCATCATAGGCGTTGGTCAGCAGGGCCTGTGCCCCATACAGGATGGCGGCCCCCACGGCTGTGCCGCCGCCTTCAAGCTGGCGGGGGGCGGTTTCCAATTGTTTGGCGATGGTTTCAATTTCTGCGGCGCCGCGCACCACGGTCCAGGGCACGATGGGCACCTGAAGAAAGGCGCCGCTCCATTCCACATAGGTAATGGCAATTTTCCCAAGGGGTCCATTTTTGATGGCAGAGATCACTTTGGGGCTTCGAAGGGCGCGGGCATATCCCCTGCGCTGCAACATGAATTCATCATATTCAACGCTGCCTGATCCATCGGCCATCAAAATCAGTTCAAGGTCCACTTTCTGTTTGCCCTTGGCCTGCACAGAAACAGGGCCTACAAAAAGCAGGGAGGCCAAAAAAAGTGTGCCAAAAATCCGCATCATGGAAAGAATTAGACACCGCCCCGGCGCAGGATGCCAGCATAATGGCACGCTTCTCTTTGCGGTCGCAGATGATAGGATATAAAAAAACCGCACAAAACAGGGAGTGCCCCATGGCAACACGCTTAAAACCACCCTTTCGTGCCGATCACGTCGGCAGTTTGTTGCGCCCCCAACGGTTGAAAGACGGGCGCGAAGAATTTTTAGGCCCCCAAACCGCAGAAGCGGCCCTTGGCCCCCATGACAGTGCAGACCTGCGCGCCATCGAAGATGATTGCATCCGTGACGTCATCAAAATGCAGGAAAGCACGGGCCTTCGCACCGTGACCGATGGTGAATTTCGTCGCCGCAGTTGGTGGCTGGAAATGGTCATGACCTGGGATGGGTTCAGCGCCACCCGCGAAGGAGCGCAATCGCCTTTTGGCTGGAAAAATGAAAAGGGCAAGCAGCAGGATTTTTCATCGCTGTTTATCAACGGTCGCATTGGCTGGCGCGAAAGTGCCGTGGTCAAGGCCTTTGAATTTTTACGCGATAACGCCAGCCCCGGATCAGTCCCGAAAGTCACCATGCCCGCCCCACAGGTGGTGCATTGTTTTATGGGCGGTGATCCGGCGATCCGCGAATCGGTTTATTCTGATCCCGATGAATTCTGGGAAGATTTGGTGGCCGCATACCGTCAGGAATTTGCAGCCCTTGTGGCGGCAGGGGCGCGGTATATCCAGATGGATGATGTGTCCATTCCCTTTATCTGTGATCCAGATTACGCAGAGGTGTTTCGGTCATGGGGGGCAAGCCCGGAAGAATACCTTTCCCAATATGCCCGGCGCATCAACGAAGTGGTAGACGGCCTGCCCGATGATGTGAGCGTCACCATGCACCAATGCCGGGGCAACCGCGAAGGGCTGTGGGCAGCTGAGGGCGGGTACGATCCGGTGGCAGAGGTTTTGTTCAACGAAATAAATGTCGATGGGTATTTTCTGGAATATGACACGCCGCGCGCCGGTGGGTTTGAACCCCTGCGGTTCTTGCCAAAGGGAAAGGTGGTGGCCATTGGCATTGTGTCATCGAAAAATCCGGTTCTGGAAGATGCCGATGCCCTGAAACGCCGCATTGATGATGCGTGCAAACATACAGAACTGGATCGTTTGGCCCTGGCACCGCAATGCGGATTCGCCAGCTCCATTGGTGGCAACCCATTAAGTGAAGACCAACAAAAGGCCAAGATTGAGCGGATTATCGAGGTGGCGGGCGATGTCTGGCCCGATGCCAATTGACCTTTGCGTCCAGCTTGCCTAGTGTCCGGCGCATATTTGAAATAGATGCGTGTGGAAACCAATGAGCAACGATTTACGTGACACAGCCATGGAATCCAAGGCCTGGCCCTTTGTAGAGGCCCGCAAAGTGTTGGACCGTGTCGGTGGCAAGACGCCAGAAAAAGGCTATGTGCTGTTTCAGACCGGCTATGGCCCGTCTGGTCTGCCCCATATCGGCACCTTCGGCGAGGTTGCGCGGACCACCATGGTGCGTAAGGCGTTCGAGATTTTGTCTGATATCCCCACCAAATTGATCGCCTTTTCAGACGACATGGATGGCCTGCGCCGGGTGCCTGATAACGTCCCCAATCAAGATCTTTTGACAAAGCATCTGGAGCTGTCGCTGACGGCCGTGCCGGACCCATTTGAATGTCATGATAGTTTTGGTGCCCATAACAATGCGCAATTGATGTCGTTTCTGGATCAATTTGGCTTTGATTATGATTTTGTGTCTTCAACGAAGTCTTATAAATCCGGCGAGTTTGATGACACGTTAATGAAGGTTCTGGAACATTACGACGCCATTATGGATGTGATTTTGCCCACCCTGGGTGAAGAACGCCGCGCCACCTATTCGCCGTTCCTGCCCATTTGTCCATGGACCGGGCGCGTGTTGCAGGTGCCGGTGATTGACCGCAATTTGGAAGCGGGCACCTTTACCTATCAGGACGCCGACGGCCAGACCTATGAGGTCAAGGTTCGCGGTGGGGATTGCAAATTGCAATGGAAAGTCGATTGGGCCATGCGCTGGGTGGCGCTGGAGGCGGATTATGAAATGTCGGGCAAAGACCTGATTGATTCAGTCCGCCTGTCATCGCGCATTTGTAAAATTCTGGGCGGCAAACCGCCCGAAGGCATGACGTATGAATTGTTTCTGGATGAAAACGGCGAAAAAATATCAAAATCCCGGGGCAATGGTCTGACGGTCGAAGAATGGTTGACCTATGCGCCGCCGGAAAGCCTGTCGCTTTATATGTTCAATTCCCCGCGCAAGGCGAAACGATTGTTTTTTGATGTCATCCCCCGGTGCGTCGATGACTATCTGACTCATCTTTCCAAATACCCTGATCAAGAAGGGCCAGTGCAGTTGATGAACCCGGTTCATCACATCCACGGCGGCAACCCACCATCGGCGGAAACCCATCTGACCTATGGCATTTTGCTCAATCTGGCATCGGTGTGTAACACCGAAGATAAATCCGTCCTGTGGGGGTTCATCACCCGCTATGACCCGGGCGCAACACCGGAAAGTGCGCCCATTTTGGACAAACTGGTGGGCTATGCGCTGAGCTATTACCGCGATTTTGTGAAGCCTTCAAAGACCTATCGCGCAGCCAGTGATATGGAAAAGGCGGCCTTGACGGAATTGTCAGCAGCATTGGCGGCATTGCCAGCGGATGCGGATTTAGATGGCATCCAGACAGAGGTCTATGAGGTCGGCAAGCACCACGACTTTGAAGACCTGCGCGCATGGTTCAAAGCGCTTTATGAAATTCTGTTGGGACAATCCCAAGGCCCGCGCATGGGATCGTTCATCGCGCTGTACGGGGTTTCGGAAACCGTTGTGTTGATCAACCGGGCCCTAGCCGGGGAAGACCTTTCAGAATCTTGATTGACCATTACGTTCGTGTGGCAGATTTCGCCCATTCAAAATAGAGCCGCCTGGCCTGTAGATAAAAAGGCCCGGGGGCGAGTTCCTGATCATCCATTTTAATTAAAGGCGTGACCTTGGCATAATTGCCGGTGGAAAAAATCTCATCGGCATCCGCCAGTTCTTGTGGGCCGACACTTCGTTCATCCACGACGACATCGTTTTCACGCAGCAATGCGATCACCCTTTGGCGGGTGATGCCATCAAGGAAGGTGCCATTGGGTTTGGGCGTGAACACCACGTTGTCTTTTGCCAAAAAGATATTGGCGGTGGCAAATTCAGCGACATTGCCCTCAAAATCCAGCACCACCCCATTGCCAAAGCCGGCTTTTCGGGCCTCGCGAAGGGCTTGGGCCGATTGCGGGTACAGGCACGATGCCTTGGCAAGGGTTGGCGCGCTTTCCGGGGTTGGGCGCCGAATGCGCGATATATGCGCGGTAAAGCCTTTGGGTTCAGGCAGCGGTGATTCGAACAGCGTTAAAACAAACCGCGTTGATTCCGGCTTTGGCGTAACGAATCCTTCTTCGGCATAAAACATCGGCCGAATATAAAGCGCACTTTCGCCGCCCATTTGATCCACGCCTTCCCAGGCCCGGGCACAGATTTCATCGGCGGTGATGGTGGGTTCAAGCCCCATGATCTGGGCTGAGCGGATCGATCGTTCTGCATGTCGTTTCAGGTCTGGCATGGTATTGTCGAAATAACGCACGCCATCAAAGGCGACCGATGCCATCCATGCGGCATTGGACATGGGGCCAATAATGGGCGGGTTGCCTTCAATCCAGACACCATCAATGAAGTGAATTGATGGTGTTGGCTTTGATGTTTTGGGCGGCGTTTTTGTCATGGGGGATTTATCCCCTATTCTGGGCCATCACCCAAGCGGCTTTTTTTATTTGTTGTCCTGCCTGCCTTACTTTCCATGGGCGATTGTTTGGGATAAGTTCAGGTCATGCATCTCTATGATATTTTCAGGCCCTTGCTGGGCTGTGTGGGACCAGAACTTTCCCACAACATTACCCTCACAGCGCTTGCCTCGGGGCTTGGGCCACGGCTGAAGGTGGCGCCTGATCCGTCCCTTGCCATTCAGCTTTGGGGGCGTGATTTTATCAATCCACTGGGGCTGGCTGCGGGGTTTGATAAAAATGCCCGGGTGATCGGGCCGGTGCTGGATATGGGCTTTGGCTTTACCGAAATCGGCACGGTGACGCCCAAAGCACAACCGGGGAACCCAAAGCCCCGGATTTTCCGCCTCAAGGAAGACAAAGCAGTCATTAATCGCCTTGGGTTTAACAATCTGGGTGTTGATGGGGCGGAAGCGAACCTTATGCGCTGGCGCGAAAAGCAAAATCAGGGCCCAAATCCCGGATTAGTCGGCATCAATATTGGCAAAAACAAGGATGCCACGGACGGCGCTGCTGATTATGGATTTTGCGCCGGGAAATTGGGGGGGTATGCCGATTATTTGGTGATAAATGTTTCTTCTCCCAATACGCCGGGCCTGCGCGCCCTGCAATCTGCGGCGGCGCTGGAAGAAATTTTGGGGGCTGTCGGGGATGCACTGGCCGATGCCGAGCTGGCGGGTGGCAAAGGCATCCCGGTTCTGGTCAAAATTTCCCCGGATCTGGGTGATGGGGATCTTGCCGATATTGTTGCCATGGCCTGTGGGGGACAGATGGACGGGCTGGTCATATCCAACACCACGTTGGACCGGCCAAAATCGCTTCAAAGTGCGCATCGCCCGCAGCAGGGTGGCCTGAGCGGCAAGCCGTTGTTTGAGCCATCCACGCAGCTTTTGGGCGCGGTCTGGCGGGAAACCGAAGGCAAAATTCCCTTGATTGGTGTGGGGGGCATTGCCAGCGCCGAAGACGCCTATGCCAAAATTCGCGCCGGGGCATCGCTGATTTCGCTTTATACCGGCCTCGTCTATCAGGGGCCAAAGCTTGTAGAGGAAATACTGACAGGCCTTGTCGCGCGCCTCACCCGGGATGGCTATGGCCGCATTCAGGATGCAGTCGGTGCCGACAACCTCTGATTCTGTGTTGATTTTGATCTGTTTTGATCTGTATGGTTAGGAATTGTTAACCATATCTCAAGACCTTAAAGGCAGGGTTTCTCTATCAAATTGCAGAATTTATACCTCCATCCTGAAGGCAGGAGAATATTGGCGTGTTGAAACATTTATTTATCGCAGCGACCTATCTGATGTTGGCCGCCGCCGTGGTTTTGATTTTCCCCGGCGTCGTTCCGGGTGCCGCCCCCTGGGCGGGTTGGATTGCAGGCTCCGTGGTTGCCATTGGGGGTGCCCTTGGCCATGAAACCTATGTTCGGGCTGATCAGATGCTTTCCCTTGAAGCAACCATCCGGGCGCAGCGCGCTGAAATCAGTGCGATGCGCGGTGAATCGGATGGTTTGCACAACCAAATGGCGGGCATCATGGATGATGTAAAAATTCTGGTTGATGGCCGTGAAGATAAATCCCAGGAAGCCATTGATCGTGTGGTCGGAGAAGTCCGGGTTTTGCAAAACCTGATCGAAAAGCTTTCGTCTGCGACGGCCCCAAGACCAGCAGCAAATTCAAATGCAAATGCAAATTCAAATACCAAAACAGCGCCATCCAAAGATGCGCCATCGGTTCGTAGCAGCCTCGAAGATACCGAAATTCTTGATATCGTTCGGGAAGGCTTGCGCCAAGACCGGGTTGACCTTTATCTCCAGCCCGTCGTCAGCCTGCCGCAGCGCAAACCACGGTATTATGAATGTTTTTCGCGTATTCGGGATGAAAGTGGTGCCCTGATCATGCCAGATCAGTATATCAACGTTGCCAAGGAAGACGGGCTGATTGGTGCCATCGACAACATGCTTTTGTTCCGCTGTGTGCAATTGGTGCGCCGCGCCCAGAGTGAAAGTCACGATGTTGGGTTTTTCTGCAATATTTCGGCGAATACGCTGGAAGACAAATCGTTCTTTTCCGATTTTGTTGAATTCATGGGCATGAACCGGGAGCTGGCCGAAAACCTCTATTTTGAATTTTCTCAGGCCGATGTTGATACCCATGGCAAGGAAATCGAAGAATATATTAGCCGTCTTGGCCAATTCGGATTCCGCTTCTCTCTCGATCAGATCAGTGATCTCAGCAAACTTGATTTCAGAAACCTCCGGCGGCGGCGGTTCAAGTTTGTGAAAATTAATGCGGCCAATCTGTTGGCATCTTCTTCGGCAATCGCAAAAGCGGGTGCTCAGGGCGGGGCCGGCACTGAAACCGTGGTTGGGATCAATGTTCCCATTCTCAAACGCGCCATGGATGTCAACAACATCGAATTGATTGTTGAAAAACTGGAAAGCGAACAAGACCTTTTGGAACTGCTTGATCATCAGATCGAACTGGGACAGGGATATTTGTTCGGCGAACCCAGAATTTCCCGCCAAAGCTAACCCGCGCTTTTCAAGTCCAGCCATTCATGGCACAAAGCAGTGTCTTGGGACGTTAAGTTCCTGTTTTCCACTGCTGGTTAGATTTCGATTATGACTGCCAATTCCACAATAAAAATACTGCCACGCCTTGGGCCACTGGTTGAAGGCTATGACGGATTGATCCTTGATCTTTGGGGGGTGATCCACGATGGACGCACTCCTTATCCGGGGGTCAGTGACACCCTTGGCCGATTGAAAGATGCGGGCAAAAAGGTGGTCATGCTTTCCAATGCCCCGCGTCGCGCAGCCGCAGTGATTGATGCCATGACAGAGATGGGCATTGACCGGGGGCTCTACACAGATGTTCTGTCATCGGGGGAGCTTTCTTGGCATGCCCTTAAAAACCGCTCTGAGGGCGCGTTGGGGGAACTCGGCGATGTTTGCCTGCATGTCGGCCCAGACAGGGATCTTGGGCTTATGGATGGGCTTGGTCTTGAAATTATCAAAGAACCGGTTGCGGGAGCCTTCATCCTGAATACCGGGCCATGGCAAGATGATGAACAGGTTTCTGATTATGAACCGCTTTTGTCAAAGGCCGCATCTTTGGGGCTGCCCATGGTGTGTGCCAATCCTGATATAGAAGTCATCCGGGCGGGCAACCGCATTATCTGTGCTGGATCATTGGCGCATCGATATGCGGCATTGAAGGGCACCGTTCATTATTTTGGAAAGCCCTATGCTTTGGCCTATGAAGCCTGTCTTGCGCTTATGGATATGTCGGATAAATCGCGCATTCTGGCGGTGGGCGATTCGTTGAAAACGGATATTCTGGGGGCTTGTAATGCTGGGGTTGATTCGGTTCTGGTGACATCAGGCATTCATGGTGAAGAACTGGGTGTTGGCTATGGTGAAACCGTCGATGGGGCTGTGCTTGAAACCCTGTGCGCGCGCCAAGGCGCGGTTCCGATTGCCGCCATTCCCGCATTTCTTTGGTAATATCGCTTTCCCAAAGTTGTCCCTGATATCCCTCTGCCCCTAAGGGTGGTGGACGCGCTGGTCTTGGTTCGATAGGCTTCCTGCAAAGGGTACGCAAATCAGAAAAAAGGGGGGGTGATGCGTAAAATCAAGATCATTCTCATAACAGGCATCGTGGTGACGATTGCGTGGTGTGGGACCGTAGGATTTTACATTACCACCCAAATTGGATGGGACGCGCTGGCGTTTCTCCTGCCCCATGAATTGGGGGCATTCAGCGCCGGCGTCTTTGCGCCGTTGGCATTTCTCTGGCTTATGCTTGTGTATCTGGCAGGAAGGGCACGGGTAACGGACGTTGCCGTGGCACTGGAAAAGCGACTTGATCAGTTGATTTATCCGGCCGATGAGGCCGATCAGCGCATTAAAGAGGTGGTCGATACCCTGGAACGTCATGGCACAGACCTGGCGGCTTCCGGTGCATTGATGGCTGAAACGGTAGAAGCACGTATGCGCAAGGCTGTGGCCGATATGGAGAGTCTTCTGGAGGGCGCTGGCCTAAGCTTTGATGCGGCCGCCAATGAGACCGTTGATCGTATTGGGGATGCAACGGTGCGTCTTGATGGGAAGCGTGAAGAACTGGCGGCCATCGCCAACCGCGTGACCTATGAAGGCGATAATCTGGGTCGGGCGTTGGCTGAACAGACTGAAGGGTTGGTGAATGCAGCCAATACCCTTTCTGAAAAAGCAGAAAGCGTTGAGCAATTAATGGCTGCTCAGCGTGCCAGTCTGGATGGTGCGGCAGATCATCTTGAAACCCGGACGGCAGCCGTTGGAGAATTGCTTTCGGAACAGATCAATCGAATTTCAAGAGAAACGGCAGATACGGCTTCTGAGGTCGAGGCGCTTGCGGAAAGTTGCCGGAAACGGGCATCGACCATGCGGGCCGAATATGTGGCCTTGACCAATGAGGCCGAACAAACGGGAAAAACCGTTGAAGACAAAGCCCGGGATCTGGTGAAAGAAGGCGAACACATGGCCGCCCAGCTGGATGAAATTGTCAAGACTTTCAGGGTGCAGGCACGGGCAATGGCCGAAGCATCAGACTATGCCTCGGATCAAATCTCTGATGCCGCTACAACCTTCGGCACACAGTCTGAAAAGGTTGCGAATTTATCAGCCACAGCACTCGACAATCTGGACACGGCCGGGGATGCGCTGTTTGAACGCAGTGTACAGTTGGAAAAAGCAGGCAATGCGGTGCAAGGCCAGGTCGAACAGGTTGGCGCCGTGTTCATGGCCCGGGCCCGAGAGCTTGAAGACACAGGTACCCGCCATATTGGGCTGATCCAGAAGGCAGGCGACGCTCTGGAAAGCCAGGGGCAAGTGCTTGACCGGGTTTCCAGTGCTGCGGCCAAACGTGCAGAGGAAACCAAGGTCTTGTTGCAAGATGAAACCCGGCATTTAACAGAGGCCGCAGAACAGGCATCGCAGCGGGCCAGCCAGATTGGTGATGCATTCGAGGTTCAGGCAAAACAATTGCTGTCTTCATCAAATGCCGCAGATGAACGGGCTGAAGAAATCCGGGAAACCATGGTGGCACAGCAGCAAGGATTGGATGCCATTAGCGATGAGCTGTCTTCGCGCACGAGTGCAATCGTTGATGCGGTTAACCGCGAAGTTGCCGTGCTGACAGAGGCCGCCACGACAGCGTCGGAACAGGCTGGAAACATCGCAGAATCCTTTCGCCGTGAAGGCACCGATATGGAAAATATCGTTCAGGAAACAGAGGTCAGGATGCAGCGCGCCGGCGATTCCCTTTCCCGGGAATCACGATTGCTTACCGAGGCGACAAACTCAGCGGTTGGCATGATCGAGTCCATTCGGGCCGCGTTTGAAGGTCAGAACGAAGCGCTTGGGGGCGCATCTGACAAAGCGGCCGAGAAAATTCACGGGGTTGGGGCTCTGTACCGCCAGCGGTCTCATGAAATAGAGCTGTCCTCAAAGGAATCAGCAGCCTATGTCGAAAAAATGAAGGATATGTTCGATGAACAGTCCCAGAGTTTTTCCGATGCCATCAGTGCCGTCGCCGTTCAGGGACAAAAAGTTGTGGATGTTTTTGTTAATCAGACCCACGACCTGATACAGGCATCAGAACGTGCATCGGAAGAAGCAAAAAAGGTTCGTATGAACACCTTTGAAGCGGGGCGTGACGATTTTCTGCGGGCGTCTAGAACCGTCATGGATGATCTGAATTCACTTGGCATCGACATGGTGAAAATTATTGATAAACCGCTTGCGGAAAAACTGTGGAACCAGTTTTCCCGTGGCGATAAGGGCGTCTTTTTACGCGCCATTTTTTCGGGAAGAGAGACCCGAAAGGTTCAGGAAAAAATTCGGGGCCTGTTTAACAGTGATCCTGATTTTCGAAAGCATGTGGAAAAATATCTGGAGCGGTTTGAACATCTTCTTTCACAGGCCGGAGAATCTGATCCGGGCAGCATTTTAAGCTCGGCTTTTGTTACGTCTGATGTTGGCAAGGTCTATGTCTTGTTGTCGCGCGCTGTTGGCCGGATGGATTGACCAGACCCGATATCAGAGCGTTTGAGGAGCACTACCCATGGCCATACCTGCAGATATGAATTCCATGTTGATCTCTATGGTGCTTGCCGTGGTTTTGGTGACCCTGTGTGTGTTGGTCCATTATGAGGTTCTGCGTTTGGCATCGAAAATGTTACCATCGCTCACCATTCGCCCACGCAACCGCATTCTGTTTATCATGGCTGCAGCGTTCTTTGCCCATACGATAGAAATCTGGATTTTTGGCATCGCCTATTGGCTGAGCGCACAGCATCTTGCCATTGGCGGGCTCATTGGCCAGGCGACGGGCGGATTTCCTGAATTCATTTATTTTTCGACCGTGAGCTATACATCTCTGGGGCTCGGCGACCTTTATCCAACGGGGGCCTTCAGGCTGTTGACCGGGGTAGAGGCCTTGGTGGGCTTGACGATGATCGCGTGGACGGGCTCGTTCACCTATCTTTCCATGCAAAAATTCTGGGATCTTCATGGGCCAAAGAAACCCCGGAAGACAGATTAAGACGAATCCAGCCATTTTGGGGCCCGATGCACCCTGAATCCCTTGACGGGGCAGGGGAAACCCGGTAAATACCCCGTTCCCCGCACGAATCGGCCTGGGTGCCAATCTGGGTGGGAATGATAAGTTCGTAATTTGTACAATAAATTCAATTAGATAGAGACAGGAAACATCATGTCACGTCGCTGCCAAATCACAGGCAAAAAGGTCATGGTCGGAAATAATGTGAGCCATGCTCACAATAAATCTCGGCGTCGGTTTCTACCTAATATCCAGCAGTCTTCCTTGCAGAGTGACGCGCTGGGCCGGATGATTCATCTCAAGATTTCAACCTCGGCCATTCGCACCATTGAACATGCGGGCGGGTTGGATGCATATCTCTTGAAGACGCCAACGCGAAAGCTTGAACCAGAAGCTCAAAAGCTCAAGCGCCAGATTGCCAAAAAGACGGCAGCGGCTGCAGAAGCGACAAGCTAAACGCTTTTATCCATTTTGAAGTTTTGGGCCTGCCATTCGGTGGGCCCTTTATTTTTTGGGCCTAGAGTTTACCCTCTGGCCATAATCTGAAGGCAATGGCCATCGGGGTCATTAAAATAGATGCATTCGGGATCACCAGATCGTCCATGCACGGCGACCCCGTTTGTTTCAAGGTTCGCTGCCACCTGATCGCGGGTTTGGTCCATGACGGTGAACGCCAGATGGCTGATCTCCAGGCCTTGGCCGGTTTCGGCTTGTTCGTCTGCTACGAACAGGCCTATCAATTGATCGCCGCAGTGAAGAAAAATATACCCCGTGCTTTCCCGTTTGATGGTCATCCCCAGAATATCAACATAAAACGTTCTGGCGATTACGGGATCGCGTACGTACAGAACGACATGGTCAATGCCTGAACATTTTATGGGGTTCTGTTTGGACATGGTTGCCTCCCTTTTTGTGTCTCGATCTGGAAGAATGCAATAGGGGGCCAGAATTGCTTCCGGCCCCCTTTAGAAAAGTCATGGGTGGCCGTTTAGCCCAGGTGTTTTTTGAAATGCGCAATGGTGCGTTTCCAGGCAAGGGCTGCGGCTTCTTTTTTATAGCGCGCGGGCCGGCCATCATTGTTGAAGGCATGGCGCGTGCCGGCATAGGTATGCGCGGTGACGTCTTTGCCCGCATCTTTCAATGCCTTTACGTATTTTTTGGCACCCCGATTAACGCCCCGGTCATTTTCAGCATAATGGAGCAAAAAGGCAGCCTTGACCGCAGCGAAGCCCTTTTTGGGCTGGCGGCCATAATAGGCGACGGCGGCTTTCAGGCCTAAATGGTGAAAGGCCAGATTATTTGACATGCTACCACCCCAGCAATACCCAACACTGCCGACCGAGCCAGAGCTGTTCTTGTGGGCACCGGCATATTTGGCCGTGGCCACAAGGTTCATGATGGTTTCGTTCTTGTTGATGTCATAGAGCATGTCACGGGCCTTATCGCGGTCCTTGGGCGTGCCGCCCACTGGTGAGATCATGTCCGGTGCGACAGCCAGAAATCCTTCAAGAGCAAAGCGCCGTGCGACATCCCGGATATGGGGGGTGAGCCCCCGATTTTCGTGGATCACAACAACGGTGGGCAGTTTGCCCTTTGCGCCCTTTGGCCGTGCCACATAGGCGGTCATTTCCCCGGTGGCGCCCGGGAATTTTTCGACGCCGGTTACCAAGCGGCTGTCTTTGACCTGAACCATGCGGCTTCGGCACCGGTGCCTTCCAGCCATGGCAGAACAGCCGCAGCAGCGGCAGCACCGCCAGCGGTTTTGACCAGTTTTTTCAGGAAATCCCGGCGCGGTTCATCGCTGTGAACATAGTCATCGTAAAGGTCGATAAATTTTTCTTTGAAGTCTTTTGTCATGGGTTTGTGCCTCCAAGCATTTTTATATGGCGAATGGAGCGCGCGGATGCCCAGACGCCAAATTTTATAAAATAAGATTTACCCCGTTTTCAGGGGCCAAGCTTCGGGGACGATTGTGTCCAGAATGTGGCCAGTAGGGGCCAGTAAGGGGAAAAGCGAAACCCTTTAGGCTTTCTTTTTAGCAGACGGTTTTGGTGTGCTTTTCGCCGTGCTTTTTACAGGGCCCTTGGGCGTGCCTTTGGCTGTCTTTTGGGCTTTTTCAGCAGCGGGGATGTAGTCCTCATCGAACAGTTCGCTTAATTTGTCCATGACCGTGCCGCCCAATTGTTCTGCATCGACCAGGGTCACGGCCCGTTTGTAATAGCGGGTTACGTCGTGGCCAATGCCGATTGCAACCAGTTCAACCGGTGAATAGCTCTCAATCCATTCAATGATCTGGCGCAAATGTTGTTCCAGATAATTTCCTGGATTAACAGAAAGGGTGGAATCATCCACCGGGGCGCCGTCTGATATCACCATCAGGATGCGGCGTTGTTCCGGGCGGGCGATCAGCCGGTTATGGGCCCATAACAGGGCCTCGCCATCGATGTTTTCCTTAAGCAAGCCTTCGCGCAGCATCAGGCCAAGGTTTTTTCGGGTGCGTCGCCACGGCATGTCGGCGGCTTTGTAGATGATATGGCGCAGATCGTTCAACCGACCGGGCCGGGGGGGCTTTCCACCAGCCAGCCACTGTTCACGGGCCTGTCCGCCCTTCCAGGCGCGGGTGGTGAAGCCTAAAATCTCTACCTTGACCCCACAGCGTTCCAGGGTGCGGGCCAGGATATCGGCGCTCATGGCGGCAAGGGTGATGGGCCGTCCCCGCATGGAACCGGAATTATCAATCAACAGGGTCACCACGGTATCGCGGAACTCCATCTCCTTTTCCATTTTAAAGGTCAAAGGATAGAGCGGATTGGTCACCACACGGTGGAGGCGTGCGGGATCGAGAATGCCTTCTTCAAGATCAAAGTCCCAGCTGCGGGCTTGTTTTGCCATCAGACGGCGCTGCAACCGGTTGGCTAGACGGCTGATGACGCCGCCCAAATTGCTAAGCTGATTATCCAGATGGTTGCGCAGACGGGTTAGTTCTTGCTCGTCACATAAATCCTTGGCGTCGATGATTTCGTCAAATGCGGTGGTATGGGCGGTGTAATTGGGTTTTTCATTCGACAATGGCCCCTGGGGTGCCCAGTGGACGTCTGGGGGCAGGGATTCGCCGTCCCCCATGCCTTCGGAAGTGTCTTCCATGGCTTCATCGGATGCGCCGCGCTCGCCGTCTTCGGAGTCGTCCGTGGATTCACCATGGGTATCCATGGAGTCTGCATCGTCTTCCATGCCTTGGGCTTCGGGGTTTTCGCTGTCGTCGTCTTCGCCTTCGCCGGCGGCTTCGCCCTCCATGTCTTCTTCGCCTTCGGCATCGCCAAGGGCCAGGTCGGTGATGAACTTGTTGAGCACCAACGCGAATTCTTCCTGATCGCCCATGGTTTCGCGCAGGTTATCGAAATCTTCGCCCGCCCGTTCCTTGACCCAGTTGCGCCAGGGATCGACAATTTCCTTGATGTTGTCGGGTGCGGGCTTTCCGGTTAATTGTTCGCGCACGATCAGGCCAATGACTTCTGGCACGGGGATGTCCTGGAATTCGTTGACGCGATCATAGGTGAGCGCCCGGCAGCGATCCGCAGTGGCCGTGTCCAGATTGTCAGAGACGCCTTTCATGCGGTTGGCACCGATGGCTTCAAACCGGGCCTGTTCCACCTCGTTATAGATTTTCCGGGCGGTTTCCCCATGGGGCATTTTGGCCGCATGCACTTTGTCATCATGAAAGCGCAGCTTTAGCGCCATGGTGTCGGCATATCCCCGGACTTTGGAAACTTCGTGCTCGGGCAGAGAACGGGGTGGCGTTTGCAGACGCGCATTTTTACCCCGGATGCGGGGTGGGTCCGGGGTGAATTCAACTTCCAGCTCGCGTTTGTGGGAAACCGCACGCATGGCTGCTGCGGTGGCGCGTCTGAATTCCTCGACTGGATTATCTTTTGTGCTCATGGCGATTTTCTTCGGTCAGACCCTGCGATCAGGATGTGCCTTCGTCGTCCTGTTCTGCATGGACCGATTCCGGCAATTCCTCACCGAAGCAGCGCTGGTAATATTCGGCGACCGTTGCCCGTTCCATTTCATCGCATCTGTTGAGGAACGTCACCCGGAATGCATGGGCGATGTCTTCAAATATCTGGATGTTTTCTGCCCAGGTAATGACGGTTCTAGGCGACATCACGGTGGAGATATCCCCCGCAATGAACCCTGCGCGAGTAAGATCGGCCAGTGAAATCATGTTGGCCACGGTTTCCTTGCCCTTTTTATTGTCGTACCAAGGGGCCTTGGCGAGGACGATTTTCATTTCATCTTCATGGGGCAGGTAATTGAGCGTGGCAATGATGTGCCAGCGATCAAGTTGGCCCTGATTAAGCTGTTGGGTGCCGTGATACAGGCCCGTTGTGTCGCCAAGCCCCACCGTGTTGGCGGTGGCAAACAGGCGGAAAGAGGGATGGGGGCTGATCACCTTGTTCTGATCAACCAGGGTCAGCTTGCCGTTTACTTCGAGAATGCGCTGGATCACAAACATGACATCAGGTCGGCCCGCATCATATTCATCGAACACCAATGCCGTCGGGCTTTGCAGGGCCCATGGCAGAATGCCTTCACGATATTCCGTGACCTGTTGGCCTTCACGCAGGACGATGGCGTCTTTGCCCAAAAGATCAATCCGGCTGATGTGGCTATCAAGGTTGACCCGGACACAGGGCCAGTTCAGCCGCGATGCCACTTGTTCAATATGGGTGGACTTGCCGGTGCCGTGATAGCCCTGAATCATAACCCGCCGGTTGTGGGCAAAGCCCGCAAGAATGGCAAGGGTCGTTGATTCGTCAAAGTGGTAGCTATCGTCGCGTTCCGGGACATGTTCGCTGGCGACGCTGAAGCCCGGGACCTTCATGTCGCTATCAATGCCAAAGGCTTTGCGAACAGAAATTTCGATATCGGGAGCGTCAAGCGGGTGAACGGTTTGATCTGATTCGGTGCTGAGGTTCGTTGCCATAAAAATTTTTTCCATTTTGTAAAAACCCAAACGATGGGCAATCAAGTGGTGTGGGGTATTTCCTGGATGGTCAAGCGGGCGCTCCCGCAAACTAGCCAAGAGATATCCCACGGCGTGAATGTTCAAGGACCGAATTGCTTTTTCAACGTTGCATAGGCCCGATTTATCAATTTTAGCCGTTCTTCTGCCGCCTTGTCGCCCCCATTAGCATCAGGATGGTGTTGTTTTGCTAATTTTTTATATTGTGTTTTAACCCCAGCGGCGGTGATGGGGGGTGAAAGTTCAAAAATATCCAGGGCTTCGGCAAGGGAATCCTGTTCATTTTTTCCTAAATTTCCGCCATTTTCTGCCGTTTTTTCCTGATTTTCCTTGCGCTTCTGCTTTGCTCGCTTGCCCTTTTTAAACAATCCGAACTGATCGCGCATTTGATCAAACTGGTCAAATTGGGCTTGAGAAAAATTCTTTCCCAATTTGCCCAAAGGCCAGGTTGGGCGCCATCCGACGACGTCTTCGCGGATCAAGTGTTCAATTTGATCTTCATTTTTGCCGAGGCAGAAATTCCAGGCCTTGTTGTATTCTCGAACATGGTCGAGGCAAAACCAGTAATGACTGTCTAGTTTATCGGGAGATACCGGTGCCCGGTAGAGCCCGGGACCTTTGCATTTATTGATCTCACACAATTTTTCAGCCTCCGCATCAGGGTCTGGCTCAGGGATGGTGGTGACCTGTGGCTTGCTTCTGCGGGGGCCAGTTTTTGAGTAATCTCTAGACATCAGCCAAATATGCTGTCTTCTGGCGCTTGGTGCAAGGGGCCCAATGGCGCGTTATCCCGGTTTCTTTGTTGTTTCCACAGCGATCAGGGCAAGCCCTAGGGCGATCAGGATAAATCCTGCAATGTTGGCAAAGCTGAGCGGTTCGTTCAGCCAAATCGCCGATGCAATCATCCCCACCACCGGCACCCCAAGAGACCCGATGGCGGTGGTGATGGCAGGTAAGGCCCGGTTGACCGATACCCATGCCCAAAAGGCAAACCCGGTGGCAATGGGCCCGTTATACGCAAGGGCTGCAATCAGGGTCGGGGTCAGGTGAATGTCCGATGGGCTTTCCCACAGATAGGCACACAGGGCCAAAGGCACACTGCCGATCAACATCTGCCAAGGTGCCAGTTGCAAGGGGGTGGCGCGAAAGGGGTGGGCACGAATGTGAACAATGGACAGCGCCCATGCAAAGGCTGCGGCCAGAAGCAACCCGTTGCCCGTAAGGGCCCGGCCATCGGTCCAATCAAATCCACCAGCTTCACCTACGGACCCAAATGGATTAAACAACACCATGATGCCAGCCAGCCCGCAGATCAGCCCCCCAAGTTTGCCCCTGCTCAGGCGTTCGCCCAAAAACCATACCGCCAGTGGGGTGACCCAGATCATGGTGGTGTAGCTGAGGATGACAGCGCGTCCGGCCTCAACCCGTTCAAGGCCGAGGTTAATCAGCGCCAAAAACGCCGCCAGCTGTAGAATACCGACGCTGATGACCACGGGCCAATCATGTCGTTCGGGAATTTTGAACTGTTTCATGGCAATCAAGATGATACTGAGGCACAAGGCACCCAGTAACAGGCGAATAAGGCCAAAGGTGACGGGTGGCACATCGGTCAGGACGATTTTCATAATCGGCCAGTTCAGCCCCCAGATCACAATTACGCCAAGGGCTAAAACCCCGGCGGTTCGGTGCGAAATAAGACGGGAAGGTTCAGGGGGAGACGACATCAGGCCAACTTACCTGTTACGGGGCTTTGTAGGTGGGAAAAAAACACAGAGAATGTAATAAATGCATGTAATAAATGAACATTAGTCACAGCCCCCGATGGGGCAGTCAGGAATCAGATATGGAATCTGGAACAGAGGGTACAGTCGCCTTGTTGATTAGAAACAAGCTTGAGCTGGCCCTGAAGCCTCGGCGTCTCGACATAGCTGATGATTCCCATCTCCATGCGGGCCATGCAGGGGCCAGCGTTGATGGCGAAAGCCATTTCCGGTTGGTGGTGGTCGCCGCTGCATTTGAAGGTTTGTCGCGGGTTGATCGCCAGCGTTTGGTCTATGAAATTTTGGCCGATGAACTGGCCGGGCCGGTTCACGCACTTTCCCTGAGCGCCATTACCCCCCAACAGGATTCTACAGAATCATAATTTGCGTTTGGCTCTTCGTGATATTACTAATGCGTATTAGAATGTTTCTAGTTGTATTCATGCGCCCGTTGGTTAAAATCAAAATCAACGGTGGTGTTGCGCGGGTATTGGAAGTGCGCTTTTTTACACAGGACTGTTTGGAGACTTGCAATGTTGATATGCAAGAACGTCAATGTCAGCGATCGTCGGACCAGCATCCGGCTTGAAGAAGAGCTGTGGGCTGCGGCAAAAGAATTGTGTGTCCGTGAAGGCATGACCCTTCATGAACTGTGCACCCTGATCGACCATGTTCGAAAAAACAGCAGCCTGACGGCAGCCTTAAGGGTCTTTTTGGTCGTTTATTATCGCCTGGCGTCGACCGAAGATGGCCATGATCTTGTTGGCCACGGTCATCTGGCCAATCCCCGTCCCCGGGGTGCAGACCGGTGGCGTTCCGTTATTGCAGAAGTTTTCTCAGATGCCTCAGATGCCCCGGCCCAATCGGAATTGGGCGTCAACAATTCGGGCCATCACGACCCTTTGTAAAATTCAGGCCAGCGTTCCTTAACCGCATCCCCATCAGATTTAAAGACGTGGCATGTATCGATGCGCGCCGGTTTTTTGCGATCGGTGCCTTTTGCCTGATCCTGGGCGGCAAGGGCACGGGATGGGCCAAGGGTTTGAAAGGCAACGGTCGCCAGCGGTCCCAGCATTTCCACCAGATGAACACAGCCTTTAACGCCCCCCAGTAATTCGCGAACCTTGCGGTTCCACCCGGGGGCAATGCAAATGCCTTCCAGAATTTTGAAGTCAGGGGCGATGTCAGGACAAATGGGGTGGGGGCCACTATCGATGGAGGCTTCGACGGATTTGATGGTCAGGGTGATATCCACGGTGATGCGAATCCACATGTCGTGAACGGGCTCTCCTGCCTTGATATCACCGCGCCAGGAATTGTTGAACGTGTATCCCTTGATGTCGCGAAGGTGACCTTCGATGTCCCATAACCCGTCTTCACGTTCATATCCGGAAAGATCAATGGTGCGGTTGTGGCGACGGTTTCTGGCAACGGGATCGCTAAGGGGCATGGGGTTGGTCCTTTTTAAATTTGACTGGCTTGATTGTCGCCAGTGTCGCTGTATTGATCTGATTGATCCATATTGGGGGTGATGCGCAGGGCCGATATACGATTGCCGCTGCGCGCCAGTATCTCAAACCGGTAACCGAAAAACATAAATATTTGGCCCGCATCGGGAATAAGCCGGGATTCGTGCAAAACAAGCCCGGCAATGGTGGCCGCATCTTCATCGGGCAATTGCCAATCAAATTCACGGTTCAGGTCACGGATGGTGACATCGCCATCAACGATGATATCACCGTCGGGTTGGGGCCTGATTCCTTTGTGGCGCACGTCGTGTTCATCGGAAATGTCGCCAACAATTTCTTCTAAAATGTCTTCAAGGGTAACAATGCCCATAAGGTCACCGTATTCATCCACCACCAGGGCGAAATGTTCCCGGCGTTTTCTGAATGCCCTTAATTGGGACAGAAGGTCGGTCGATTCCGGGATAAACCAGGGAACCGTTGCCAAATCCGCCACTTTCAGGGTTTCAAGGTTACCGGGATGCTTTTCAATTTCCCGGAGCAACGCCTTGGCATGCAGGACGCCAATGATATTTTCTGGTTTGTCCCGCCATAATGGAATGCGCGTGAAGGGGCTTTCTACCACCTGGTGCATAATTTCGGGTGTTGGTAAATCGGCATCAATTGCGGCAACAGCGGAGCGATGGATCATGACTTCGCCCACTTCCACATCATCAAGATCCAAAATGGAGTGGAGCATGCTTTTTTCATCGCGGAAAAGAACATCATCGCCCTTGTGCAGCTCAATGGCACCCCGCAATTCTTCTTCTACGAATGCCTGTGGTTGGCCGTTGGAAAGGGTGATTCCAAAGATGCGCAGGATCAATCCGACAATGACCTGGGTGGCGCGCGAAAAGGGCGAAAACAAAACAACAAAGATGCGCAGGATGGGGGCCACCGCCAGGGCCATGCGATCGGCATGGGTAAGGGCATAGGTTTTGGGCAAGACTTCTGCAAAGACCACCACAAGGACGGTCATGGCAATGGTTGCATAGGCAATTCCGGCCGTGCCAAACAGCTCGATCAGGATGCCGGTTGCCAGAACCGATGCCAGAATGTTGACCAGATTGTTGCCAATCAAAATGGCCCCAATCAAACGGCCTTTATCGGCACTCAATTCATTGACCATGCGCGCACGGGTATGACCATTTCGTTCAAGCTGATGGAGAAGCGGTCGTGAAACCGCAGTGAGTGCGGTTTCAGAGCCAGAAAAAAAGGCCGAAAGAATCAACAGGACAAGAATGCCCCACAACGTCATTATCAGGAACTGATCCATCGGTTTTTAGTCTCTGACCTTTCTCTGGCAATCAATTTCTAAAATGCATTCAGCCCTTAAGGCTGTGTTCCAATACGCGTGCGACTTGTGCCATATCAACGTCGTGGGCGATCACGGCCTTGCCAATGTCATGGGCCAGAATAAAGGTGATCTGGCCTTTGACGACCTTTTTATCATGGTGCATATGCGCCAATAGCGTGTCCGTGTCAAAGCCCCGGCCTTTGGGTGTTATGGGCAGTCCTACGGCATCAAAATGGGCTTTTAAACGGGTTGCAGCCCCGGCTGGGCAAAGGTTTAAGGCTTCGGACAATTCAAAGGCCAAAATCATGCCGATCCCGACCGCTTCGCCATGAAGCAGGGCATCGGAAAAGCCACTTTCTGCCTCCATGGCATGGGCGAATGTGTGGCCAAGATTAAGCAGTGCCCGATTTCCCAATTCATGTTCATCCCCGGAAACGATTTGCGCTTTGGCCCGACAGCTCTGCGCGATGGCCTCTATTCGGGCGGCTTTGTCGCCATCGATCAGGGCGGCCCCGTGTTCTTCCAGCCATTCAAAAAAACCGACGTCTCCAATCAGGCCGTATTTAACAACTTCTGCGTAGCCTGCCAGCAATTGTCGGCGGGGCAAGGTATCCAGAACATCAATGTCGGCCAAGACCATGCGGGGTTGATAAAAGGCCCCAACCAGATTTTTGCCCTGTGTGGTGTTGATCCCGGTTTTGCCGCCGACGGATGAATCGACCTGTGCCAAAAGGGTGGTTGGAATCTGGATGAAATCGATTCCGCGCAAGGCGATGGCCGCAGCAAAGCCGGTAATGTCGCCGATGACACCGCCGCCAAATGCAATCAAGGTTGTGCGCCGCTCCAGGCCCCCTGACAGCAATTCATCAATTAATTTTTCCAGATTGGAAAAGCTTTTGGTGTGTTCTCCGGGTTCCAGCGTGACAGTTCGGTATCCAAGCCCCGCTGCCTTCAGACTGGCTTCCAGGGTAGACAGGTGATGGCTGGCGACCGTGGTATCGGTCACGATGATAATGCCGTCTTTCAGACCATGTTCACCCAGCAAGGGGGCCAGATGATTTCCAGCCTGACCCAACAAGCCAGATCCCACCCGAATTTCATAGGATCGCTCACCCAGTTCAACGTCTATGGTGCTTGCTGCGGTGTTTGCTGTGGTGCTTGTTGGGGAATTTCCCGTCATTTCGTGTCCATTTTCCGGGTGGTTGTTTTTTTCGGGGCCGCCAGAGGCTTCAGGCCTGTGTAATCTTCAAGGGCCGCAATGACCTGTTCGGTCACTTTGTTGGATGGATCGTCAGAAGTTTCCACCCTTATATCGGCTTTCGCATAAATAGGGTCACGGATTTTCATTAATTCATCAATAACTTGGCGGGGATCGGCATTTTTGATCAGAGGGCGTCCCCCGCGCCGTGACACGCGTTTGACGAGGGTATCAAGATCGGCATGAAGCCAGACCGAAATGGCATTTTTGGCAATGTGTTCGCGGGTTTCCGGGTCCATGAAGGCGCCCCCCCCGGTTGCGATGATCCGGACTGGGCCATCCAGCAGACGGGCGATGACACTGCGTTCTCCGGAACGGAAGGATGGTTCGCCATGGGTTTCAAAGATTTCTTCAATGCTACAGCCTGCGGCGGCAACGATTTCTGCATCGGCATCAACAAAGTCCATTTTCAGGCGTTTTGCCAGCATCCGTCCAATGCTGGTTTTTCCTGTGCCCATTAGCCCAACCATCACGACCGACTTTTCCAGGTGCGCCCCGGGGGGTAACGTGGTTTCGGCGGTTGTTGGGGACCTCATTTTTGTATTCCTATAATGATTAGCCCGATTAAGGCTGGGGTTTGGATCATCCAGTTTGTTTGACAGTATTGCATGACAGGCCGACACCCGCTAATTTGCCGAAAATTGCCGCAAAAATGCCACAGTCAAATTTTAGTGTAAATAGAATAGCATAGGAATGTGATCAGATTAATGGTTTGGGTTTCCAGCCTCGATAGTGTGCTGTGAACCTTGGTATGAAAACTTTATCTCCGCTCTGAATGGGTCATGACGAAAATTTCAAAAATTCTTATTATTATCCTTGTTCTTGCCTTTGGTGCCGTGGGGGTCTTTCTCGCCAGTTGGGAAATGCCACCGCCTTTGGCTAAGGTGGAAAAGGTGCTGCCTAATGACCGTGTCTTGCGTTAAGCCCATGACAGGATTTCGAACCCTGTTGGCGGCGTCCTGTTTGACGGCCTTGATGATCCCCATGGGCAGTTCCGGCGCGGGGGCTCAGGCAAAGATTTTGCCGCCAGAAAATCTGGCACCTCCAAAGCCGCTTGGCGCCTCAGGTGCGGCGAGCGCTTCAAAGGCTTTGCCAGCACAACTGCCCAAGAAACTTCCATCCACGGTATCCCCGATCCCGGTATCTGTAACCCCAGTTTCGCCATCACCTGCCCCATCAAAGGGCATTAAGGTCGATACCCTTGGCGCCATTGACCCCAATTCGGTTGGGTTGCTGGATGCTAAGGCAGGGGGGCTTGGCATTGATATGTGGAAGGGCACCAGCGCTGATCTGGTTTCAAAATATTTGCCCCGCCTTCCGGCCCCTCCCGGACTGGCCTCTGCACGGTCTTTGGTGCGGCGCTTGCTTTTAAGTGCGGCCCGCCCGCCTGTAGCGCATAAACCCGCCGTAAAAAAATCCGGTGTAGATGCAAAAAAGGAACCCAGTCTTGTCGCCAGGCGTGTGGACAGAATTTTGGCCCTTGGTGATCTGGAATCCGCCGCTGCCCTGTTGCGGGTTGTGCCCGTGCGCACGCCAGAAGAAGCCATCGCCATCGCGCGCAGGGATGTGGCATTTTTGTTGAATGACAATGCCGGGGCTTGCGCTGAAAGCCAGTCCAGAATTCGCCAGTTTCAGAGTGTTTCATGGCGCAAGGCGCTGGTTTTTTGCCAGTTAATTGCAGGCGAGGGGGCCAAGGCTTCTATTGGTGCGGAACTGTTGCGCGAACAAGAGATGGAAGACGAAGCCTTTTTTAGTCTGGTTCAAATTTTGGGGGGTGATCGCGGCACGGCCTTTGCGGCACCCGATCAGCCCAAGCCACTTCATCTGGCAATGATGCGGGCGGGTAGAATCCAAATTCCCGATGCCGTTGTTGAAAAAGGTAGTGCCGCGATGTTGCGTTCTGTTGCCTTCAGCCCCAATGCCACCCTTGATTCGCGCCTGGACGCGGCAGAGCGGGCAGAGGCATATGGCACCTTAAAGCCATCTTCTCTGGCAAAACTTTATGGCTCTATTAATTTTCCGCCAGCCGATATTGCAGGTGCCTTGACCCAGGCAGACAAGCTTTCAGGCCCGCGCGCACGCGCACTTCTCTATCATGCTGCCCAAACCCAGACCGTTGCGGCGGCCAGGGCTGAAATTCTTGCCAAGGTGTTTTCATTGGCCAGAGCACAAGGGCGAACCGGCACGGCGGTCAGGGTGTTTATGCCCATCCTTGCACAGGTTGATCCATCTGATGAACTGGCCTGGTTTGCCCGTGAAGCTGCCCGCGCGCTCTATCTGGCAGGTGCCGTTCATGTGGCCGATGGCTGGCTTGAATTGGCCACCCGCGTAGGACAGCCGCCTAAGGAAAATCCGGATAAGGCTTCCATGCATGCATCGGTCCCGGCAGACGTTGCCCTTTGGCCGCTTTCGGTTCTGGCGTCGGTGCCGCTGAAATCGCAACTGATTCCGACAGGCGCTGAGGTGTCCACTGGTGTGGTTCCCAATGGGGAGACCAGTGTTACAGAGACCAGTGTGATCGAACCCGTTGGGGCAGCGCCATTTGATGTGGCGAAGTTCGAACGGTGGTGGAAATCAAACAAATCTGCGGGCGATGATGTTCAAAGGCAACGGGCCTCGCTTTTTCTGGCACTGGCCGAAGCCCTGGGCATCAAGGTGCCAGGGGTTGTCTGGTTGAAGGTTGCCACAGACGGGCGGGAAAATGCGACCCTGGCCCAGCCTGGGTTGATCAAGGCGCTTGAACATGGGGCAAAGGCCGGGCGTTTGGCTGAAACCGTTCTTTTATCGGCGATCGCACTTGGCGATGAGGCTCCGGGAAAGCTGCATCCCAGCATTATAGCACCCGTGGTTCGATCCTTAATCATCGCCGGATTTAGCGCAGAAGCCCGGGCAATGGCTGTGGAAACAGTTTTCGGAGCCGGTCTTTAAAGCGGGTCTTTAAGACCCTGTTTTTATCCCGGAAAGGGACTCAGATGGCGGGACGCAAGGCGGATACTCAAATCCCGAAATTGGTAGGCCAAACGCTGGATGCATTTCTTGAAATGATGGCGGCTGAACGGGGGTCTGCGCAAAACACCATTGCCGCATATCGCCGTGATCTTGTTTATTTTGCGCGCTATTTAGAAGATTCTGAAAAATATTGCGGGCTCCCTTTGGCAGACGCAAGCGTTGCGTCGATTAAGGGATATCTTGAATCCATGTCAGAGCAAGGCCTGGGTGCGGGCACGGCAGCCAGACGCTTGTCCGCCCTTCGCCAGTTCTACCGGTTTCTTGCCGCCGAAGGGTTGCGCGACGATGATCCCACCGCCGGGATCGATAGCCCATCTCAGGGGCGGCCCTTGCCAAAAACCCTGAGCGAGGATGATATTGAGATCATGTTTGAGGTGCTCAAGGGCCGCAAAGGGCCCAAGGGCATCCGGTTGCGCGCCCTTTTCGAAATTCTGTATGCCACCGGATTGCGGGTATCAGAACTGGTCAGTTTGCCGCTGGCAGCAATGACCAATGATGGTGAATTTTTGGTGGTCATGGGAAAGGGCAGCAAGGAACGCATGGTGCCCCTTTCAGAGCCAGCGCAAATCGCCCTTGGGGAATGGTTGTCATGCCGCAACGAGGGAGCACAAGAAAAACATAGCCCTTGGCTGTTTCCAACCCGGGCCGCCCAGGGGCATCTGAC
The DNA here is from genome assembly GCA_018666775.1 of Rhodospirillales bacterium. Taxonomy (NCBI): domain Bacteria; kingdom Pseudomonadati; phylum Pseudomonadota; class Alphaproteobacteria; order Rhodospirillales; species Rhodospirillales bacterium. Next base: position 137,569 of record JABIXC010000007.1, on the reverse strand, counting down.
CCGTCAGCGATTTGCTCAGGAATTAAAGCTTCTGGCCATAGAATCGGGCCTTGAGGCAAAGGCTGTTTCCCCCCATGTTTTGCGCCATGCCTTTGCCAGCCATCTTTTGGCCCATGGGGCAGATTTACGTTCTGTGCAACAGCTCCTTGGCCATGCCGATATCTCCACCACGGAAATTTACACCCATGTTCTGGATGAACGATTGCAACAATTGGTCAGTATTCATCACCCCCTGGCACGGGTTACCAAATCCCGTACCGGGCCACGTGGGACGAAAGGGTAATGGGGCTGATTGACTTTTTCTGTTTGTCGGGGCATGTAAGGTCCATCATTGCCCGGTCAGTATGAGAGCTTTTAAATGCCAACTTTTCTAGAATTTGAAAAACCAATCGCCGAACTTGAAGGCAAGATTGAAGAACTGCGCCATCGCGAGGCTGCAGGGGATAGCGATGTTGGTGGAGAGATCGAAAAGCTGAAGGATCGGGCCGGGAAACTGCTTGGCCAGACCTATGCGAAGCTGACCCCATGGCAGAAAGTTCAGGTGGCACGCCATCCTGAACGGCCGCATACCATTGATTTCATTGATTCTTTGCTGGATGATTTCACGCTTCTTTGCGGTGATCGGACGTTTGCCGAAGATGCCGCCATCGTTGCTGGCCTTGGCCGGTTCCGGGGGCGTTCTGTCATGGTGATTGGCAATGAAAAAGGGGCTGATACGGAATCGCGATTGCATCGTAATTTCGGCATGGCCCGCCCTGAAGGCTATCGCAAGGCCCGGCGTTTGATGGAACTGGCTGATCATTTCCAGGTTCCCGTTATCACCCTGGTGGATACCGCTGGTGCTTATCCCGGGATTGATGCTGAAGAACGCGGTCAGGCAGAAGCCATTGCGCGGTCAATTGAGGCATGTTTGCGCCTTCGGGTGCCGTTGATTTCGATCGTTATTGGTGAAGGGGGATCTGGTGGTGCCATTGCGTTGGCAGCGGCAGACAGGATTTTGATGCTGGAACATGCCATCTATTCCGTCATTTCACCAGAAGGCTGCGCATCGATCCTGTGGCGGACCAATGACGCTGCCAAGGAAGCGGCAGAGGCTTTGCGTCTGACGGCCCAGGATCTGAAAGAATTAAAAGTCATCGACCAAATCATCCCCGAGCCCACCGGCGGCGCCCATCGTGACCGCGAACGCATCATGGAAACGCTGGGGGATGCGGTGGAAAAATCCTTAGCGGAAATCGTCGGCATAGAAGGCGGTGCGCTCAGGGCACAGCGTCGTGAAAAATTCATGGAAATGGGTAAAGTCGGCCTCGACTGATCCGGCACCCGTGCTAATCAGGTTTTCTGTTAAACCAGTTGCCCGTGGCAGTGCTTGTACTTTTTACCCGATCCACATGGGCAAGGCGCATTGCGCGAAACCTTGCCCCAAGTAACCGGATTTGTTGGATCAAGGGCGTCACCGCTGGCATGGCGAACGGTTTGGGGCGCGGGCCCATCGATTAATGCGTCATTCCCCTCATCTTCTTCATCCAAATTCATGGTTGGGTCAAAACGAGTTTCGTACATATCTGACTGCAACATCGGTGCCGGCATCAGGTCCATATTTTCCGGGTTGTCAAAGCTCAGTTCCAGATGCGACAGGGTCTGGGTTACATTTTCGCGCAACTGAACCAGCATCTGTTCAAACAGCGAAAACGCCTCGCTTTTATATTCGTTCAGCGGGTCACGCTGGGCATAGGAACGCAGGTTGATCCCCTGGCGCAGGTGATCGAGGCTCAGCAGGTGATCTTTCCAGGTTTGATCCAGGATTTGCAACAGGATGCTTTTTTCAGCCATACGCATGACATCAGGGGTGTAATGGGCCGCTTTTTCAGCCATTTTCCGATTTCCCGCATCAATTAGCCGGGCGCGAATTTCTTCATCGGCAATGCCTTCTTCTTTGGCCCAGTCGGTCAATGGCAGATCAAGCGCCAACACCCGCAAGACTTCTTCGTGCAACATGGGAATATCCCATTCTTCCGGATAGGCACGTTCTGGGATGGCCCTGGAAACCATGCTGTCGGTTACTTCGTGGCGCATGTCGGCAATGGTTTCTGACACGTCTTCCGCGCTCATCAATTCGATCCGCTGTTCGTAGATCACCTTGCGCTGGTCGTTCATGACATCATCAAAGCGCAATAGGTTTTTACGGATATCAAAATTATGTGCTTCAACTTTTTCCTGGGCTTTCAGCAAGGCCTTGGACACCCACGGATGGGTAATGGCTTCGCCTTCTTCCAGACCCAAACGCCCCAACATGGAATCCATGCGTTCAGAGCCAAAAATGCGCATCAGGTCATCTTCTAGAGACAGGAAAAACTTTGATGCCCCGGGATCGCCCTGGCGACCCGATCGGCCACGCAGCTGATTATCAATGCGCCGTGCTTCATGGCGTTCAGACGCGATCACGAACAACCCGCCTGCGTCATAGGCAATTTTGCGGCCTGCAGTGACTTCTTCACGGATGGCTTTTTCTTTTTCAGCACGCTTCGTGTCGTCGGTTATTTTTTCCAGTTCATTGGCCAATCGCATGTCCAGATTGCCGCCCAGCTGAATATCGGTTCCGCGTCCCGCCATGTTTGTGGCAATGGTCACAGCACCGGGGTGCCCGGCTTGGGAAATGATCATGGCTTCTTGTTCGTGGTAGCGCGCATTCAGCACTTTATGGGGGGTTTTCAGTTTCTTTAAACACTCAGCAAGATGTTCAGACTTTTCGATGGAAACCGTTCCCACCAGAATTGGTTGCTTGCGCGCATGGCAATCCTTGATCTGTTCCAGAATGGCTTCGACCTTTTCATCCGCAGTGCGATAGACCTCATCTTCGTGATCAATCCGGGTGCAGGGTACGTTGGTCGGGATATTGATGACTTCCAGTTTATAAATGTCTTCAAATTCGGCCGCTTCGGTCATGGCCGTTCCGGTCATGCCAGCAAGTTTTGGGTACATGCGGAAATAGTTCTGGAACGTGATTGAGGCAAGGGTCTGGTTTTCACTCTCAATGGGGCAGTTTTCCTTGGCTTCAAGGGCTTGGTGCAGCCCTTCAGAATAGCGCCGCCCTTCCATCATGCGGCCCGTGAATTCATCGATGATGACGATCTTGGATTCATGGACGATGTAATCCCGGTCAAGCTGGAACAGCTTATGGGCGCGTAATGCCTGATTGATGTGATGAACCAGCCCGATGTTCTCAATGTCGTAGAGGTTGTTGCCCTGCAAAAGACCCGCATCGGTCAGGGTTTTTTCCATAAATTCAGAGCCACCTTCGGTCAAGGTGACGGCCTTGGCCTTTTCATCCATTTCAAAATGGGTGGCATCAAGAAGCGGGATGAACTTATTAGCCTGAACGTAGAGTTCAGATGAATCTTCTACTTGGCCGGAAATGATCAACGGTGTGCGTGCTTCATCGATCAGGATGGAATCAACTTCATCGACGATGGCAAAATTGAAGGGGCTTTGGACCATTTCATCCAAAGAAAATTTCATGTTGTCCCGAAGATAGTCGAACCCGAATTCGTTGTTGGTCCCGTATGTCACATCGGCGGCATAGGCGGCCCGGCGGTCATCGTCTTCAAGATCATTGGTGATGCAGCCAACGGTTAAGCCCAGATAGGCATAAATTTCGCCCATCCATTCAGAATCGCGTTTGGCCAGATAATCATTGACGGTGACCACATGAACACCCTTGCCTTCAAGGGCGTTGAGATAGACCGGCAGGGTTGATACCAGCGTCTTGCCTTCACCGGTTGCCATTTCTGAAATGGCCCCGGAATTGAGCACCATGCCGCCCAACAGCTGGACATCAAAATGACGCTGGCCCAGGGTGCGTTTGGCCGCTTCACGGACTGTGGCGAAGGCTTCGACTAAAATGTCATCGAGCGTTTCGCCATCGGAAAGGCGATTGCGGAACATGTCGGTGCGCGCAGCGAGTTCCTCGGCGGACAGCTTTTCCAGCTCCGGCTCAAGGGCATTGATGGCCGCGACCTTGGGTTCAAAGGGGCGGAGAAAACGATCATTTTGATTGCCAAAAAAACGTCTGGCCAAGGTAGCAAGCATTGGGTTTCCCTGGTTTTGTATCGGCCCTTTAATCCCTGCGATCGGACCAGAGAGACAGATAGTGTCGCAACAGGGCCATGTCAATGATCAGAGCGGCTCTTAACTATCCTTTTTCAGGGTGTTGGGGCTATTTTTTGTCTGCTTTTGGGGTGGGATTTTGGGCGCATCATGGTACCTTCCGGGCCGCTGAATTAAAAAATTGCGCTTTGGCTTTTAACGCGGCGCATAAGCAGGAGTATAAAATGACCCGTTTTTCCGTGCGTTTATTCGGATTTTTGGCCCTTTTGAGCCTTATTGGTACCCCCGTTCTGGCCCAGTCCACAGCCCCGGGCGAAGATCCCGTGGTGGCCCGGGTGAATGGAAAGGAAATTCGCCAATCCGATGTGGTGATCGGCCTTGCTACGTTGCCGCCCCAATATGCTTCCTTGCCGCGTGATGTTCTCATTCGCGCGATTACGGACAAGCTCGTGGACAGCGCGCTGGTTTCTGCCCGGGGTAGGGCGCTGGGTCTGGAAAAGGACCCCGCCTATAAACGCGCCCTGGAACAGGCCAAAGGCCAAATTCTGGAACAGCTGTTTATGCAGCGTTTAATCGAAAGGCGGGTCACGGAAAAGGCCTTGAAGCGTCGCTATGACCGGGACAAAAAAACCATGGGTCAGGAAAAACAGGTCCGTGCACGCCATATTCTGGTCAAGACCCGTGCCGAAGCCATGTCGGTGATTGGGGAACTGCAAAAGGGATCAGATTTTGCCGAAGTGGCGAAAAAGCGTTCCATCGGCCCGTCCAAGACCCAAGGTGGGGATCTTGGCTATTTTAAACGTGCCCAGATGGTGCCGCCCTTTTCGGCTGCAGCCTTTGCTCTGCGCAAGGGCGAAACGGCGCGCGCCCCCGTTAAAACCCGGTTTGGCTGGCACGTGATCAAGGTAGAAGATATTCGTACTGCGGCCCCACCAACCTTTGACAAGGTGAAGCAGAAACTCGCCAATACGATGCGTGATGAACTTATGGATAAGGAAATGAAAGAACTGCGCAAGGCAGCAAAAATCGAAATTCTTTTGCCCAAAATCGATCCATCCAAGGCCCCCATGCCCATGCCCCAAGGAAGAGGCGGCCGATAACGGCCTGCCAAATAGACCCTCATTTATAATTTTTACCCGGATATAAATTTTGAATAGAGTAGATCATGTCTAAAATTTCACCCCTAGCGCCAAAGCGGTTCCCGAAACTGGCTGCCATTGAAGGTGTCAGCCTTGCGTCGAGCGCGTGTGGCATAAAGGCCAGCATGCGTTCCGATTTGATGGTGGCGGTTTTGGCCCCCGGATCAAAGGTTGCCGGCGTGTTTACAAAATCTCTGACCGCCGGGCCAACCGTGCGCTGGTGTCGGGATGCCCTATCGGGCGGTGCCATTCGTGCCATCGTTGTCAATTCCGGAAATGCCAATGTGTTTACAGGCAAGGCCGGTGCCAGAGATGTGTCCGCCACTGCCGCCATGACGGCACAGGTATTGGGTGCCAAACCCAGTGACATTATGGTGTCTGCCACCGGTGTCATCGGGGAACGCTTGCCCATTGCCAAAATTACGCGCGCCCTTCCGGGGTTGATCGGGGATGTGGCCGCTTCATCACGGGCGGACATCTGGAAAAAAGCGGCTGAGGCCATTTCCACCACGGACACCTATCCAAAGGGTGCCAGCACACAGGCAAAAATTGGCGGCAAGGTTGTTAATCTTTCTGGCATTGCCAAGGGATCGGGCATGATTGCCCCCAATATGGCGACCATGTTGGCCTATGTGTTTACCGACGCCAAATTGCCAGCACCCGTTTTACAAAGCCTTTTACGCGATGCGGCTGAGCGGTCGTTCAATGCCATTACCGTGGACAGCGACACCTCCACCAGCGATACGGTGCTGCTGGTCGCAACCGGAGCAGGGGCAGCCCATAAGCCCATTACAAAAGCCAGCGATCCGGCCCTTCGCGATTTCAAGCGCAAGCTGGATGAAGTGATGCTTGATCTTGCGCACCAAATTATTCGTGACGGCGAAGGGGCAACCAAATTTATCACTATTGATGTCACTGGGGCTGCCAGCAATAGGGCAGCGAAAGTCATTGCCATGTCCATTGCCAATTCGCCTCTGGTGAAGACGGCCTTTGCCGCAGGGGATGCCAATTGGGGGCGGATTGTCATGGCGGTCGGCAAGGCCGGGGAAAAGATCAATGCCGATAAATTGGCCATTCGGGTTGGTGGAATAAAAATCACCGAAAATGGGGCTGCGCGCAAAGGCTATAAAGAGGCCCCCGTTGCCCGGCATATGAAGGGCAAAAACATTGATGTCTCCGTCAATGTGGGCGCCAAACCGGTCAAACAAAGTGGGACGGCCCGGGTGTGGACCTGTGATCTGACCCATGGGTATATTTCAATCAATGCCGATTACCGATCCTGATAAACCCATTGTGCTTGTCGCTGCGGCTGCGTTAATCGACGTTGATGGCCGGGTGTTGGTGGCCCAAAGGCCTGAGGGTAAAACCATGGCGGGGCTGTGGGAATTTCCCGGCGGCAAAGTCGATGATGGTGAAACCCCCGAAGCCGCCCTGGTGCGCGAATTAGGCGAAGAACTGGGCATCACGGTGTGTGAAACCTGCCTCAGCCCGCTTACCTTTGCGTCCCATGGGTATGCAGATTTTCATCTGTTGATGCCGTTGTATCAGTGCCGGGTTTGGGAAGGCATCCCAAAGCCTATGGAAGGTCAGGAAATTCGTTGGCACCATCCCAATGCACTTGCCCGCCTTGCCATGCCGCCGGCCGATGTGCCGCTGGTCCAGATGCTGATGGATATCATTTAAGGCATTTTTTTCAGGGATCGAATATAGGCAACCAGATCGTCAATGGTCTGGCGGGGTAGATTGAAATTCGGCATCGGCGGATGCGGATTGGAAATCCAGGCCTTTAAATAGCGTGCTGTCTTGGCCGGATTATTGGCAAGGGCAGCAAAGGGCGGCGCCCCATCGGCACTGCGCCTGGCGCTTCCAACCAGATGACACGATGAACACCAGCGCGCAGCAATCTGTTTGCCCTGCCTGACATCACCGGCGGCATACACCGGCGTGGTCATGGCGCAAAAAGAAATCAACACACAAGCAATAAATAACTGTCTCATAGCAGGCCCTCCTGAGGGGTTTGCCATCTCCGTCGTTACCTTGAATCCTAGTCCTTTGATCGGGTCTGGTAAATGGCGATCTAGGAATCGCCGGAGGATGCCCCCAGATGATCCCCAAGATGGGTCGTGGCACTGCCGGGTTTCAGGGGTTGGGGCTGGTTTGGCCCCGGTGCCCATGCCGCCAGCCAGATAATCTGGAAACTGGCATCAATACGGCCCGATCCTGGGGCGGTGGGATAGCGTTTGATGGCTTCCATCATGGTTTGGCGGCGGGAAAATGCTTTGCGGCCCAAGGCGACCGCATTGGTTTCCCCCATGGCGCGTAGATCGTGCATCAGGTGAAACGGGGTTTCGAAATTGACCGTGATGGTGTCCACATCGGCCACGGGCAGTTTGAATCCTGCACGCGATAACAGATCACCCCCATCGCGAACATCGGCAAAGGGTGAAATGCGCGGGCTGGCCCCGGCTTCAATTTCCAGCTCTGCTGACATAAAGGCGTGGCGCAATTCACACAGCGTATTGCCCCCTAAAAATGATGCCAGAAACAAGCCATCTGGTTTTAAAATTTGGCGTATCTGGGTCAGGCTACCCGGCAGATCATTGACCCAGTGCAGCGATAGATTGCTGGTGACCAGATCAAAACTTTGATCCTTGAATGCCAGGGTCTCTTCATCACACACAAGGGTCATTTGCGCGTTTTGTGATTTTGCCCCATGGGCCATTTTGGTTGAAAGATCGCATTGTACCACGTGTTCAATGCCGGGGTGCGCGGTCAACGCCTTTGCCAGCGTGCCGGTATGACAGCCAAGATCAAGTGCGGTGGTGAAATTCCGTTTTACATCAATCAGGCGATCCAACAATCGGTTGCCAGATTCCCGGAACAAAAAATCGGCCTGATCAAAATCGGCCGCTGCCCGGTCGCGATGGGTGCGCACAGTTTGGCGATTAAAGGGCGCCGGGTTGGTGTCTGGATGATCCATGGAAGCTATATGCCATGTTTGGGTATGTTGCGCCAAGGTTTGCCGATTGACAGGCCATGGGCACTCGGGTCCAATTCTATCATGAGCATCTTGAAACCATCGGGTGACCCCCCCTCAACCAGTTTGTTCCCTAATGTATTGGGCCGGGCATGGCGCGCGGGCCTTGATCTTTTATTGCCAAGATTATGCCTGGGCTGTTCCGTGGTCGTCGATGCTGGAACCAGTGCAGGCAATGGCGCGCTGTGTGGGGCGTGTTGGGCGAAGATGTCCTTTGTCTCTCCCCCTTATTGTGGACGCTGTGGGTATCCGTTTGAATTGGGGATGGATGATGGCGACACGTTGGGAACGGCCACGCTGTGTGGGGTATGTGTTCGTGCGGCCCCGGCGTGGGGAAGGGCGCGTTCTGTGTTTCGCTATGATGATGCCAGCCGGCCTTTGATTTTGGGGTTTAAACATGGTGACAAAATTCACGGTGCCCCGGCTTACGGCGCGTGGCTGGCCCGTGCGGGCGGCGCGTTGGTGGATGAGGCAGATTTGATCGTGCCTGTTCCGCTCCATCGCAATCGTTTGTTTATGCGCCGATACAATCAGGCGGCATTGCTGGCATTGGCCCTTGGTCGGGTGGCGAATACGCCGGTAATCCCCGATCTTTTGCGCCGAATTCGATCAACGCCGTCTCAGGGGCGGCTGAACCGGGCCCGGCGCAAAGCCAATGTCCGCGGTGCATTTGCCATCAATCCCCGGTTTAAGGATGTGCTAAAGGGAAAGCGGGTGTTGCTGGTGGATGATGTTTTGACCACCGGGGCCACCGCAGAGGCGACAACGCGCACCTTGTGGCGCGCAGGGGCAGCCATGGTGGATGTCCTGACGCTGGCCCGGGTGGTCCGGGAAAGCTAGAAAATAATTTTAACCAAGCGGTGACAGATGGCATTTGCCCCTCTATATAGGGCTCATGGTTAAGATCGAAATGTATTATTCAGACTGGTGTGGCTTTTGCCACCGCGCCCGCAATTTGCTGGAATCAAAAGGCGTGGCGTGGACCGGCTATGACGTTAATTCAGAAGCCGGCAGGCGTCAGGAAATGATGGCCAGAGGCGGCGGCAATACCGTGCCCCAAATCTTTCTCGATGATGCCCCCGTAGGCGGCAGTGATGAAATCGCCGCGTTGGATCGCGAAGGCCGCCTTGACGGGATGCTGGGCATTGAGAGCACAGAGAGCGAAAGCAATGTGCCCGGCTGAGGCGCGCATTTCAGCGGCCTGTATTCAGGTTAATGCGGGCGATGATTTTTCCGCCAATATGTTTGCCGCCTGCACCTTTGCTCGCGAAGCAAAAGACAGGGGTGCCGAATGGATTACCTTCCCTGAAAATGTTGCCTCCATGGCCCCGGATGGCAAAGGCGTTCGCGATGCAGCCTCGATTGAGGCAAACCACGAAGCCCTGAAGCTTTTTCGCGCTCTGGCGGTTGAACTGGATGTCTGGTTGTTGGTGGGGTCGTTGGCTGTAACACCAGATCATGGTGAAGACGACAGGATCGCCAACCGGTCTTTCCTTTTGGACAATCAGGGCGACACTGTCGCGTCCTATGACAAAATCCACATGTTCGATGCCACTCTTGATGGCGGGGAAAGCTACCGGGAATCGTCAACCTATTTGCCGGGGGCGCGCGCAGTCATTGGCAAAACACCCTTTGGCAACATTGGGCTTTCCATCTGTTATGACCTGCGGTTTCCCTATCTTTATCGTGCTTTGGCCCATGCGGGCGCTGATATCATTACCGTCCCATCGGCATTTACGCTGGCCACCGGGGGGGCCCATTGGCACACGTTGTTGCGGGCGCGCGCCATTGAAACCGGAAGCTTTGTGATCGCCCCCGCCCAATGCGGTAGCCATCCCCGTGGGCGCAAAACCTATGGCCATTCCCTGATCATTGATCCTTGGGGAAAAATCATTGCAGAAGGCGATGATGCGCCCGGTATTGTCATGGCTGAGATTGATCTGTCACTGGTGGCCCGCGCACGCGCGCAAATCCCGTCCCTTGATCATGACCGTGATTTTACAGGACCAGAATGATTTTCTCTGTGTGAATTCTAAAGTGCGCTTTCAATCATGCCTGCGGCGACCGTGGCATTGGTCCGTGGATCAATGACCAGAAAGGCCCCTGTTGCCGGATTGGCATCAAACGGATCAAAGGCAATGTCATCGGACAGGCGGATTATGGTTTCGCCGATATCGTTGGCGGCCAAGGGCGCATTGTCCGTGACCCGGTCCAAGGTGTTGGTGTCAATTCTGAAATCAGGGGCTGCCACCCGGGCATTCAGGGTCTTTGTGCCAATGCGCACCAAATAGGGCGTGCGCGGGTCTTGGGGCACGTTATCCAGCCAGCATAAAAGGGCGCGGGCTTCGCGGGATTGCCTGGGCGGGTTGTCTATGGCGGCCAGCATGTGGCCCCGGCCAACATCGATTTGATCGGCCAAGGTAATGGTCACCGATTGTCCGGCAACAGCCTGAGACGCCGGGCCTTGAGGCGTGGTGATAGAGGTGACAGTGCTTTCGCTATTGCCTGGTGCAATTTGCACCCGTTCCCCAACGCGGACCCGGCCCGATGCAATGCGGCCCATCAGCCCGCGCGCAGAGGCGAGGTCACCGTCTTCGGGGTTGTGGGTTGGACGTGCGGCAATTTGCACGGCCATGCGGAAGGGGCCATCAAAGCTGGTGGCCGATGCAGACAGGTTTCCCAAAATGTTGATCAATGGCCCGTCGGTGTACCAAGGCATACTGGCCGAAGTGGCAACGACGTTGTCGCCCTTTTTTGCCGAAACCGGCACGTAATGAACGGTGCCAAAGCTAAGGCCTTCGCAGAACGCTTTCATTTCGTCCTTTGCCTGGATGTAGGCCGCTTCGGAAAAATCAACCAGGTCCATTTTGTTGATGGCAAAGACTACTTGATCGATGCCCAAAAGGGCTGCAATGCAGACATGGCGTCGGGTTTGGGGGGTCATGCCATTTTGGGCATCCACCAAAAAGAGCGCGGCATCGGCGTTGGATGCACCGGTGACCATGTTGCGGGTGTATTGTTCGTGGCCCGGTACATCGGCCAGAATAAAGCTGCGTTTCGGCGTTGAAAAATAGCGATAGGCAACATCAATGGTGATGCCTTGTTCGCGCTCTGCGGTCAGGCCATCGGTGATGCGGGCCAGATCAATTTCGCTTGTTCCCTCAGAAACCGCTGCTGCGGCAAGGCTGGCCATTTGGTCGGCAGCCAGCGCGCCGGAATCTGCAAGCAGCCGCCCGATCAAGGTGGATTTGCCATCATCGACACTGCCCGCAGTGGTTAGCCGTAAAAGGTCGCGGCTATCTTCGGGGATGGGCTGATCTTCGGATATAGGCTGTGTGTTCATTAGAAATAACCCGCCTGTTTGCGGTTTTCCATGGCCGCTTCGGAAACGGCATCATCCATCCGGGTGGCCCCGCGTTCAGAGATATCTGCGTTGAGGGTTTCGATCAAAATATCTTCGGGCGTGGTGGCATCGCTTAACACCGGGCAGGTGCAGGTGATGTCGCCGACGGTGCGGAACCGGACCATGCGTTTTTCACTGGTTTCCCCATCAATTTTGGGGATCAACGGGTGAACCGGGACCAGTTGGCCGCCGCGTTCTACAACGTCGCGTTCATGGGTGTAATACAGGGGCGGCAGGTCGATTTTTTCCCGCGCGATATAGCGCCAGACATCGGCTTCGGTCCAGTCACTGATGGGAAAGACGCGCATGTTTTCACCGGGATTAACGCGGCCTTGGTACAGGCTCCACAATTCCGGGCGCTGGCGTCTTGGGTCCCAACCGCCAAAGGAATCGCGAAAGGAAAAGACGCGTTCCTTGGCCCGGGCTTTTTCTTCATCCCGTCTGGCCCCACCAATACACGCATCGAGCCGTAATTCTTCGATGGCATCCAGCAGTGTGACACTTTGGTGCGGGTTTCGGCTTTCGCCTTCATGGGTCAGCACCACGCGTCCTTGGGCAATGCTGTCTTCAACGGAACGCACTTCCAGTTTGGCCCCGGCCTGCTTTGCTGCTTGGTCGCGAAAGGTGAGCACCTCTGGATAATTATGGCCGGTGTCGATGTGCAGCAAGGTGAACGGCATGGGCCCCGGCGCAAAGGCCTTGACCGCAAGGGCGAGCACCAGCGCGGAATCCTTTCCGCCTGAAAACAACAGGGCAGGGCGTTCGAACTGGGCCCGAACTTCGCGCAGGATATAAATCGCTGTGCTTTCAAGGGTGTCTAGATGCCCCGGCGGGGTCATTGAAAATTCGGGTTTCATTTTTGTTTCTTCTGTTCTTTCTTTAATTGCGACATTCATGACGACACCTCAGATTTTGTCGGTGCGGGATTTTCTGATGCGGGGTGCAAACCACATTCCTTTGTGTCGGGGTTTTCCCACCACCACCGGCCCGCGCGGTCATCTTCGCCCTCGTTGATGGCCCGGGTACACGGGGCGCACCCGATGGAGGGGTAGCCTTGTTTGTGCAAGGGGTTATGGGGAACCTTGTGCTGGTCGATATAGGCCCAGACGTCTTCGGATGACCAATTGGCCAGTGGGTTGTATTTGTGTAACCCGTTGGGTTCATCCCATTCACTGTCGGGGACGCCCAAACGTGTAACTGATTGATCCCGACGCATGCCGGTGATCCAGGCGCCATATCCCTTAAGGGCGCGGCCAAGGGGTTCTACTTTTCGGATGGCGCAGCAGGTTTTGCGCGTGTCGATGCTGTTAAAAATTCCATCCGGCCCATGACTGGCCAGATATGTTTGCAACTGTTCTGTGTCGGGCACATACATTTTGAAATCAATCCCGTAACGCGCGCGGGCTTGTTGTACCAAGGCCAGGGTTTCTGTGTGCAGGCGCCCGGTATCGAGCACAAACACATCAATGCCCAGATCATTGGTCGCGATCAGATCGACCAAAACCATGTCTTCGGCCCCCATGGAAGACGCAAGGGTGACAGGCCCATGATCCCGAATGGCATCAATCATTAGCGCCCGCGCGGCTTTGGTGTGGGATATGGCGTGGGTTTGGGGCATTTTAAAACCAATATAACATTACTAAACAGTAGTATAATTATATTATACATTAATATAAATGTATATAATATTATTAAACACTAAATAAATGTATTAAAGGGGGTTGAATCTAGGCGCGTTGAAGCCATATCTAATGTGTAAATTGGTGTATAAAGGGACAACACGTTCCAGAGGTTTTCATGATTGTTTATAATCTCAATTGCAGCGCCGGCCATGATTTTGAGGCTTGGTTCAAGGATTCCAAGGCCTTTGTCTCTCAGCAAAAGGGCCATAAAATTGGTTGCCCGGTCTGTGGTGAAACCAAGGTTGAAAAGGTGCCCGCAGCGCCTCGTATTGGCACGGGCATCGGTAAGGATTCTGAAACCGCAGCCAGAAATTTAGAAGATTCTGGAATTGGTGCTGCGAATGGTGCTGACAGTGGTGCCGTGAATGGTGGCGATAATGATGCTTCTGGCGAACCAGCCGTGCCGACTGGCAAAGCAGAACAAGACATCATGTCTGCCTTGAATGAGCTGCATCGTCATGTCAAAGAGACCTGCGATGATGTTGGCAAAGATTTTGCTGAGGAAGCCCGCAAAATTCATTATGGCGATGCCGAAGAACGCGGCATCTATGGTGAAGCCACAGAAGATGAGGCCGAAGAACTGGCCGATGAAGGTGTGCCCTTTGCCACGGTTCCCAAACCCCCGCGCGAGGACGCTTAAAGCACCGGATGTATGTTGTTGGGGCCTATCTGTTTTCAGGTGAAGAACTGGATATCTATCTCAAGGCCCAAAAGCGCGCGGCCCTTGATGTGGCGGCGCGTGCCAAAGACGGCAAGGATGAAGAATTTTCAAGTTTGGACCCAGCGGATCAGGTGCGCGCCATCTATGACCGCTTTGCCATACCCGATACGTCCATGCATGTGGATAAGGCGGCTTTTGTTGATGAACGCCCTTTGACGATCGAAGAATGCGATGCCATCAAAGCGCCCGAAGAAGATCGGGCAAAGCATAAAGCCATCACCATCGCCATCCCCTATTCGGGCGATATTCATTTGTTGGTCGATCGTCCGACCATTTATTCCGCCCATCAGCCCCAAGCTGATATCCGCGACGGGGTGATGAACCTGATCTGGTTTATGAACGAGGTGGAAGAGCCCCAGCTTGAAAACAACTTCAAGCGCCAAATCGCCTTGATCGAGCGCACCCTGGAAGTCACCCAATGGCAATCCATGGGGGCCAATCAGGAAATGATGGCAGAATTAAAAGCGGTTTTGCTACCCGCTTGATGCCGTCGCGCTCAGAATATAATTAACGCTTTGATCATTGGATGTTTTCCAGCGCCTATGAATTGGGCCATAGGTGAGGCCCGATAAGGCCTTGATTTGAAAGTCGCGCCGGGCAAGATTTTCTGTCAATTCTTCGGGCTTGATAAACCGGTTCCAGTCATGGGTGCCGCGCGGTACCCATCCCAGAATATATTCGGCCCCAACGATAGCCAGCGCGTATGCCTTTGAGGTGCGATTGATCGTAGCAGCGATCAACAACCCCTTGGGGGCAACCAATTTAGTGGCCCCATCCATAAAAACATCCATATCGGCGACATGTTCCAGAACTTCCAGCATTAAAACCACGTCAAACCGTACGTCATCTGATGCGGTCTGTTCAGCCGTTTGTGCTTTATAGGTAATGTTGAGCCCCATGGATGTGCCATGGGTTTGGGCCGTGGCGGTGTTTTTAGGCGATGGATCAATGCCGGTAACGGTTGCGCCCAACCGTGCCATGGGTTCTGCAACCAGCCCGCCACCACAGCCAATATCCAGTATGTTCAGCCCATCTAGGGGCAATTTCGTTTTGGGATCGCGCCCGAAATGGCCACAGATTTGATCGCGGATAAACCCGATGCGAACCGGGTTAAACAGGTGCAACGGCCTGAAAGGCCCATCGGGGTCCCACCATTCATCGGCCAAGGCTTCAAAACGGGCAACATCCTCAGGGTCCAAAGAGCCCTGATTGCCATTTTTGCCTTGTGGGGCTTGATTGTCAGATGATGCTGTCATTTCAATGGGATATTGTGGTTTTCCGTTGCAGGTCTTGCCTGTATAGGCGTTCCAGAGTATGAATTGGCGCCTTCGCGGCGGCAAGCTGTCATTCAAGGCCCTGATAGGCCCGAAAATGGTTTCGGGGTTCTGTAAGGCTCCCAGCGTTTACAACGAATAAATGCCCATTATGGGTCCGTTGTTTGTGGAAAATAGACTTAGCGGAATAAAGAGTTATGTCAGTGATCGTACAAAAATTTGGCGGCACGTCGGTGGCCGATATGGATCGTATCCGGTCTGTGGCTGATCGTGTGGAAAGCGCGGTCAAGGATGGCCACAAGGTCACGGTGGTGGTGTCCGCCATGGCCGGGGTGACCAATCAATTGGTTGAATGGGTTCGCGAAGCCGCCAATGGTAATATCGATGCCGGCCATGATTGCGAATATGATTGTGAATATGATTCTGTGGTTTCTACCGGTGAACAGGTGACCTCTGGCCTTTTGGCCTGTGTGCTGCAAGGGCGTGGAATCAAGGCGCGTTCATGGTTGGGCTGGCAATTGCCGGTTCATACCGAAGGCTTGCATTCGCGTGCGCGGATTACGGCGATTGAAACTGAAAAACTGGTCTCTGGCCTTGATGCGTGCGAAGTGCAGGTGGTTGCTGGGTTTCAGGGCATTGATGATGATGGCCGGATTGCCACCCTTGGACGGGGTGGTTCAGATATCACGGCTGTGGCATTGGCAGCGGCCCTTGGGGCAGATCGATGTGATATCTTCACCGATGTGGACGGGGTTTACACCACCGATCCCAGAATTGTGCCAAAAGCGCGTAAGTTAGATAAAATTACGTATGAAGAGATGTTGGAAATGGCGTCTCTGGGTGCCAAGGTTCTGCACACGCGTTCTGTGGAACTGGCGATGAAACATAATGTGTGTTTGCAGGTGTTATCGAGCTTTAGCGATGCGCCCGGCACACTGGTCGTTGATGAGGAAGATATGCTGGAACAAGAACTGGTCAGTGGAATTACCTATTCGCGGGACGAGGCGAAAGTCACCCTTGTTCAGGTGCCTGACAGGCCCGGCGTCGCGGCGTCGATTTTCGGTCCCTTGGCCGATGCCGAAGTGAACGTGGATATGATTGTGCAAAATGTGTCCGAAGACGGCAATGCCACGGACCTGACCTTCACCGTTGCCCAAGGCGACATTGATGCCGCCATCGCTGTGCTGGAAAGCAAAAAGGATGATCTGGGCTATGGCGCATTGGTGCCGGATCCCAATGTTGTCAAAATTTCGGTGATCGGTGTTGGCATGCGCTCCCATGCAGGCGTTGCCCAGAAAATGTTTCAGATCATGGCGGAAAAGGGCATCAACATTCAGGTTATTTCAACATCAGAGATCAAAATTTCCATTTTGGTGGCCGAAGAATATACGGAATTGGCCGTGCGATCCCTGCATACTGCCTATAATCTGGATCAGGACTAAACGATGGATGGCGCAATGGATCAGTCGCAGGCCGAAGCAGAACTGAAGGCGCTTTGGCACCGGGGCAGCGATTTTCTCGGGACCCGGTATGCCATTATGGGCGGTGCCATGAGCTGGGTATCGGAGCGCAATTTGGTGGCTGCCATTTCCAATGGCGGTGGCTTTGGTGTGATCGCCTGTGGTGCCATGCCCCCAGACCTGCTGGCCGCAGAGATTGAGGGGACCAAAAGCCTTACCGATAAGCCATTCGGGGTTAATCTGATTACCATGCATCCAGAACTTGATGCGTTGATTGATCAATGTATTGCAGCCAACATCAGCCATGTGGTGCTGGCCGGTGGCTTGCCACCCTCCAAAGGGATTGCGCGGCTGAAAGATGCAGGCATTAAGGTTATCTGCTTTGCCCCTGCCGTGGTCATTGCCAAAAGGCTGGTGCGTCTTGGGGTTGATGCCATTGTGATCGAAGGCATGGAAGCGGGTGGCCATATTGGCCCGGTTACAACATCGGTTCTGGTTCAGGAAATTCTGCCGACGATTACGCAAGTTCCAATTTTTGTGGCCGGTGGCATCGGCCGGGGTGAGGCCATTGTTTCTCATCTTGAAATGGGGGCATCCGGGGTGCAAATCGGCACCCGGTTTGTGTGCGCCAATGAATCCATTGCCCATGAAAATTTTAAAAAGGCCTTTATCCGTGCTCCGGCGCGTGATGCGGTGCTCTCGGTCCAGCTTGACCCGAAATTCCCGGTGATCCCGGTGCGCGCACTCACCAACAAGGCAACTGATGCCTTTATGGAACGGCAAAGGGAAGTGATTGCAGATTTCAGGGATGGCAAGATGGATCAGAAAGCAGCCCAGCTTGAGATCGAGCAGTTTTGGGCTGGCGCGCTCAGGCGTGCCGTGATCGATGGTGACGTGGAAAATGGCTCGCTGATGGCCGGCCAATCGGTTGGCATGGTCACCCAAGAACAGCCCTGTTCTGACATCATTGAAGAACTGGTGCATCAGGCCTATGACGTGCTGATGGCCCGTCTTCGCCGAGAGGCTTCAGGATAATGCAGACTGTCTCGACCGCAACGGGGCCCCGCAGGCTTCTGGGGCGGATCAGGGACGTTATGGCCGGAGAGGCCGTTGCTCAGAAAAAACTAAATAAAATTGTGACCCTGATTGCCAATGGCATGGAGGCAGAGGTCTGTTCCGTTTATATCCTGCGTGCAGGTGAAGTGCTGGAGCTGTTCGCAACCAAGGGCCTGAATGTGGCCGCCGTGCATCAAACCCGTCTTCGCGTTGGTGAAGGGTTGGTTGGTGAAATTGCCGCCCATGCCCAGCCTTTGGCACTGTCTGATGCCCAAACCCATCCCGCTTTTGTGTATCGCCCCGAAACCGGTGAAGATGCCTATCGTTCCTTGATGGGGGTGCCCATTTTGCATTCTGCCCGGGTGGCGGGGGTGTTGGTGGTTCAGAATCAGAATGAACGGAATTATTCCGATGAAGAAGTAGAGGCCATGCAAATCACAGCCATGGCATTGGCGGAACTTGTGGCGGGCGGCGCGTTGGTTAATCCCCATGAACGTGCGCCATCGGAAGGCAATGCATCCTTGCCGATCCGTCTTGATGGGGTGCCCTTAAATGCGGGTGTGGCCATGGGCGTGGCAGTCATCCATCGCCCCGATGTGGTTATCCGCCAAGTCGTTGCCGAAGACCCCGATCGTGAACTGGTGCGTCTTGAAGATGCCGTTACCGCCGTCCATCAGAATCTTGATCGTATTTTCGATACCCAAAATCTGGCACCCACCGGGGAACACCGTGATGTTTTGGAAGCCTACCGGATGGTTGCGGCGGATACCGGGTGGATTGAACGGACACGGGAAGCCATTCGCTCAGGCCTGACAGCCGAAGCCGCCGTTCAGAAAATTCGTGAAAACACCCGCATGCGCATGAGCCAGATCAAAGATGCCTATCTGCGCGAACGCCTTGATGATCTTGAAGATCTTGCCCGCAGGCTTCTGGTCCAGCTGACCGGGGGTGTTCAGGGCAGTGGCGAAGAAGAACTGCCCGATAATGTTGTGCTGGTTTCTCGTGCCATGGGGCCTGCTGAACTGCTTGATTATGACACTGCCAAAGTTAAGGCGTTGATCATGGAAGATGGGTCTTCATCGTCCCATGTTTCCATTGTTGCCCGTGCCCTGGATATTCCTGTCATGGGGCAGGTGAAGGAATTGTTTGCCAAGGTTGATTCCGGTGACCCCGTGATCGTTGATGGGGATAACCGCCAGGTGTTTGTGCGGCCTTCCGAAGACGTGCAAAACAGTTTTTTTGACACCCTGAAGATGCGGGCCGCCCGCAGACAGGCATTTACCAAAATTCGGGACCTGCCTGCTGAAACCCTCGATGGGGTTCGGGTGTCGCTTAATATCAATGCGGGCCTAGAGCTCGATGTGCCCCAGCTTCATGTGACCGGGGCGGATGGCATTGGCCTGTTTAGAACGGAAATTCCATTTATGGTCCGTGCGGCATATCCTGATGTCGAAGCCCAGACCGGGTTGTATCGGAACATTCTGGATCAGGCAGAAGGCCGCGCCGTGGTGTTTCGTACCCTCGATGTTGGGGGTGACAAGGCATTACCCTATTTCGAACATGAATCTGGTGAAAACCCGGCCCTTGGTTGGCGCGCCATCCGCATTGCCCTTGACCGTCCCGCCATGTTGCGCCAGCAAGTGCGCGCGCTGGTTCGTGCCGCCAATGGCAGGTCCCTTTCGATTATGTTTCCGATGATTGCCGAAGTTGCTGAATTTGATCAGGCACGCAAGGTTCTGGATATGGAGCTTGTCCGGGAAAAAAATGCGGGCGGCATTTTGCCAAAGACACTCCGGGTTGGGGCCATGGTTGAAGTCCCATCGTTGCTTTGGCAACTGCCAGCCTTGATGGAAAGGGTTGATTTTCTATCGGTGGGGTCCAACGATTTGATGCAATTCCTGTTTGCGACAGATCGGGGCAACCCGCGCACCGCAGAACGATACGATGCCCTTTCCCCGGCCATCCTTAATGTGTTGCAGGATCTGTCTCGGGCCGCCACCAAGGCAGAGGTGCCTTTGTCATTATGTGGGGAAATGGCGGGTCGACCCCTTGAAGCCATGGCATTAATCGGGCTCGGGTTTCGGTCCATTTCCATGAATGCCAATGCCGTGGGGCCGGTCAAAACCATGATCAGGGGACTGCGTCTTCGTCCCTTGCAGAATTACATGAAAACCCTGATGACGGGTTCTGACCATTCATTGCGTGACAAGCTGCGGGCCTTTGCCCGTGATCATGGGGTGCCGGTCACATGATAGCATTGGGGAATCCCATTGGCTTTGGTGCAAATATTTGTTAACAAAGCTTTTTATAGGTTAACGAATTATTTTCCTGGCGGGCGTAAGCAAGGCATTGCGTTTCAGGTTGGGTGCTCATTCCCGCGAAAGGGTGATATGGCGAAGCCAGTTAAGAAAAAAGGGTCTTTATTCGGAAAACCGGCATCTGGTGCCCCGGGTGATGGGGAAGACGTCGATATTTCTGAACGGCCCGATGGATTTGAACTTGTCCATGAGGGCAAGGCGCTGGTCGGCGAACTTTTGCGCAATTGCCGTGAGGCCAACCATCTGGCACTTAGCGATGTGGCCGGCACCCTTCGGATCAGGGAATCTTATCTTGATGCTTTGGAACGGGATGATTTGGACAGTTTGCCAGGTCCGGCATATGCCATCGGATTCCTTCGCAGTTATGCCGAATATTTGGGTCTTAATGGTGAAGAAGCCGTGCGCCTTTTCAAAAAGGAGCTTGCAGGGGCTGTCCCTCAATCGGATCTTGTTTTTCCGGAACCGGTTTCGGAAAGTCGCATTCCCCGTGGTGGGATCATTCTTGTTTCTCTGGTTCTGGCAGGGACGGCGTATGGGCTTTGGTATTCTTTGAATATCGGCGGTTCGGGGACGGCCAATATTGTGCCGGAAGTGCCCAAAACGATCGCTGAAAAACCCAAAGCCGAAAAGCCAAAAGCTGCGAAGCCTGAAGTGAAAAAGTCAGCCACCCAAAATGGTGCTGTCGAAAAGGCAGCTGCGGAGAAAATCGCTGTTGATAAAGCTGCCGCTGAAAAAGCTGCGGCGGAGAAAATCGCTGTTGATAAAGCCGCCGCAGAAAAGGCCGTTGCGGAAAAAATCGCTGTTGATAAAGCCGCAGCCGAAAAAGCGATCGCCGAGAAAATTGCCGTAGATAAGGCTGCTGCTGAGAAAGCTGTCGCCGAGAAAATCGCCATAGAAAAGGCTGCCGCTGAAAAGGCTGTGGTTGAAAAAGCTGTGGCTAAAAAGGCCGCCGCCGAGAAAGCTGCGGCTGAAAAGGCCGTGGCTGAAAAGGCTATCCCGGCACCGGCCGTGGCATCGGTAAAACCCAAAACCCCTGCCCAGATTCCGGCTGTGGTGCCAGTTGAGGTTTCTTCAAAGATTGTCGTGCGGGCGAAGACGGATAGCTGGATTCAAATCCGCAATGAGTCCGGGAATTTAGTGATGACCCGCATCCTGCGTGCCGGTGATTCCTATGCGGTTCCCCCGACAAAAGGGCTTCAGCTGATGACCGGGAACGCGGGCGCGCTTGAAATTCTGGTTGATGGGACGGTTGTTCCGCCCATTGGTCCCTTTGGGGCGGTGCGTCGCGGTGTTTCACTGGATGCTGATAATCTGCGTAAAGGCCCGGCCCCCGCACCTTAGGGTTTCTCCCATACCCCTGGCAGTTTTGTGGTCTAATACCGGGGGGTTCCTTGATTTTTTTATCTCAAGGGCGCAGTTATAGAGCCATCATAATTGCATTTTATTTTGCCCCCCGATTTGGGACTTATCATGAGCATTCGGCCTTATCGTGAAATTAATCGACGCAAAACCCGGCAAGTCCATGTCGGGTCTGTTGCCGTTGGCGGGGATGCGCCCATAAGCGTCCAGTCCATGACCAACACGGCGACCACGGACATTGAAGCGACCATTGCCCAGGTTCGCCAATTGGAAGCGGCGGGTGCCGATATTGTCCGCATTTCATGCCCCGATGAAGAATCATCAGCCGCACTTGGCGCCATCATCAATGCGGTCGATGTTCCCATCGTCGCCGATATCCACTTCCACTATAAGCGCGCCATCGAAGCGGCCGATGCCGGGGCGGCGTGCCTGCGCATTAATCCCGGCAACATTGGGTCACCGGACCGTGTGCGCGAAGTGATCAAGGCGGCCAAGGATCATGGCTGTTCCATCCGGATTGGGGTTAATGGGGGATCGCTGGAACGCGACATCCTGGAAAAATATGGGGAACCCTGTCCAGAGGCATTGGTAGAAAGTGCTCAAAATCATATGCGCATTCTTGAAGACAATGATTTTTTTGATTTTAAAATTTCGGTCAAGGCATCGGATGTTTTTCTGGCCATGAAATCTTATGAACAACTGGCCGCACTGTGTGATTACCCCCTTCACCTTGGCGTTACAGAGGCCGGGGGCTTGCGCACAGGTACCATCAAATCGGCCATTGGCATTGGCGGGTTGTTGCGTGCCGGGATCGGCGACACCATCCGGGTTTCCCTGGCAGCAGACCCTGTAGAAGAAGTTCACGCGGGCTTTGAAATTCTGAAATCCCTGGGCCTGCGTCACAAGGGGGTCACCATCATTGCTTGTCCCAGTTGTGCCCGTCAGCAATTTCAGGTGATTGAGACGGTGGCAAAATTGGAAGAACGCTTGGCCCATGTCACGGCCCCCATGACAGTATCGATCATTGGCTGTGTGGTGAATGGTCCGGGTGAGGCACGGGAAACCGATATCGGCCTGACCGGGGGTGGCAATGGCACCCATATGGTTTTCATGGCGGGCACGCCGGATCACAAAATTTCCGAAGTGGAATTAATCGATCACATTGTTGAATTGGTTGAGGCCCGCGCTATAAAAATTGATAAAGAAACGGAAGATACGGTTTTGAAGAACAAATCAAAGAATAATGCTGCGGCCGGTTCGGCCAAGGCAACAGGTTAAGGGGCGGGATATATGTCTGGATTACAGCCGGTTCGCGGCACCCACGATATTCTGCCCGAACAGAGCCTGCGCCACCGCTACATCGTAGAGACGGCGCGTGATCTTGGTGCGCATTACGGGTATCAGGAAATGGCGACGCCAATTTTTGAATTCACCGAAGTGTTCAAGCGCACCCTTGGGGATACCTCCGATATTGTTACCAAGGAGATGTACACGTTTACGGATCGTTCCGACGATCAGCTAACGTTGCGTCCCGAAGGCACGGCGGGGATTGCCCGGGCGTTGATTTCGGGCGGTTTGGGCCAAAGCCTGCCGTTGAAGTTCTTTTATCATGGGCCCATGTTTCGCCATGAACGCCCCCAAAAAGGCCGGTTGCGTCAATTCCACCAGATTGGCGTTGAACTTCTTGGGGTGCCTACCCCTCTGGGGGATGTAGAGGTGATCTCGCTTGGGGCGCATGTTCTGGAAAATCTGGGGATATTGGATAAAACGGTTCTGGAAATAAATACCCTTGGGGATCAGGCCAGTCGCACGGCGTACCGGGATGTTTTGGTTGCCTATTTTTCCGATTATAAAAATGATCTGTCTGAAGACAGCCAGGCCAGATTGGAACGCAATCCGTTGCGCATTCTTGATTCAAAAAATGAAGGCGACAAACGCATCGTTGCGGATGCACCGGTCTTTGATGATCACTTAAGCGCCGAAGCAGCTGATTTCTTTGCAACGGTTCGCGAAGGGTTGGATGCGCTTTCTATTCAATACAGCCTCAACCCAAGACTGGTGCGCGGGCTTGATTATTACTGTCACACGGCGTTTGAATTCACCACCGATGCGCTCGGGGCCCAAGGCACGGTATTGGCCGGCGGGCGGTATGACGGGTTGGTGAAAACCATGGGGGGGCCTGCAACGCCGGGCGTCGGCTGGGCTGCGGGCATTGAACGTTTGGCCATGTTGGTAGAGGGCAGCGCAGAAATGCCGCGCCCCATCGTGGTCATTCCCCTTGGCGCAGAGGCAGAGGCCGAAGCCCTTAAAATCACCCATCAATTGCGCCACGGTGGATGTGCGGTGGAGCTTGGGTTTTCAGGCAATCTTGGCCGTCGCATGAAACGGGCAAACCGGCTTAATGCGGCATATGTGCTGATCCTGGGCGAAGATGAATTGGCCCGAAACGTAGCAACACTGCGCGATATGGATTCAGGCGAACAAACCGAAATTGCCCTTGATGGGTTGCTTGAACGGCTTGCCCCCAAAGTTCCCGGATAAGGGATTGGCCCGGAAAAGAGACGCTATGGCATCCAGCAGCGATTCTGCAACTAACGCCCCAATAGACACCATCTTTGATCAATTGGTTGTTGTCGGGTTCAATCACAACACCGCCAGTCAGGGATTGCGGGACCAATTGTTTATCCCTGAAGATGCGCTGGGAGCATTCTATAGCCGTTTAATTGCGGCCGGTTTTGGGAATGTGGTGGTGCTTTCGACGTGTGACCGGGTTGAAATTGTTGCCCTTGATATGGACCCAACCAGTGTGGAGCAGCGCCTTAGGACCGTTTTTGCAGCGACCACGGGGATGGCTGCGGCTGAATTGAACGACGGCAGTTTTAGCCTTTCAGGCCCCCATGCCCTTTCTCATCTTTTTGCAATATCGGCCTCCCTTGAAAGCCAGGTGGTGGGGGAATCGGAGGTTCTGGGTCAGGTCAAAGAAGCCCAGCGCCAAGCGGATGGTGCGGGGTGTCTTGGTTCGGGTTTAAAAAGAATTTTTGAACGCTCTTATGTCGTTGCCAAACAGGTGCGCACGGAAACGACGATTGGTGAAAGTGCCGTTTCCCTGGCGGCTGCGGCGTGTCAGGCAGCACGGGATGTCGTGGGCCATTATGAAGATGCCCATGCGCTCTTGATCGGTGCCGGGGATATCAATGTTCCGGTCGTGGAAAAATTACGCCTTCAGGGGTTGCGTCATATAACGGTTGTGGATGTGTTGGCCCCTCGGGCCGATGCCCTGTCCCGGCGCCTTGGGGCGCATGTGCTGGGGATGGCCGAAATCGGTGATGTTTTGGCGGAAACCGACATTGTTCTATCAGGGCTCGGCAGTGCACAACCCATCATCATGGCCAGTTCCGTTTCGGGTGCTTTGAAAAAACGCCGGTTTAAGCCGATGTTTTTTCTGGATGCCGCCGTGCCAAAGGATGTAGACAGTGCCGTGGGGAAACTTGATGGCGCCTATCTTTTTACCCTTGATGATCTGGAGCGCATTGCGCTCAAGGGCCAAGAGCAAAGAACCCGTGCCGCCATTGAGGCGCGTTTGATTGTTGATGACGCGGTTGAAAATTTCATGCAAGCCGAAGCGGTTCGCATGGCGGCCCCTTTGGTGGTGGCGCTTCGAGGCCATTTTGAAGCCATGCGCGCTGAAATTTTGGCGGAAAATCCGGACGTCACTGCCCAAGAGGCAACGCAGCTGTTAATTAACCGCCTGTTACATGGCCCATACCGGGCCCTTCGGAAAATGGGTGGTTCTGTCGATGATGGGGAATCCCTTCCCGAAGCCGAGCTGCTTTCCAGGCTTTTTGGCCTTGAAAAAGACAAAGATTAGAAAGGCCTGCAGGGCCTAAGGAGAGAACGCGTGAGTGTGGACAATAAAAAAACAGGGTCAACGCGACCGGCATTTGAAGAAAAGCTGGATCAGGTATTGGCGCATCATGCCGGGATTGCGGATCAGCTTGCCGATAGTGCCGAATTGCCGTCCACTGAACTGGTCCGGCTTTCAAAGGAATATTCGGATCTTTCAGACGTTGTGGAACGCATTGGGGAATGGAAGGAAGCCACAGCTGAAATTTCCGAACTGGCGACCATGATTGCCGATGCGGGCGAAGATGATGATCTTCGCAAAATGGCCGAAGGTGAGTTCGAAGCGCTTAAACAGCGCATCCCCACCCTTGAAGATGCCATTAAATTGTCATTGTTGCCCCGGGATGAAGCCGATGAGCGAAATGCAATTCTAGAAGTACGGGCCGGAACCGGCGGTGACGAAGCGGCATTGTTTGCCGGCGATTTGTTCCGAATGTATCAGCGCTATGCCGAACTTCGTGGCTGGAAGTTTGAAGTGATGGAAACATCAGAAACAGACCGGGGTGGCTATAAGGATGCAACGGCATCGATATCGGGCAATGGCGTGTTTTCGCGGTTGAAATTTGAATCCGGGGTCCACCGGGTTCAAAGGGTGCCCCAAACCGAAACCCAGGGCCGCATCCATACCTCTGCGGCCACCGTTGCTGTTTTACCAGAAGCCGAAGAAGTGGACGTGGACATCAATGAAAAGGAATTGCGGATTGATGTGTTTCGGGCATCTGGCCCCGGCGGGCAATCGGTGAACACAACGGATTCTGCCGTGCGCATCACCCATTTGCCAACGGGCATTGTGGTGTCCCAGCAGGATGAAAAATCGCAGCACAAGAACCGGGCTAAAGCGATGAAAATTTTGCGCGCCCGTCTTTATGATCATATGCGCCAGCTTCGCGATGACGAACGCGCCGCAGATCGTAAATCCCAGGTGGGGACGGGGGATCGATCTGAACGCATCCGCACCTATAATTATCCCCAAGGGCGGGTCACCGATCATCGGATCGGCCTGACCCTGCACAAGCTGGACCGGATCATTGTTGGTGAAGGGCTGGATGAAGTGATTGAAACCCTGATTGCCGAAGATCAGGCCAGCCGGTTGGCCGCCTTGAAATGACACAATCCCTGGAAGCCCTTTTGCAAAATGCCAGTGCGGCTTTTGCCGCTGGCGGGTTCGAAGGCCCCCGCATGGAGGCAAGGGCATTGGCTTCTGGGGTTCTTGGGTTGGCTCGCGAAGCAATGGTGGCCCATCCCGATATGGAAATTGTGTCTGGCGACATCAAAAAATTTAACAATGCCGTTGATCGTCGTTTGGCCCATGAACCGGTTGCCAGAATTATCAACGAACGGGAATTTTGGAGCCTTTCATTCTCCCTTGGTCCCGATACCCTGGTGCCAAGACCAGAAACGGAAACGTTGGTCGAGTCCGTTGAGGCAGAAATTCAAGATCATGACCGAACATTTTCCATCCTTGATCTTGGGACAGGAAGTGGTTGTTTGCTGTTGGCCTTGTTGTCGGAATACCCCAATGCGGTTGGCCTTGGCATCGATTGTGCCGAAGGGGCTCTCAGAATTGCCGAGACCAATGCCAAAGCGCTTGGCCTTGATGGCAGGGTTCGGTTCCAATGCGGGAATTGGGGTGAGGGACTTGATGGTCCATTCGATCTGATTGTTTCCAATCCGCCCTATATTGCAGACGGGGATCGCGACCTTTTGGCGGCCGATGTGCGCGACCATGATCCGGCGCGTGCTTTGTTTGCAGGCCCGGAGGGCTTGGATGCTTACCGTGCCATTGCCCCGCAAATACGCGACCTTTTAGGCCCATCCGGGGTTTCGGTTATCGAATTGGGTGCGGGCCAAGGGGGGCCTGTCAGGGCGATATTTGAAGAATTCGGTCTTGTTGCGCACCGCTCACGGGCTGATCTGGCAGGCATTGAAAGGGCACTTTCCCTTATAAACCCCCTTGAAAACCGTGGGGTAGAGCCGGGGGGAATAAAAGTGAAAAAAAAGGTTGGAAAAGCGGGGATTCCCGTCTAGTTTTGCGGACGTTGAGTACGCGCACTGGGTGCGCCGCTCCCATCCTGGAAAGTCTAGCCACATTGTGGCGGCACCGGATCCGAATTGGGGTCTGGGTTGTTTCGGCAAAACCTTAAGTAATGCCGAAGGTGAGGGGAGCCAACAAGTCAGATAACTCACAACCACAAAAAAAGTTGTCATACCGCATGAGACAAGTATCGAACGGAAAAAGACCCCGTGGACGACAGCAGGGTCGCAATAACAAGCCATCCAACAACAGAAACCATTCTTACGATTCCACTGGCCCCGAAGGCAGGGTGCGCGGCAACGCGAGCCAGGTTTATGAAAAGTATTTGGCCATGGCCAGTGATGCACAAATGGCAGGGGATCGGGTTGCATCTGAAAACTATTTTCAGCATGCAGAACATTACTACCGAACCATGAATGCCCAGTTGCAGGCCAACCAGGCCAACCAGGCCAATCAGGCCAATCGCGGCAATCAGCCCAATCAGGGCCAGAATCAGAATCAGGGCCAGAATCAGAATCAGGGCCAGAATCAGGGGCAACAGCAACAGCCCAATAAGCCCTCTCAGCCACCTGTTGAGGTGAATGGTGCTACCGAACCAGCCGCACCGCCGCCTGCAACAACTGAGGCCAATAGGGCCGAAGACGGGGATCAGCCAGATGCTGCCAAAATTGTCTCTCCATCAGAACTGATCCGGGAAATTTCGGAAAATGGTACGGACAATGGTGATGGGGCTGATCAAGCAGCCGATGATGGGGCCGCCAAGCCAAAGCCGAAAGCAAAACCCCGGCCATCCCGACGCACCCGTGCGGCACGCCATGCTGCCGATGAAAGCAAAGAAACCGACACCGGCAGCACTGCTGCGTAACGTTTTTTATAGCGGTGAATTCTTGTCCAATACCGCGCCAGGGCTTAGATTAAGCGCAAGCTTAATCATTGGCGCAGCGCTTAACTGCGTGTAACAGACAATTGAGATTTGGGTGGGGCTTGGGCGCATTTTGAAGGTTCTTCACATCATAACCGGGTTAGAGGCTGGTGGCGCGGAAGCCATGCTTCTAAAGCTGCTGACGCAGTTTAAAGAATCTGGGCCTGGTTCTCCCGACGCGGAGGTTATTTCTCTTTCAAAACCGGGCCCCATGGGCCCGCCCATTCGCAAATTGGGTATTCCGGTGACCAGTCTTGGCATGTCGGTCGGACCCAGTATGTTCTGGAAATTAAACCGTCTTAGAAAAAAAATCATAGCAGCCCAGCCCGATGTCATCCAAACTTGGATGTATCATGCTAATTTTCTGGGGGGGATCGCTGCGGCAGCCGGGGTCAAAAAAATACCACTTATTTGGGGCTTGCGTCAGTCAAACCTTGACCCCCGGCACAGTAAAAAAAGTGCTTTTTTATCCGCTTGGTTGGGCGCGAAGACTTCGGACTGGCTGCCAGATAGCATTCTTTGTGTTTCACAATCGGCCCGCCATATTCACGAAGCCATGGGTTATTGCACCGACAAGCTGACGGTCATTCCCAACGGGTTTGACTTTCGCCGATTTCATCCAGATCCCGCCGCCCGTCAAACAATTCGAAAAGAGATTGAAGCACCATTGGATGCGCCATTGGTTGGCTTGTTCGCTCGATTTAATCCACAAAAGGACCACCGCACTTTTTTGCGTGCTGCCGCCCTGTTACATGAACGCCAGCCCAATGTGAAATTCGTGATGTGTGGGACAAGCGTCAAAAATACTAATTCTCATTTGCGTAAACTGATCTGGAATGCTGGCTTGTCAGGGTCTGTGTATCTGTTGGGACTTCGTAATGATATCCCCCGGTTGACGGCATCGCTTGATGTTGCTGTGTCCTCTTCAGCCTTTGGGGAAGGGTATTCCAACACCATCGGAGAAGCATTGGCGACAGGCATTCCTGTGGCGGCCACAGATGTTGGGGATTCTGCGTCTATCGTGGGTGAAAACGGAAAAATTGTTGTCCCCGAAGATCCCGATGCGTTGGCAGGGGCCATGTTGGAATTGCTTTGCTTGCCTCAGGAAGCCCGCGAAAAATTGAGCGGCAATGCCCGTCAAGCCATGGAACAAAAATACTCGATCAAGGCCATCGCGGATCAATATCGTGCGCTTTATGACAAGGTCACTGAACAGGGAAAGGTGACATAAATGTGCGGCATTGCCGGATTTTTTGACCTCGCTCGTGGCCAGCCTAAAGGCGCGCTTGAACACATTGTGAAGGGAATGGCGGCAACCTTATCGCATCGTGGTCCCGATGGTGCTGGCACCTGGGCCGATGGGGCGGGGGGCATTGCTCTTGGGCATCAGCGTCTTGCGGTAATTGATTTAAGCGCCACTGGTGCCCAGCCTATGGCATCGAATGATGGGCGGTTCGTCATTGCCTATAACGGCGAAATTTATAATGCAGAAGAGCTTCGCGGTGCGCTTGCAGCTTCGGGTGGGCCAACACTTCGCGGCCTCTGCGATACAGAAATCCTGCTGGAGGCTTGTGCCTGGTGGGGCGTGGAAGAAACGCTAAAGCGCGCTGTCGGCATGTTTGCATTTGCCCTTTGGGATAAACGTGAACGCCGACTGTTTCTGGCCCGGGATCGGTTGGGCATAAAGCCGCTATATTGGGGCCGCATGGGGCGGACCATTATGTTTGCATCCGAGTTAAAGGCACTGGTGGCGCATCCTGAATTCAAAGGGGAACTGGACCGGGATGCGGCGGCTTCCTATTTTCGCCATGGCTACGTTCCCACCCCTGCCACCATATATCGCAATGTCTATAAATTATGCCCAGGCCATATGCTTGAATTTGGTGTGGATGGGGTTGCCAATGACCATACTTGGTGGGATTTGCGCGCCATTGTTTCTCAAACGACACAGGGAAAGGTGGTTGATGAGGGAGCATCTCTGGATGCACTGGAAGCCCAATTGCGCGAAGCCGTGCGTTGCCGGCTTGTTTCCGACGTGCCGTTGGGGGCATTTCTTTCAGGGGGGATTGATTCGTCCACCGTCGTTGCCTTGATGCAGGCCGAAAGCACCGCCCCGGTTAAAACCTTTACCATTGGCTTTGATGAAGCCGATTACAACGAGGCAAATCACGCCCGCGATGTTGCTGCCCATTTAGGGACAGATCATACGGAATTGACCGTGCGCCCCGATGATGCCCGGGCGGTTATCCCTGATTTGCCAATGATGCATGATGAACCCTTTGCCGATGTCAGTGCCATTCCAACCTTTCTGATATCAAAGCTTGCCCGTGAACACGTGACAGTGGCGTTGTCGGGGGATGGCGGCGATGAATTATTCGCGGGCTATGATCGATACCGCCTTGCCGGGGTGGCCAGGCTTGGGTTCGTGCCGCCGGTTTTGCGGCGCGCCCTTGGGTCCATGATCGGGGCTTTGCCCCCAGGCGCCTGGGATACCTTCTCCCGCCCTATCCCCATCCGGTTTCGCCCGCCGGCACTTGGCGATAAATTGGCAAAACTTTCCCGGGTTTTGCAGGCATGTGATGATGATGCCGTTTATCGGGCCATCTGTGCGCAATGGTCAGAACCAAATGTTCTGGTGCCAGGCGCATCGGAAATTCAGGGAGCCATTTTTGATGACACCCTGAGGGGGGATATCCCCAATTTTCTCTCGCGTATGCAATACCTTGATACGGTGACCTACCTGCCCGATGACATCCTGACAAAGGTGGATCGGGCATCCATGGCGGTGGCGCTTGAAGCCCGCGTGCCGTTGCTGGATCACCGGGTGGTGGAACATGCCTGGCGGATGCATCCTTCGTTTAAACGCCGGGGGGGTGTTTCAAAATGGGCCTTGCGCCAGATTTTATACCGCCATGTTCCCCGTGAATTGGTAGATCGGCCAAAGATGGGTTTCGGCGTTCCGGTGGGGGATTGGCTGAGAGGCCCATTGCGCGATTGGGCGGAAACCTTGCTGTCACATGAGCGATTGAAAAATGAAGGGGTTTTGAATGCCGATGTGGTCAGCGCTCATTGGCAGGAACACCTTTCAGGGCGGCGCAATTGGTCTTACCGATTATGGACGATTTTGATGTTTCAGGCGTGGAAAGAAAAATGGAAAATCTAAGCAAGTTAGAGGCTTTTAAAGCGCTGTTCCCCTGGTGGTTCAAGATTGCCACCAAAGTTATTTTGGCGCGCCTGCCGGTGGGTGGACGGATATGGCAAATGATTGGCCTTTTTCGGCCCGGTGGCATGCTGGATTCTGATTATGCCATAGGGGTGTTCGATCGTTGTTACGAGGCAGCCGGAAACCCCCCGCCGGGATTTACCTTCCTTGAACTCGGCCCCGGTGACACCCTTTCATCCGCCGTGATTGGCCGTGCCCGAGGTGCCAAATTTGGTTGGCTGGTGGATGCAGGCTCCTATGCATCGCAAAACTTGTCTATTTACAGTGAACTTCTGGTCAGGCTTTCAGAAGAAACCCCAGATGCCGGTCTTGGGCAGCTTCGAAAAGCGCCCAATGTGCAGACGCTCATCAATTTGTGCGATACGGCCTATTTGGAAGATGGGTTAGAAAGTCTAAAAAAAATTCCCGATGATGCGTGCGATTTTATTTTTTCAAATGCGGTTTTGGAGCATGTTCCAAAAGAACAATTTTTTCCGATCATGGTTGAATTTTTTCGCATTTTGAAGCCCGGAGGCATCAGTCCCCACATGATTGATTTCAGGGATCATCTTGGGGGCGACTATAATAATCTTCGGTTTGCGGAAAAATTATGGGAAGCGCCGTGGTTTTCACAGCGCTCTGGTTTCTATACCAATCGATTGCAATGCTCCGAAGTGGAAGCAATTATGAAAGATGCAGGGTTCAACGTAACCCTATCTTCGGTGTTGCCTCGCGATTGCACGCCATCTGATCGCAGCACGTTTAATGCATTGTTTTCAAACCTTGATGATGGTGTATTCACCGTGAAAGAAGCCATGGTTATTCTTGAAAAACCGCGAATAACCGCGAAATAATCACCCTTCCTCTTGTCTTTTTCTGATTCGTTCCCATATAAATTATACCCATTTATTTAAGGGGTTAACGGTTTCATTGTAATCGCGCTGTATATGTTTTGGCGCGAAGGATCTAGGTCGGGGGCCATATTATGGACTTTGAAAAATTTACAGAACGTTCACGTGGCTTTATGCAGTCCGCCCAAAGTCTTGCTGTAAACAGCAAGCATCAGGAAATGGCGCCCGAACATCTTTTGAAGGTGTTGTTGGAAGACGAAGAAGGTCTTGCTGCCAATCTGATGACCAAGGCTGGCGCTGATCCGAAGGCGGCATTGAAAGCGACAGAAGCGGCGTTATCAGCCCGGCCAAAGGTAGAAGGTTCGGGCCAGTTTTTCATTGGTCAGGAATTGGGGCGCGTTCTTGAAAACGCTGCCAAACTTTCTGAAAAATCAGGCGATAGTTTTGTCACGGCAGAGCGTATCTTGTTGGCCCTTGTCATGGCCGTGGGAACGGATGGGGCCAAAATTCTGAGCGACAGTGGTTTGACACCCCAGAATCTGAATGGGGCCATTGAAGATGTGCGCAAGGGGCGCGCCGCCGACAGTGCGACGGCAGAAGACAGCTATGACGCCTTGAAAAAATATGCCCGCGATCTGACTGAGGCGGCGCGCGACGGAAAACTGGACCCGGTTATTGGCCGCGATGATGAAATCCGGCGCACCATACAAATTTTATCCAGACGCACCAAAAATAACCCGATCTTGATCGGTGAGCCTGGTGTTGGCAAAACGGCCATTGCCGAAGGCCTGGCGCTGCGCATCATCAAGGGGGATGTGCCTGAAAGCCTGAAGCATAAAAAACTGCTGAGCCTTGATCTGGGTGCATTGATTGCCGGTGCAAAATTCCGGGGTGAATTTGAAGAACGCCTGAAGGCGGTGTTGCAGGAAATCACCGCCGCCGAAGGTGAGATTATTTTGTTTATCGATGAATTACACACCCTGGTGGGGGCAGGTGCGGCTGAAGGTTCCATGGATGCATCCAATATGCTGAAACCGGCCCTAGCGCGCGGCGAGCTGCATTGTGTTGGCGCTACCACGTTGGATGAATACCGCAAGCACATCGAAAAGGATGCCGCCCTTGCGCGCCGCTTCCAGCAGCTTTTGGTGTGTGAACCAACGGTGGAGGATACGGTCTCAATCCTGCGTGGGTTGAAGGAAAAATATGAACTGCACCATGGGGTCAGAATTTCAGATTCTGCCCTTGTTGCGGCGGCTGCGATGTCGAACCGCTATATTTCTGATCGTTTTTTACCCGATAAAGCCATTGATTTGATGGATGAAGCATCCAGCCGGCTGCGCATGGAGGTGGATTCAAAGCCTGAAGAAATTGACGAGCTGGATCGTCGCATCATTCAGTTAAAGATCGAGCGTGAAGCCCTGAAGAAAGAAGATGACGCGGCATCAAAAGCGCGGCTGGTTGCCCTGGAAACGGAACTATCCGGCCTTGAAGGGCAATCCTTGGCGCTGACGGCGACGTGGGATGCCGAAAAAGAAAAGCTGGCTGGGGCGCATAAAATCAAGGAAAAGCTGGATCATGCGCGTTCTGAGCTAGAGATTGTTGAGCGCGAAGGCGATCTGGCGCGTGCCGGAGAGCTGAGCTATGGCGTTATCCCGGAGCTTGAAAAAGAACTGGCCGCCAAAGAAGCGGTTGAAGCAGGGAAATCAGCCAAGGAGGAAGTGACCCCGGAAGCCATTGCCGCCGTGGTGTCACGTTGGACCGGTATTCCCGTAGACAAAATGCTGGAAGGAGAGCGTGAAAAGCTTCTTTCCATGGAACACAGTTTGGGTGCCCGGGTCATTGGTCAGGAAGTGGCCATTGAGGCGGTTTCCAATGCGGTGCGGCGTGCCCGGGCCGGGTTACAAGACCCCCACCGGCCCATTGGATCGTTCATGTTTTTAGGCCCGACCGGTGTTGGCAAGACGGAACTGACCAAGGCATTGGCAGAATTTATGTTTGATGATGATGCCGCCATGGTTCGCATCGATATGTCGGAATATATGGAAAAACATTCCGTGGCGCGCCTGATCGGCGCACCTCCGGGCTATGTTGGCTATGAAGAGGGTGGGGCGCTGACCGAAGCGGTTCGGCGCAAGCCCTTTCAGGTGATTTTGTTTGACGAAATCGAAAAAGCCCACAGCGATGTCTTCAACGTTTTGTTGCAGGTATTAGACGATGGCCGTCTGACCGATGGCCAAGGCCGCACCGTGGATTTCACCAATACCCTGATCATCATGACATCGAACCTTGGCTCTGAATTTATGGCAGCAACTGCTGTAGAAGACGAAGATGATGATCCCGTTGCCATGCGCGAAGCGGTGATGGATGTGGTTCGTGGCCATTTCCGGCCTGAATTTTTGAACCGTCTGGATGAGATTTTACTGTTCCAGCGTCTGACCCGTGAACAAATGGGGGCAATCGTTTCCATTCAGTTGCATCATCTGGAAGGACTTTTGGCGGATCGCAACATTACCCTTGATCTGGATCAAGGCGCGCAGCGCTGGTTGGCCGATACCGGGTATGATCCGGTGTATGGTGCCCGCCCCCTGAAGCGTGTGATCCAGAAAAGCCTGCAAAACCCGCTGGCGAACCTGATTCTCGATGGCACCGTGGCAGATGGTGAAACGGTCAAAGTGACCTCTGGCAAAGACGGGCTTTTGATTAATGGGAAACAGGCTGTCGCCGCCCAGATTGCCGGTGGCTCAATGCCGCCTAGATTAGGGCCGGCTTGATGCCGTTTCTCCAAGGTTCGTGAAGGCTTTGTCTATTTCGCGCCGTGCCGCCATAAACCGCTTTAATTTTTTACCTTTAAGCTTTTGACCCGTTGGTAATTTTAACCCCAATGGGTTGATGCGCCGATTGTTGCGCAGAATTTCATAATGCAAATGCGGCCCGGTTGATCGCCCTGTTGTTCCGACATAGCCAATGGTTTGGCCCTGGCGAACCCGGCGTCCGCGCCGGATGCTGCGCGCAATGCCCCGCATATGGGCATAGGCCGTGGAATAGGTTGTGTTGTGGCGGATGCGGACGTAAAGGCCATAAGACCCATTGCGCCCCGCTGCCACCACCACACCGCGACCTGCGGCCATGATGGGGGTGCCCCGGGGGGCTGCAAAATCAATCCCGCGATGGGCCTTCATATAGCCAAGAATGGGGTGGCGTCTGCGCCCAAATCGCGACGACAGGCGCGCGCCATCAATGGGGGTGCGCATCAATGCTTTGCGCACGCTTTCACCTTTGTGATTGAAGTAATCAAGGGTGCCGTCGCGCAGGCGGTGGCGATACAGGGGATAGCGCTTTCCCTTTAAAACTAGCGTAGCATAGATGACATCGCCTGATTTCGCCAATTTTCCTTCAGGGGTTAGCAACCGATCAAAGAGAACCTCAAACCCATCATTGGGATGGATATCACGCTGGAAATCGACATCGAAAGAAAAGGCGTGGATCATTTCAACAATCACCGGCACAGGGATTCCCGCTTTCACAGCATCGACATAAAGACTGGTGCGAATGGTGCCCGATGCCCGGGCCTGGGAATGGACCAGCTTTGTTTTGGAGACATAAGCCTCAAACCGGTTATCCCAAGACCGTGCGACGGCAACGGTCTTTGCGACATCGGGTTTGAATTCAAAACCCCGAAAAGAACGCCGTGCATCGGCGGCATCGCTTAGGGGGAGAAAAGCAATTTCCAGTTTGGTGCCCGGTGCCAAATCGCGGGGTTTGAATACCTTGCGCAGTGCCGCAATGGCCTTATAGGCCTCTTTTCGATTAACCCGGGCACGGGTCAGAACTTTCATCAAGGTGTCGCCGCGCCGCACAGAAATGGTGCGAATTTGTGGGGTGATCCGTGGCGCCGCCTCGCCCTCTGATCGACTAAGGGCCAACACATGGCGCATGGGGTCTATTTCATGTTCGTGATCGATTGCGGCCAAGGTGTAGGGGGTCTGGACCGGCATCAGCCATGGCCCCACCCATATGCCAAACACCCAGGTGAGCGCGCCAATAACGGCGACGGTGCCGAGCCCCGGCCGGAAGGAAAACAATGATTTTAAGGGGGAAATGGGGGATGGGGACATCAATTAAGCTTCTGATCCAGGCTTTTGAGGTTGCGCTCAGCGATTAGAATGGGGAGCAGCCGGGGCCTTGTCAACGGGCAGCGCTGTCGCTTAACGGATGATTGTCTGTCAATTGGCGGGTTGGGTAGGTTGGGCAGGTTGGATTGTGTATTTGGTTTTCAATGAGGTAGGATTGGGGCCATACCTATGTAGTAATTGTGTGTATACAGTCTGCGCAGTACAATAAACTTTCCGAGCAAACTTTCCAGGGCCTAAACCGGGTATTTCCAAGGGGATTTTTCAAATTGAGTGCAAATAATAAGGATGCGGTAGTGCCGTCATTGGATGTAGAGAAGGCCTATTCCAT
This sequence comes from Rhodospirillales bacterium, assembly GCA_018666775.1. Lineage (NCBI taxonomy): Bacteria > Pseudomonadati > Pseudomonadota > Alphaproteobacteria > Rhodospirillales > Rhodospirillales bacterium. The sequence continues at coordinate 100,639 of JABIXC010000007.1, read as the reverse complement.
TCTTCGTCTCATTCGACGTGCCGAAGAGAAAATCGCAGAAATTTATCCCAGCGATAAAATTAAAAGTCCTGTCCATTTGTCAATTGGTCAGGAATCCGTCGCGGTTGGTATTTGCCAGGCCCTTCGCGCAGATGATGCAGCATCGGGCACCTATAGAGGGCACGCGACCTATCTCGCCAAGGGTGGCAACCTTAATCGCATGATCGCAGAGCTGTATGGAAAGTCTGGCGGCATCACTGGCGGCAAGGGTGGTTCCATGCATCTGATTGACATGGAACACATGGTTTTGGGAACGTCTGCCGTGGTCGGGACGACCGTCCCCATTGCACTTGGGTATGCACTGGCCTTTCAAAAAGAAGGAAAGGGCCGGGTGGTTGCGGCCTTTTTTGGTGACGGTGCCACAGAAGAAGGCGTGTTTTCAGAAAGCCTCAATTTTGCGGCATTGCATAAATTGCCTGTGCTGTTCGTTTGTGAAAACAATGGATATGCCATTCACACACCTTCAACGCGCCGTTGGGCACAAGATAAACTATCTGAACGCGTCGAAACCTATGGGATTCCCACAACGATCATCGAAGATTCTGATGTTTTTGCCATTCATGGGGCAGCAGAAAAAATGATTGCAGCCATGCGCAAAGGTGGCGGCCCGGGATTTCTGGAATGCAAAACCTATCGTTGGTACGAACATGTTGGTCCGAATAAGGATTATGATGCGGGGTATCGTTCTGAAAAAGATATGGAAAAATGGCGTGCAGCGGACCAAGTCGAAAAAGTGGGTGCAATGTTGCCCGCAGTGGATCGGACACGGATAGACGCAGAGGTTGAGGCGCTTGTTGCAGAAGCCATCGACTTTGCAGAGACCAGCCCGTTTCCAGAATTGGAACGGGTCTTTGATAACATCTATTCGGATTAAGCGATGAGCCGTTCTCTACAGTATGTTGATGCCCTTCAAGAAGCCTTCGCTCAGGAAATGGCGCTTGATCCCAGCGTTTTCATCTTTGGCCTTGATGTTGATGACCATAAGGCGATCCAGGGCTCGACCCGGGGGCTTTTGGAACAGTTCGGTCCAGAACGTGTGTTTGGCACGCCGTTGTCTGAAGATGCAATGACGGGTGTGGCGATCGGCGCCGCAATGGCTGGCATGCGGCCGATCCATGTTCATATTCGAATGGATTTTTTGATGCTGGCCATGAACCAATTGGTCAATATTGCGGCAAAGGCCCATTATATGTACGATGGTCAGGTTAAGGTGCCGTTGGTCGTGCGCAGTATGATTGGGAAATCCTGGGGCCAGGGTGCGCAACATTCCCAAGGTCTATATTCCATGTTTATGCATGTGCCGGGGCTGAAGGTTGTTGCCCCCTCCAATGCCTATGATGCCAAGGGCTGCATGATTGCTGCAATCCGTGACAACAATCCGGTTATTTTTGTCGAGCACCGGTTGCTCTATAACACTGATGCGGAAGTGCCAGAAGAAAGTTATACGGTGCCGTTTGGCAAAGCCCGAATTGCGCGGCCGGGAAGTGATGTTACCATTGTTGGCATTTCGAACATGTTCATGGAATGTGTTCGGGCGGCAGAAATTCTGGCTGATGCGGGGATTGATGCCGAAATCATAGATCCGATATCGTTGGTGCCGCTGGACCTGGAGACGATTTCAAAATCGGCGTTCCGTACAGGGAAACTGCTTGTCGTTGATAATTCCTGGACCACCTGTGGCGCCGGTGCGGAAATCGTCGCCGGTGTTGTCGAACGGCCCGATAGCGTACCCATTAAGGTAAAACGAATGGGGTATGCCCCAACGACCTGTCCGACGACCCCGGTTTTGGAAGATGTGTTCTATCCCAATCCCGGAACCATTGCCCAAGCGGCCTATCAGATGGTCAATGGCCCCAGTGATTGGGGGCCAGATCCTGAACGGGCCAAACTGACCTATCAAACCCAATTTCGGGGGCCTTTTTAAACGCGCTTTTCGTGTGGCATTTGGGCTCTTTTTCATTAAAAGGGGCCATCTGCGGCGGAAAAAAATGTGTTTGAGGGCGTGCCTTGTATGATACATTTAGCCAATCCATAACCAATTATATGACGTGATAGCCTTGAAAAAACTTGACGTTCTTTTTGTCACCCCGCCGAGCAGACTTGAGGTTTATCAAGGCTTGGCCACCGATTTGGCAGCGATTGAGCCGCCGGTATGGTCGGGTTTGATGGCTGAATTTTTGAAAAACCGGGGGTTTGGTGTTGGCATCATCGATGCCGAGGCTGAGGGCTATACCCATGAGCAAACTGCCAAGGCAGCCGCTGATTTTGATGCCAGTCTTGTGGTTTTTGTCATCTATGGGCAACAGCCTTCGGCATCAACCCAATGTATGCCGGGGGGGACAAAAACGTGTCGCGCATTTAATGAAATTTCAGATACCCCGACCTTGGTCATGGGGACCCATCCTTCGGCTTTGCCAAAACGAACCCTTGAAGAAGAGCCCTATACCTATGTTTGCCAGGGGGAAGGGCCTCTGACCGTAGAGGTGCTTGTGACTGTTTTGAAAAAAGGTGGGGATCTTTCAGCGGTGCCTGGGTTGTGGTACCGCGATGGTGATGGCGATGTTGCCTCCAATCCCCAAGCGGAAAAACTTAAAGACCTTGATGCCTTGCTGCCACGTCAGGCCTGGGAACTGCTGGATATGTCCCGGTATCGGGCACATAACTGGCATTCATTCCATGATCTTGATAGCCGGGGCAGTTACGCCTCGCTGCAAACCAGCCTTGGCTGTCCCTACAAATGTTCATTTTGCTGTATCAATACGCCTTTTGGCGGGGCAGGAATCCGGTATTGGAGTCCGGAAAATGTCATTGCACAGATTGATGAACTGGTCACCAAATTCGGTGTTCGGAATATCAAGATTCCCGATGAAATGTTTGTTTTGAACAAGAACCACGTTATCGGAATTTGTGATCATGTCATTGAACGGGGTTACGATCTTAATTTCTGGGCTTATGCCCGGATAGACACCATTCAGGACAAGTTTCTGGAGAAGCTGAAAAAGGCTGGTTTCAATTGGCTGGCTGTGGGTATCGAGTCGGCCAGCAAACATGTGCGCGATGATGTGACCAAAGGGCGCTTTGGTGATCATGATATCATCGCCAGGGTCGAAAGAGTGCGTGAACATGGCATTGCGGTCAACGCAAATTATATCTTTGGCCTGCCTGAGGATGACGAAGCAAGCATGCGCGAAACCCTAGATATGGCACTTCACCTCAATACGGAATGGGCTAATTTTTATTCTGCTATGGCTTATCCCGGGTCCGAACTTTATGAGGTTGCTTGCGATAAAAAATGGCATTTGCCCAGTGATCAGGGTGGTCCGGGCTGGATCGGCTATTCGCAGCATGCCTATGAATGCCAGCCTTTGCCGACCAATCATTTAAGGGCGGAAGAGGTCCTTGATTTCAGAGATCGAGCCTTCGATGAATATTTTAACAATCCCGCTTATCTTGCCATGATTGACAAGACCTATGGGCCAAAGGCTTCAGAGCATGTCACAGGAATGGCATCCCATACCCTCAAACGCAAACATCATGGATAACACCGTAATTGGTCTAGTGATCGGCCGGGTTCGATGGGCCTTAAAGGGTAGCTCAATTGGGTTTTAGGGGGATTTAGAAGAGATTTGTGGCGCGATTAGGCTGCGAATAGTTATTATATGCAAATAGTTTTTCTGTGCTAGAAGGGTGCTTGGAATAGGTGTAATAGAGCGGGTCTTCTTAATGGTCTTTTGTGTCGGTTGTTATGTGCCAAGCACATCAAAGGAGTATCGGGCGTGAAAATTGGGTTTCTTTATCCTTCCTGGACAAAATCCTACGGTTTGTTTGGCTATTTTGCCCGGAGCAATTCGAGCTGGCCGCCGATGAATCTTGCGCTTTTGGCAACCATTGCCAAGGATGCGGGCCATGATGCTTTCATCATTGATGGTGCCATTGATGATATGGACGTTGATGAATTGGTCGATGCGGTTTTGGCGGAAAAACCAGACATCATTGGGTTGACCACATACACGCCGTTTTTTCATGTTCAGGTCGAACTAGCCAAGGCGATCAAGGAAAAGGCGCCGGATATGCCGATCATTATCGGCGGGTCCCATGCCACCATCGTCAAGGAAAAGGCGATGTTGCCGTGCTTTGATTACGTTTATGCAGGCGAGGCCGAACAACATTTGGCAACGTTCCTGGATTCGCTGGGAACCGGTGGTGATCTCAGCACGGTGTCGGGCCTTATCTGGCGTGATGGAGGCGAGATTAGGGTTAATGAAACGGCTGTGTTTACAGGCGAATTTGATGTCATGCCCATTCCGGATCGTTCTCTTATCAAGCATGAAAAGTATTTTCTGGGAACCCTGGAGGGTCGGCGGCATTTTTCATTGGTGCAAACCACGCGCGGGTGCCCCTGGAAGTGTATTTTTTGTGCATCAAAGGAATTGAACACAACCAGAATTCTGCGGCGTTCCCCGGAATCCGTGGTTGAGGAATTGAAAATTGCCGTTAATGACTATGGCATTGAACATATTTTCTTTGTCGATGACGTCTTGACGTTCCAGAAAGAACACATTCTCAAAGTTTGTGATTTGATTGAAAAAGAAGGGCTGAAGTTCACTTGGGAAAGCAGCACGCGCGCCAATTTGGTAGATGATCCAACCATTAAACGCATGGCCGAATGCGGATTGATCCGTTTGTCTCTTGGCCTTGAATCCGTGGACCCATCCATTCGCGATACCATGAACAAGAAGGTGCCCTTGAAATATTATACGGAAGCCAACCAAATCATGAACAAGCACGGCGTTGAGGTTCTCAATTCCGTCATGATCGGGCTTCCTGGGGAAAGTGCCAAAACAGTGCACAGCCTTTTGAAATTCTTGCGTGATTCAAAGGAGATCAAACAGGCCAATCTGGCTGTGGCCGTTCCTTATCCGGGCACAGAATTTCACCGCATGGCTGTTGCGGGTGAAAATGGCATCAAGTTGCATACAGATGATTTTTCAGAATACCGGCGTTATGGCTCTGCCGTGACCACCGTTGGCGACTTGACACCAGAAGATCTGGTTGAACTTCAAAACGAAGGCTTTGTCAGTATTTATTCCGTCCCCTGGCGGTGGAAACCCATGTACGGGAAGCACGGGGTTATTGGCTTCTTGCTGCTGGGTGTTCGGATCTGGCAGTTAATGAAGTGGAAAACAAAGAAGCTGTTCAGGGCGATTTTTGGGACCGGTTTGCCGCCGGCTTTGGTGGCCGAAGGCCATCACGGGGATCCCAAAAACCCCAACGGTTAGCATCAGATATTGGCAAACCCTGAATTTCGGATCATCTGATAGCCCTTGATCAATTCCGCGATGCCAATATCCAGACCAAAGGCTGGGGCATATCCGGTTTTTTCGATTTTTTCATTGGAAACAATGTAATCCCGTTTGTCCGGGTCTTCGCCAATTTCGGCCTCGACAATGGTGAAATCGGGGACCTGCGCCTTGATTCGGTCGCACAGTTCCAGCTTCGATAGATTGGCGTCAGAAAGGCCTAAATTGTAGGGCTCGCCCTTCATTGTTTCGAAATTCTCAAGGGCATGGAGGAACCCTCGTGCCACATCACGCACATGAATGAAGTTGCGTTTAAAATGTCCCTCAAAGATTACGATGAAGCGGTCATTCACGGCCCGGTAAACGAAATCATTGACCAATAAATCAAGCCGCATGCGTGGCGACATGCCAAACACCGTGGCCAGCCGCAGGCTGATGGTGTTGCCAAAGGCCAGGCCCGCTTCTTCGGCTTCAACCTTGGTCGTTCCATAAAGGGAGATCGGCCGAAGCGGCGTTTCTTCGGTGCAGAATTGGCCTTCTTCCCCAATACCATAACCAGAATTGGTAATGGGCATGATGATGCGCTGATCTTTAGACAATAACTTGGTCAGGGTAATAATGGCATCACGGTTCGTGCTAATGGCGCCTAGGGTATCGCGATTGCACAGCGGGGCCCCAACCAGTGCCGCTAGGGGGATGACAATATCCGCTTTGGCAATCAAGGGTTTTAGGGTGCTTTCATCCCGGGCATCGCCACGGATCAGGTAAAAATCCGGGTGGTGACAGACATGGGACAGGCTGTCTTGGCGGAACATGAAATTATCGAGCGCCGTGACGCCAAAGCCCTTTCCCAAAAGTGCAGGAACCAGGGTGGACCCAAGATAACCGGCACCACCCGTGACGAGAATATTTTCATTTTGTGCCATAAGTTGTCGTTCCTTTAAGCGCAGGTTTTAGTCAGAACTTCATGAAGCCGTGTGATTTGCGGCGTCAGGTCAAATGGATGATTGCCAACAAAAAATCCATGATCATGGGCCCGGTTGGCATTGGGAAGATCATCGAGACAATCATAGTCGAAATATTTAATGACGTCGTGGCGGGGGAAACAGCCGCCCGTGATCATTCTAAATCCGATATCAGCTTCTTTCAATGCGACCATGACGGTATCGCGTGATGGGGTTACGTCAGTATTGAGAATGACCGTAAAGCAGAAGCTGGAACTGGCGCCATTTTCGCGCTGGATTTCAAAGCGATTGTCACCGGAAAAAAGCTTTTGAAACAGGGCCAGATTTTTACGTCGCCTGGATGTCATTGCGGGCAGCTTTTTGATTTGCTCTAACCCGATGGCGGCGGAAAGCTCAAGGGGGCGGACATTATAGCCAGGTAGAATGAAGCGATAGGCTTCGGAAAAGTCATCTTGTTTCGGCGGGCAAATGGGGCTGTTTTCCGGGATATCCCGTGTCCACCCATGGGATCTCAGAGATTTGCACAGATGAAAGAGTTCTTCATCATCGGTGGTGATCATGCCGCCTTCCATGGTCGAAATATGGTGGGAAAAAAAGGTCGAAAACGTACTGATATCACCGAAGGTTCCCGCTTTTTTGCCATCCAGTTCGGCATCCATGGATTCGCAATTGTCTTCGAAAAAATGAAGGTCATGGGCATCACAAAACTGCCGCATCGTATCGAGCGCCGCTGGATTGCCAAGGATAGAAACCCCCATGACCATTCGGGTTTTAGGCGTCAGCGCCTTTTCCAGTTGTGAAACGTCCATGTTGAGGGTGTCGCTTTCAACATCCACAAAACGAAGACGCAGCCCATATTGCAAAAGCGGGTAATACGTGGTGGCCCAGGCAATGGCAGGCACGATAACTTCATCACCGGGTTTTAGGGGGTGGCCTTGTTTAAAGGCTAGGGCGGCGATGCCGACAAGATTGGCCGATGATCCGGAATTGACCATGACGCAATGGCGGCGGCCGTGGTAGGCGGCGAATTCTTCTTCGAAGTTGGCGACGTTTTGACCAATGGTAAAGCGGTCACTTGCAATGACCCGCTGGATTGCATCCAGTTCTTCTTCACCCCAGGAACTGGCGGCTAATTCGTAAAACATTTTTTTACCTTTACTGATTGCCGGGTAAAGAGACCGGAATATACGCCGGCAAATGCATTCAACCCAGCCTGTGAAGGACGCCATTTTAGGGCGAATTCTAGCCAGTTATGTGGATGTATGTCATGATATAAATGAAATGACCAGAGCATTGGGCTAGGAATATGGACGAGCAGCAAGGTTGTTTGGCTGGGATTGATACTGTCATCCTTGCTGGAGGCAAAGGAACCCGAATTCGGTCGGTTGTTTCTGATCGCCCGAAAATTTTGGCACCTGTTGGCGGGCGTCCGATTTTAGAATGGATGCTGGATTGGCTGAAAATCTATGGGGCACGGCGCATCGTGCTTTCCCTTGGGTTTATGGCTGACAAGGTTGAGGAATATCTCGATAAACGGGCTGATGATGGCCTTGAAATTGTGCCCGTTATTGAAACGTCCCCTCTGGGAACGGGTGGGGCGCTTCGCTTCGCCGGAAACGCATGTGGGTCTGATCCAGTGCTTGTGATCAATGGCGATACACTGGTCGATGCAGATTTGTGTGGCGCGCTTGACCTTTATAAAGGTACCAGCGTTCCGGTATTGATTGTCTGTGCCAATGTCGATGACGCGCACCGCTTTGGCCGGGTAGAGGTTGAAAAGGCACGCATCCTGTCTTTCCACGAAAAAGATCCTACATGGGATAAACCTGCCTTTGTCAGCGCCGGCGTTTATCTGTTTTCCCGTGCAGCAATTCAGGAAATTCCAGAAAATCAGGCATTGTCTCTGGAAATTGATATTCTGGCATCCACTGGCCCGGGGACAATTGGCGCATATTCAAAGGATGTGACATTCCTTGACATTGGCACGCCCAGCAGTTTCTCTATGGCCCACAAAGCTTTGGAGAAAGGGGCTTTTCAGCGGGGAGACACGTAAACAATGATCATTAGTCGTACACCATTTCGCATTTCACTTTTTGGTGGCGGGACCGATTATCCCGAATGGTTTCTTGAACACGGCGGCGCTGTTTTGGGGATGGCCATAGATAAATATTGCTATTTGACGGTGCGTTCGTTGCCCCCTTTCTTTGCCCATAAACATCGGATTGTTTATTCCAATGTTGAGCTGGTCCAGGAAATCTCGGAAATACAACATCCAGCGGTTCGGGCCATTCTTGGCGAACTGAATGTAACGGGTGGGGTCGAAATTCATCACGATGCGGATCTGCCGGCGCGTTCGGGGCTGGGGTCCAGTTCTTCTTTCTCTGTCGGGTTGCTTCATGACATTCATGCGTCCCGGGGAAAATTGGTTACCAAACGGGCATTGTGCGAAGAAGCCATGAAAATTGAGCAGAAGGTGCTTAATGAATGTGTGGGTTGCCAGGACCAGATATGGGCAGCGTATGGGGGGCTCAATCGCATCGATTTCAGGCAAGATGGCAGTTTCTCAGTTAATCCTCTTGTTATGGGGATGGCCCGTCGTCAGGAATTGGTTGGCTCTATCATGTTGTTTTTTACTGGTTTTTCGAGGTTTGCATCAGAAGTGGCGAAAGAACAAATCGCCCAGATTGATGACAGCATGAGCGAACGCCACAAGATGCAGGAACTGGTGGATGAGGCATCCTCAATCATTTCAGGTGAGACCTTTTCCATCCCGGAGTTGGGTCAGCTGCTCCATGACTCCTGGACCCTGAAAAAGCAATTTTCTGACAATGTTTCTAACGATAAAATTGATGAAATCTATGATGCAGCATGCGATGCGGGTGCTCTAGGGGGGAAACTTCTGGGTGCCGGAGGCGGGGGCTTCATCGTTTTTGTTGCCGAGCCTGAAAAACAAGCCGCAATACGCGAACGCCTGAAGAATCTGGTCTATGTCGATTTCGACATTGATAACGACGGCAGTAAAATTGTCGTTTACGAACCAGGCGGGCTCAATAATGTCTGATCAGGGTTCAGACAGTGAGAAACCCGCTAAAAAATCCGCCCCTAATCCAGTTCGTTTGCTGAACAGGGATATTGGATGTCAAAACAGCAAATGGAATGTCTACCTTGACCATATCAGCGATGATCATGGGAACGAGGTTCGCGATTTTATCGTCCTTGGTGGCCAGGTTCGCCGGGATGATCTGATTGGGGGTGTTTGTATTTTACCAATCCTTGATGGGGCGATCGGGTTGCAGCAGTATTTCCGACATGCCGTAGCTGAAACCCTGTGGGAGGTTCCAAGAGGCTTTATTGATGAGGGCGAAACGCCGGTTGAAGCGGCTTTGCGCGAATTGAAGGAAGAAACAGGCCTGTCTTGTGATCTCGGCGATGTTGTTTCGCTTGGCTTTTATCTCCCTGAACCCAGCACCATTGGCGTTCGGGGGGCCGTTTTTGCAGCACCAAGCTGTCGATTGGGGGAAGCCCAGGGTGATCCTGAAATTGGTCTTGGGGGGGTATCTTATTTTTCAATAGATGAAGTCAGTGACATGGCACATACCTCAAAAATTCAGGATGCCGCCACTTTGATCGCATTTTACCGCTACGTTGATTGGTGCCAAAGATCAAGATAGCCCCGGATTAAGTTTTGTCTTTCATGATTTCTATGAGCGCTTGAATGGCCGTTGGGCCATCGGCCAGAATCATGTCTGGTTGGGGGCCTTGCGTTCCAATGCGCGCAAATTCTTTTTTGCCATGGCCGGTCAAGACAAGAACCGTGGTGCCAACCCCGGCATTGTGCGCTGCTTCTATATCCGTCAGGGCATCGCCGATGAAGGCACTATTGGCCAGATCAATCTCCAGGTCGGTGGCCGCCTGCAAGATCATACCCGGGGCCGGTTTGCGGCATGAACAAGCCGCACGATAGGGCGGTTCTCCAACATCGGGGTGATGGGGGCAATAATAGATGGCATCCAGGGATGCGCCGGTTTGGGCCAATTGGTCACGCATCACCCCATGAAGTTCTGACAAGGCATCCTCGTTCAATATCCCCCGAGCCACGGCGGATTGATTGGTGATGACGATGACAGGAATTCCCAAGGCGTTCAGAGAAGCAATTTCGCGTTCCATGCCAGCTATGATGGCCATGTCTTCTTCTCGGTGCAGGTAATCCACCGGTTCCAAAATGACCCCATCGCGGTCCAAAAATATGGCTGGTTTCATGGAAGTGTTCGCCAATCTTGCTAATTGATCTATCTTTACCTTCTATAGCACCTATAACACCGAGGCTTAACCCGCATCATGGATGTAAAAATGCTGGGGATTGTACTGGGGATTAGTTCCAGATAAGGATTGGCAGATGAAATCAATTTGGTCAGAACGGAAATCACGCGCGTATATCGCACGCTACCATAAAAAAGGCGTGAACAAGGACTTGGCACTCAGGGTCTATACCACGCGCCTTTTAGGGCGTGACCCGGCCTTGGTTCTGCACGGTGGCGGCAATACTTCGGTCAAGACACAGGTCAATGATCGGATGGGCAATCGCGTGGATGTGCTTTGCGTCAAAGGCTCTGGCTGGGATATGGGCGATATTGAGCCCGAGGGCCTGCCTGCGGTTCGCCTTGATGCCATTTTGGACTTGAAAACCCTTGATGCGCTCAGCGATGAGGACATGGTCAATGCCCAACGGTGCGCTCTTTTGGATGCGACCTCGCCAAACCCGTCCGTGGAAACATTGCTTCATGCTTTTTTGCCTCACAAATTTGTAGACCATACCCATTCCACAGCCATTCTTTCAGTTTCCGATCAAAAAAATGGCGTGAAAATATGTCGCGATCTCTATGGCGATCGTATGGGGATCGTTCCCTACATCATGCCGGGCTTTGATTTGGCAAAAAAAGCTGCCGAAGTGTTTGAACAAGACCCAAGTGTTGATGGGTTAATTCTGGATAAGCACGGGATTTTCACGTTTGGGGATACGGCCCGCGAAGCCTATGAACGGATGATCGAAAAGGTGTCCATGGCAGAGGCGCATATCAAGGGCCACCGGAAAAACCGTCTGGTTCCTGCCCGCTTGCCAGCATCGAAGGCGACCGTTGCCGAGGTTGCCCCCATCATACGTGGGTTTCTTGCCGATCAAACAGCCGGGGATGGGGGGTTGATTAAACGCCAAGTCCTCGATTTTAGAACCAGCCCCGCCATCCGTGCTTATGTCGGTGGGCAAAATCTTGCGCGGTATGCCCAGACCGGGGTGGTGACGCCGGATCATACCATCCGCACCAAGAATTGGCCGTTGATCGTGCCAGCTCCGGCCAAGGGTGGGATTGAGGCATTCAGCGTAGGCGTAAAGGGCGCGGTGAATGACTTTGTTAAGCGCTACCACGATTATTTTCGCACGAATAATCGTCGTCTTGGCGGGATCAAAAAAGAACTCGATCCCATGCCGCGCGTCGTACTGGTGCCGGGCCTTGGTTTGTTTGGGGCGGGAGCATCAAAAGGGGCTGCAAAAATTGCCGCCGATATTGCGACCAATACGGTGGGCACCATTTTAGATGCCCAATCCATTGGCCGCTATCACTGTGTTGGCGAAGCGGACATGTTTGATCTTGAATATTGGTCTCTTGAACAGGCCAAACTTGGCAATGCCGTTGAAAAGCCTCTGGCCCGCCATGTGGTTGCGATCACCGGTGGCGCATCGGGTATTGGTCTTGCTACGGCCCGAGCGTTCAAGGCCCAAGGCGCTGAAGTGGCGATCCTGGACTTTAATCAAAAAATGCTGGACCAGGCGGTTAAGGCGACAGGGGCATTTGGTGTGATTTGTGATGTGACCAGCAAGACTTCGGTGAAGGCAGCATTCGGGGCCGTTTGCAAACATTTTGGGGGGCTTGATATTCTGGTTTCCAATGCCGGGCGTGCTTGGCAGGGAAAAATTGGGGACGTCGATGAAAAAGTGCTTCGCGATAGTTTCGAGCTGAATTTCTATGGTCATCAAAGGGTGGCACAGGCCGGCGTTGCCATAATGCGGCAGCAGGGAACCGGTGGCGTGCTTCTTTTCAATACGTCAAAACAAGCCGTTAATCCCGGCGCTGATTTTGGTCCCTATGGACTTCCTAAAGCGGCAACGCTTTTTCTCATGCGCCAATATGCAGTGGACCATGGTGCCGATGGCATTCGATCCAATGCCGTAAATGCGGATCGTATCCGTTCTGGCCTTTTAACCGATGACATGATTAAAACTCGCGCGCGTGCCCGTGGTGTTGATACACGCAACTATATGAGCGGAAATTTACTGGGTCGTGAGGTGAATGCCGATGATGTCGCCAAGGCCTTTGTCGATCTGGCTTGCGCAGAAAAAACCACCGCAGCGGTGTTGACCGTTGATGGTGGCAATATTGCCGCTGCGCTGCGTTAGGTGAGGCCGTGAATAAAAATTTGGAAACTGAAAACCCGCAATCAGGGGATAAAACAGGATCTTTGGGGAAATCTACAACCAGACAGTGGTTGGGGTATTTTTTAAAGATGTTGGTTGCGGGGGGGCTTCTCTTCGCACTTTACAAGCTGGAGATTATCTCTATTTCAGAGATGGCCCGCGCCGTATCAGATCCGGTTAATATCTTTTCTGTTGGTGTTTCTGTCTTCTCCATGAGCCTGGTGACAGTGTATCGCTGGCGGATGCTGCTTGCATCCCAGGGTTTGGTGCTTCCATTTTTTAGCTTGTTTCAAGTCTATTATATAAGCCTTGCCTATACGCCCATTCTTCCCGGCGGCATTGGTGGTGATGCCATGCGCATCGCCTATACGGTACGCCTTTCGTCTGGAAACGAGGTCAAGGCCGTCGTCTCCATTTTTGTTGACCGACTGGCTTCCTTGTCGGGCCTGTTATTGGCATCTTTTATTATGGTAATCCCCTATATTCCCAGAGCCATGGAAGGCAGCACCACCTTGTTGCTTGGGGCATTGTTTCTCGGCGGAGTGGTCTTGGGCAGTACGTTATTTTTTGCATTGGCTTTGAAGTCAAACCGACGCTTTGGGTTGACCGATTGGATGCGCAATCGATTTACGAACCGGCTGGCGCAGTTTGTCATCAGGGGGTTTGATTCCCTTGCAAGCTATCGCGGTCACCCGAAGGTGATTGTAGCAGCCATTTTGCTAAGCACGATCAATCAGCTCTTCGTCATTTTTGCGATTGTGATTATTGCGGCGCGATTGGGGTTTTCCGGGCCGGGCATTACCGATATAGGCATTGCGACAACCCTAACCCAGATTGCTAATGTATTGCCTTTGACCCCCGGTGGCATCGGGGTCGGAGAAGCCGCGTTCAATCAGTTGTTAGCAATATTGACGGCTGAAAATGTTGCGCTCGGTTATGGCTCTATATTTTTAACCTATCGGCTTTTGAGCATTATTATGACCCTGCCCGGACTATTGTGTTATCTGATGTTTAGCACCGTGAAGAAGCCGGAATAAACTGGCTCGAATGTTCCGTAAGCGCTAGCTTTAGACAGCCCTTGCAAGGTCATTCAACAATTTGATATTGTGGCATCTGGAGACATTTGTTAGAGAACTTTGCAGCCCTGATTTGTTTTTTTATGCAAATAGATTGCACGGGAAATGGATGGTAAATGCCCCTGAAATTAGCTTCTAAGGTGGGGAAAATCAGAAATTCTCAAAGTTTTTCAAGTGGCTCTTTGGAGACTGCGTTATGAGCCTTGATATTGCGGAACAATTGCTCGCTCAATTGGAACCACAGCTGGATCAGGATAGAGCCAAATACCATGACGAAATCGATATCCCCTATATCGTCTTTGATGAATTTTTGGACAAAGATTTAGCCCAACAAGTTTCCAGCGATTTCCCTCCAATTGGAGATTCCAGATGGGATTTCAATTATCACTTCAATGAAAGAAAGCTGGGCTACAACATAGAGCATGCCTTGCCGCCATCGGTAGATTCTCTTGTTAAAGCATTATCATCAAAAGCATTCGTTGATTATCTGGAAAAGCTAACAAAGATTGACGGGTTAATCCCGGACTACAGTCATAGCAAGGCAATGCATTACGCGCCGTCAGGGGGGTTTATAAATTTACATATGGACCCCAACGTGCATCCGGACGACCGGCATTTGAAACGGCAAGTTAATTTGCTGTTATACCTTAATGAAAATTGGGAAAAATCTTTTGGGGGAGAACTTCAAATTTGGAACAAGCCAGTCACCAAATGTTATGCGAAGGCCCTTCCTATTTTAAACCGGTGCCTTATTTTCAATACAATGAAAGTAATGCACGGATTCCCAGACCCTATTACCTGTCCTGAAAAGGATGGAAGAAAAGCCATTGTCATGTACTATTTTACTAGGGAGGATAAGGAAATCCGGCAAAAAGTGACCGGCTATAAAGCCCGTCCCTCTGATCCACTTTCTGCCAAAATCAATGTATTTAGCGGGAAGGTGTTGCTTCGAATTTTCTATTTTTTAAGGGATCACTTTGGATTAACACAAGAGGTCGCTGGCCGGATAACCAGGTTTGTCGAAAATTTGCGATCCAAAAATAAGTGAGTATTTGCCGCCTTCAAGACTTTGCAGGTGCTGTTTTCGTGGGCCAAATGCGGGCTGTTAAGCCAAATGCGCTGTGGCAATTATCAAATTAGTCGATCGCCCCTGAAAAGTCCCATTTTTCGGAATTGGCATGAATACAAATTGTCGGGGCTGTTCTGGATATTTATGAATAAGGGCATTAGATTGGTGTGGTTGTGGTGAATCCATCTTTGTGATATTAGGTATTAGAACTATTCTATTTTTATTTTAGCATCTGGAATGCGGGTGCTCTAATTTTGAGGCAGGTATTTATATGAAAATTGCTTTCGTGTCCATTGATGCTGGTATCATCGCTGTCGGATTTCGGAAAATGGCTTCTTTAATAAGAAGTGTCCATCCTGACACGGAAATTTCTTATATCGTGCCGACCAACCAAATGTCAGTCATGTCTTTTCTGAAAGGCAGATGCACATCTGAAATTGAAGACGCAGATATGGATCGCATGGCCAAACATTATGCCGAGTTCGACATAGTAGCCAGTTCCTCCATGACCCCGTATGCGGAATTGAACAAAGACCTGTTTGCACGCATTAAAAAAATCAATCCAAATGTATTTATAATTTGGGGCGGGATCCATCCAATTGTTGATTCTGAAGATGCCATAAAACACGCTGATGCTATTTGTATCGGTGAAGGCGAAATTGCCTTTAGCCAATTTCTTACCGCATACAACGCCGGTGAAGACTTTACACAAACAAAGAATTTCTGGTTCCACAAAGATGATCAGATTGTTCGTAACGGATTTCTACCCCTGCAGACAGCAAGCGATTTTGAAAGTTTCCCAATCCCTTGCTATGCCGATAATGAGATCATTTTTAAAAATGGCCGGGGGTTTGTCCCATTGGACAATGACGAGTATCTCAAACTTAACGGCATTGCATTCCATACAGTTTGGTCGATTGGCTGCCCCTTTACCTGTACGTATTGCAGCAATTCCAAGTTTATTGACAATGATTCAGATTACCGAAAAATCCGCCATTCTTCGGTGGATAGAATTATTGCTGAGATTAAAAATGTTTTGGCCATACACCCCTATATCACTTCCATTACATTTCATGACGATAGCTTTATTGGGCTTCCCCTAGACGTTGTTAAAGAATTCTCAGAGCGGTGGCAGAAGGAAATCAATATCAGTTTCAGTGTCCTTGGCGCCTTGCCTGGTTTAATCAGAAAAGAAAAAGTGGAATTGCTTGTCAAAGCTGGCATGTACCGCATCAAGATGGGCATTCAGAGCCCCAGTGCGCGCATTCTAAAATTCTATAAGCGCCCGGCGACGGTCGCCTCTACGCGAAAGGCGATTGAAATTATTTCAGATTATACATCCTCGATGATTCCCCCAACCTATGATTTGATTTTGGATAACCCGGTCGAAAATCGAGAAGATGTTCTAGAATCACTGCGGTTTATTTATGATATGCCCCGGCCCTTTACGCTGAATATTTTCTCTCTCAGGCTCATGCCGAATACTGAACTTGCCAACCAATTAAAGGCACTTGATATCACCCATCCGACCATTGAGGAACTCAGCTACACGTTGGTGAAGCCCTCATTCGCCAACATTTTGGTCTACGCAATCGATATCGTGCGTCCGCCACGCAAATTTTTTGAATTCCTGTTGAAATACGTGAAACCCTACAGCGAACCACAAGGGGAATATCCGACGGCTCTATTTTTGATTAGAACCCTTTATATGGTCAAAAGGGGGCTTAACCATCTCCGTTTCCTGGATTTTTCGTATTTTCCGGGCTTCATGGGTGCCATTGGCTATTGGTTTGCAAAGGCAGGCATCCTGCGTTTCTGGCATCTCCATGTTCTTAAATTCAGATAAGTTATAAAAAAAGACGGCAAAGGCAATTTATTGTTTGTGGGTATAAACGGCATGGTTTGAAGGGTTTGGTCCCGTTAATTTTGAATATTTAAGTGCTGATTTGTAGTAAAAGGTCACTATATGAAAATACTGTTTGTTGTTGCCGATATATATTTTTCTGAACCCCTTGGCGTTATGATTCTTAGTGCTGTGTGCAAGCAGGCTGGGCATCAGACACGACTTGCCGTCATTGCGCGTTCAGATATGGAAGAAATTCTCGATGATTTTCTTCCGGATGTTGTCGCCTATAGCACCATGACATCTGATGAAACATCTTTCATCAATGCCAACGATACAATCATGGCCTGGGCGGCCGATCGCAATCATTCCCTGATACGGGTCATGGGTGGTCCGCACCCCACCTACTTCCCCGAGGTCATTTATAAACTGAACCTTGACGCTGTCTGCGCCGGCGACGGCGAACGGGCCATACTTTCCTTGATTGATGCGTTTGCTGCGGGGGACGATCCTTCTGGTATTCCCAATGTC
Organism: Rhodospirillales bacterium; assembly: GCA_018666775.1. NCBI lineage: Bacteria > Pseudomonadati > Pseudomonadota > Alphaproteobacteria > Rhodospirillales > Rhodospirillales bacterium. The sequence goes on along the minus strand of JABIXC010000007.1, from coordinate 83,347 downwards.
ACCACGCAAAGCACGCCCATGGGGGCGAAGGAAATCGTTGAGAATATGAACGAAGTTCCCTTTGCCGATAGGGAGATGTTCTACGAAGCGGCCCCGGATATGCTTGAGCACGGCATTCGATCTATTTTGACCATGAAGGGGTGCCCCTATAAGTGCACCTATTGCTTTAATCATGCCTTTAACAAGATGTTCAAGGGTGAGGGAAGAAAATTGCTGCGTCGCCGTTCGGTCAGCAACGTTATCGATGAGATTAATAGTCTGGTCGTTAATGTTCCCGAAGTTCGCTTTATTCGCTTCGCCGATGATGTTTTCGTCATCAAGCAAGATGAATGGTTCGAAGAATTCTGTGAGCGCTATCCCAAAGAAGTTGGCATCCCTTTTTATTGCCTGATCAGGGCAAATTCGTTTTCTGAAGATGTGGCGCGTCTCCTTAAAAAGGCTGGCTGTGTCTCCGTCTGTATGTCGGTTGAGGCCGGAAGTGCACATGTCCGCAACACAGTTTTAAAGCGCAACATGTCTGATGAGGTATTGATTTCCGCGTTCACCGCTGCCCGCGACAATGGAATCAATATTTGGGGCACGGCAATTCTCGCTATTCCCGGGACCAAGATTGAGGATGATTTTGAATCGGTCGATTTTGCCCGGAAACTTCGAATTGCGTACCCGGCATTTACGATCTTCGCACCGTTTCCGGGGACAGAATTGACCGATCGTTCCATTGAATTGGGATTGTTGGACAAGGATTTCGATTACGGCCTGACGTCGTTGACCAATCACTCGGTTCTTACGGGATATACCCAAGAAGAAAAAAACATACAGCTCAATCTGTTCTATCTGGCGCCACTATATTGCCTTTTCCCGGATTTTTTGTTCAAGTCATTGCCTTTCTTCGCCCGGCAATTTTGGTTGTCGCCTTTCTATAAGTTTGCTGGAGGATTGTTCACGGCATTTCTATTAGGGACCAGAATTTTTCCCGGCGCCCGTCCACGGGGATTCCGCTCGCTGGTCAAAGCGATCATGCTGCACTTGTCCTATCTGGCCGGAAGCGAGCAGCCTCATCGCCGCAAGATCGGCTTGGACATTATCGAAAAGGACACGACTCAGACAACGTGAAGGCCGGTGCCATCTGTCAACAGGAATTGAAACACGCCCGCCCAATCCTTGTCGCGCTGTTGCTGTTCGCCTTGCCACGATGAATGTCCGTTGGCATATTAAAAATATAAGAAGATTCCGTGAGGCTTGGCAAAAATACAATTGCCTCTAATCTTGTTAATTAGGGACAATGAATTAAGTATGAGCAACATAACCAACAAATATACGGGATTAAGAACCCTGATCGTTATCCGATTGCTGTTGGGGGGAAAGTTATCCGTTCTCAAAATCTGGAATGCTGTGGTGTGCTACGCAAGTTTATTCTTGCGCCGTACAAAATCTGGAAAATCCCCATTTTTGATCAATTTTGAATTATGGAATGAATGCAATGAGAGTTGCGTTTTTTGTCGATCTGAAAGTGATGATATCTTCGATTGCAATCCGGATGGCGTGGGTGCACCAATTCCGAAGGGCAAGCTTGATTATCAATCCTATCTAAAAATATTGGACAGTTTTGCCAATCGTTTAATGATGGCCATTCCTTACATTAACGGCGAGCCGTTAATGTCTAAAGATATTTACAAAGCCATACAGGCAGCAACAGATCGCAAGATTGGGACGTTAATCGCATCCAACGGTATTTTGCTTAACGAGGCCAATAGTCGAAAACTGTTGGCATCCGGTTTGGATCTTCTGAAAGTGCATATCAGCGGCTTTACCGCCCCGGTGCATTCCATTCAGCACCGCAAGGGAGACGTTGAAAGGATCAAGAACAACTTGATCCGGTTTATGGATTTGCGCCGCGAATTAGGGGCCAAAACCATCGTTATGCTGGATTATATTGGTTATGAGCATAACCACCACGAGATAGATGCCGCCCGTAAATTTGCATTTGAACACGATATGCTTTTCAGTATCCGCCCTGGAAACCCACGGGGCATGGAAGAAACAGAACCGCTTCAAACGACGGGCCCGTTGCCGGTTGATATCCCCTGTGATTGGCTGTGGACGGTTTTGACAATCGACTGGAATGGGGCTGTTTACCCATGCTGCGATCATGTTGTCTGGAGCGGTGCTGCCAGCTATGGCATGGCAGGTCAGGATGATGTGTCAATGATGTGGAATGGCGAGGATGCTGTAAACATGCGTAAAACACACCTAACCCAAGGGCGAACGGCCATCCCAATTTGCTCGCAATGTCCCCGTCAGGGTGCCAAGTTCAAATTTTGACTGGTCCAAATATCAATAATTGCCGTATTGTTTGCCCATTGAACCGAATGTCATTGTCGTGACCCATTTGCCGCCTGAATAATGCGGATGCGGGATTCATGAATAAGGGAGAAGTTGGCGGTATGCCAGAAAGCACAAACCCTGTCCTCTCTACAAAACCTTCCCTTTCAGTTGTTTTGTCATTCTACAACGAAGTAGAAACCATTCCTGAGCTGGTCTCTAGGTTGCGTGGTGCCCTGCGCCCCGAGATTGAGGCCGGCCATATCAGTGGCTATGAACTGATTTTTGTAAACGATGCGTCCAATGACGGCTCAGAACAGCTTCTGAAAGAATTGGGAGATGGAGGCAATGACATCAAAATTTTGACGATGTCTCGAAATTTTGGTGTTTCACCGTGTGTTCTTGCCGGTATTGAATGCGCCTCAGGCGACCTGGTCGTTTATATGGATGCCGATCTTCAGGACCCACCCGAATTGATCCCGGATATGGTTGCAATGTGGCATGACAACAAGAAGCTGGACGTGATCAACACCGTACGAACCAGCCGCAGCGGAGAAAGCCGTTTCAAGTTGTTTATAACGCGGATTGGCTACTCGGTCCTCAAGGCAACGACAAATGTTGATTTTATTGTCGAGGCCGGTGATTTCAAAATGCTGTCCCGTCGGCTGGCAGATCACCTGGGGAATATGAAAGAGAAACTGCCCTTTGTGCGCGGGATGGTCTATTGGCTTGGGTTCAATCAGGCCTCACTGGAATACAACCGCGAAAGCCGTAAGGGTGGCGAGACAAAGTTTAAAATCACCAATCCAAAGACCATCCATAATTTCTTGTTCTCGGCCCTGATCTCTTTTTCTACGGCGCCGCTCATTCTCTCGATTGCCCTTGGGCTCCTTACTTCGCTTTTCGCTTTTTTCTTTCTGACATGGGTTATCATTCAGTGGTTCATCGTCAAGGATGTAACCTTGGGCTGGACGACGATTGTATCGCTGATGCTCTTTCTGGGGGGCATTCAATTGTTAACCATTGGGATCAATGGTCTTTACATCAACTCCATCTACCTTGAAACCAAGCAACGGCCAAATTACATCGTGCAGAGACACTATGGTTTCGACGAAGGGACGCCAACAGACGACTGAGTTAGCTGCTCCCTGAGAAAGTTTTGAGCCCACTGTAAGGCTAAACAAACGTCAATGACGGGTATTGGCACCCTGCATGTCCAACCGCTTTAATTCCTCTACATCATCCATGCGGCACATAAAGTTCCCCGGGCCGAAAACCATCCGCAGGTTGGCATCAAGTTTTCCCGAAAAGAGTATCCCCATCTGCATGACATTGGCGCGGAAAATCTTGGCCTTGTCCGCACCTTGGGCGCGCCAGCAATGGCTGAACTGAACCGGTAGAACCAGAATTGATGTACCAGTGCTTGAGGCCCGTATACGCAGGCCGTCCTTTTCCACGTTCATCAGGGCTGATCGTGCGACGACGAGGGGGGTTCCCCCACTTGGGTCGCGTTCACTCACCACCGTTTTGCGGCCATCGAAGGATGGTGCCTTTAACCATTTAATAGCTGTCGGGATGTCATGGGCCAGCAATATTTTGGTCGGCGAATAGTTCCCGAGGTTAGGCATTTCCAATTCCACCAGACGCAAGGGTTCGGTTCCGGAAAATATAGGCGGTTTTCCGTTGAGGGGAATGCGTATCCGTTCTGTGCCAATGTCCAGTTCGTGATCGGAAATCAGGTAACGCACCCCCCATAATGCGAGCATTTTTTCGTTGGGCACTGTCATGGTTGCGTGGGTGCGCGAATGGATATCCATTGGCCGGGACAGGAATGATCTAAGCAAAACAAAATACGTCGGTGATACAAGGGATGTGAAGGTTTGTAGCGTCGGGATGTTGTGGCGCCAAAGGCCCACCGTCCGGTGGTCTTTGCCCGTCAGCAACCATGTTTGATAGTCCTGATACGATAGAGATGGCCAGCTCGCCGGTTCGTCGTTTTGGTATCCGGTGAATGTGGCTTCTGTCCCACGGAAAGCGCGCCCGGGAGCAATGGCGATTTCGCGGCGCAAATAATCTGTGATGGGCGATGGCGAAAGCGGTTTCCACATGGCGATGGGGCAGGCCCCCGTAGCCCCGATATTCATGGTGCCAATGCCGATGCTCCCGGCCAATACAAGGGCGACCGGCATATGCTTGCTTGCCGTTACAACCAGAGATTTTCCGGCGGTTTTTCGGGCGATCGCGGAAAATGCGGCGTCGGATACTTCATAAAGGAATTTGGCGGAAAATATCGTGTATACGGGCCAAAGGAAGAGTTCAAAATAAACGGGTGATGGTCCTTTGTATTGCAAAACAACAGCCACGAAATACCCAATTGCTTGAAAGGCGATGAACATACCCAGAAAGGTGAGGGCGAAATGTCGGGCCCGGCCGGTATCATTGATGGCTGAGCGCACGCCACCGATCACGGCCATGGCAATGAGGATTGGGCCGGCGTAAAAAGCTTTGGAGCCGTATAAAATGGAAATGAACGTGAGGGGGCGGTCTTGAACGAATTCATCGGGAAAAAATGCGTAAACCGTGTGCAAGCTGGCGATATAGATGTAAGGCAGGATGCCTGATAGCACCAATACGCACACCACCACCACCCCGGCACCGATTATGGTCCACCTGTGTTTTCGATCCTTATTGAGGAAGATCGCGGAAAATCCAAAAACGGCCAAGGTTGCTCCCATCAATAACGCATAAGGAAGCGTCGCCAGAAAGGCCAGAACCAGGGATACGATGAGCAGGGTCAGGACGGCTATGGAACGTGTCGGGCGTTCCGGGTCCAGCGACCAGAGACACCATAGCGAGACATAACACAGAAACAAGAGCTGCCCGAATTGCGGGTTGAGCTGGATGAATTCAATCAGAAACGTCGACGACAGCGGCTTCCAGGAAAAAATGGGAAAAATCAGGACGATCGTCAGAATTGCCGCCAGCAGAGACACTCTACGTTCGCAAGATGCTTTGCGAGCGAACAAATAGACCGCACCCGCAATCAGGGTGGCGATGATGGTATAGGCGCCGAACACATAGCCCGTCGTTTGGCGGGGCAAGCCCAAGAGCGCATTGGGAATGAAGTAGTCGAAGTTGGTCGGAAAATAGAGATCGAACATACCCTGCATGGGGTCCGACATGTTCCATGAGAAAAGCGATTTGAACTCGGATTGATATTTTGCATAGATCTGCAGGATGGCGCCATCAAAGCCGAAATACATGCACGGTGTATTGGACCACAAAAGGGTCACGGCGATGGCTGCGAATGCTGCCCATGCGATCAACAGGGCGCGGTCTGACATTGGATTTTTAGCGATGTAAGTCATGACTGGCTTTCCAACTGATCCTTATTCATAAGGGGTATCTGTTCGGATTATGATCATGTTTGACCGGCTTGCAAACTTGTTTGGCGTGAGTCCGTTTAGCCGGGTGGCCTTCTCCCTGGGTGGGGCTAAATTTAAAACTGACTGGACAAGAAAGCATTTCTGATTGAATAGTGTGGAATTGGTGAAATCTTCTGGTGATCTCGTGTGATTGGTTGCCGTTCTCTAAAGTTTCTATTTAATGGATAAAATATCATGACATTTCCTGAAAAAACTTATGGCTCTGTCGAAGACTACACATCGGATTATTTTGATAAATGCGCCCAGGCTGCCCGATCTGTATCGGGGGAGGCGCTGGATAAGGCCATGAAAATTCTGGAAACGGCATATCTGGGGGGGCACTGGGTTTATGCCTGTGGCAATGGTGGGTCGGCTTCTATTGCGGATCATTTGACCTGTGATCATGGAAAATGTGTGCGCACAGATACGCCCCTGATGCCCCGGGTCATGAGCCTGACAGCCAATGTTGCGATGTTGACAGCGATTGCCAACGACATTTCCTATGAAGATGTTTACGTGTACCAATTGCAGGGGATTGCCCAGGCAGGGGACGTGTTGGTGACGATTTCTTCATCGGGGGATTCTGAAAATATTGTCAGGGCTCTTTCCTGGGCACGGGATAATGGGGTTCATACCATTGCCATGTCCGGCTTTGATGGGGGGCGGAGCAAAGACCTTGCCGATGTTGCCCTGCATGTGGATGGCGATAATTATGGCATTATAGAAGATGTGCATCAGGGGTTGATGCACGCATTGTCTCAATATATTCGCCAAGTCCATATGGACCCTGCGTTGATAACAGAGCGTAAATTCTAGTCTATCTGGGGGCCAGTTAAATTGGTGATGGGGGCATGACAACGATGAAACGCCAAGCCGTATTTCTTGATCGCGATGGTGTTCTAAATCGTAGTTTGGTGCGCGATGGGATGCCTTTTGCGCCGGTATGTCTTGAAGATTTTGAGATGCTTCCAGGTGCATGTGACGCAGTCGCCCGACTGCGCGATGCGGGGTATTTGACCATTGTGGTTACCAATCAGCCCGATCTGAGCTCTGGCAAGCAAAATTCGGAGACATTACATGCCATTCACGACCATTTGCGCGAGAAAACCGGGGTAGATGACATTCTTGTGTGCCCCCATCTGGATGCAGACGGGTGCGATTGCCGAAAGCCAAAGCCCGGCATGTTGCATGGGGCTGCCCGGAAATGGGACATTGATCTTGCGCGTTCGATGATGGTGGGAGACCGATGGCGTGATATTGGTGCGGGGCAAGCTGCAGGTTGCGCTACCGTATTTATCGAATATGGTTATGCAGAAGATGCGCCATCGAACCCCGATTGTGTCGGGGCGTCCCTTGACGAAGTGGTGCCCTTTATTTTGAAAGAATTGAAACGCCGTAGCGGCGGTCAGTAACAGGCAGAAAATTCATGGTTTCGAAAACAAGAGAAGACCAATATCAGAAACTGATCCGTTACCGCGAAGAACACGGTCTTGAATCCCTGGGGCTTATGTCCAGCCAGTCGTGGTTTGATGATCCAAAGCGGTTGGCGTTTACCTTGTCGCGTTACAAGTTTGCATCACGCATGTTGTCGGGGTGCGAAAATGTTTTAGAAGTTGGCTGTGGCGATGCATTTGCCAGCAGGATTGTGCTGCAAGAAGTGGAACGCCTTTCGGTTACAGATTTTGATCCAATTTTCATAGAAGAGATCAAATCCCGTCAGCTTGATGATTGGGCATATCATGAAATATTTACCCACGATCTTTTGCAATCACCGATGCCGGGTCAATATGACGGCATCTATCTTCTGGATGTTTTGGAACATATTGACCCAGAAGATCAGGATGCCTTCCTTAAAAACCTGATTGAAGGGCTTGATCCCCATGGCACGATGATCATCGGCATGCCCAGCCTGGAAAGTCAGGTCCATGCATCGGACATCAGCAAGGCCGGGCACGTCAATTGCCAGTCCCTACCTCACTTGCGCGAAGAGATGGGACATTTGTTCCACAATGTTTATATGTTTTCTATGAACGATGAAGTGGTGCACACAGGGTTTCATAAAATGGCCCATTATATTTTTGCTTTGTGCAGCAGTAAAAAATAACACCCCGCCAGTTTATTAGTCGACTGTCCCCTCACCACTTTCATAGCGTTTGGCAATCTCTTCAATGGGGCCAAAGGCCAAAATATTGCCGTGTTGCATCAGCATTCCCTTGTTGCACCATTGTCGAACCATGCCCATGTTGTGACTGGCGATAACCAGTATCCCCGTATCTTCAATAAAATTTTTGAGTCTTTGTTGGGCACGTTCGAAAAAAGCATCATCCCCGGCACCGATCATTTCATCAAGAACAAGAATCTCAGGCTTGATTGCCGTTGATACGCCGAAAGCCAGACGAACCATCATGCCAGTTGAATAGGTGCGAATGGGCATATGCAGATAGTTACCAAGTTCCGTGAATTCGGCAATTTCATCAATGGTCTCCTCTATCTGCGTCGAGCTCATATCCAGCATGCGGCCTCGCAATGCGATGTTTTCAATACCTGTGGCATCGGTATCCATGCCAAATTGAATGTCAAACAAGGGGGTGACATGGCCTTCAATGGTAATCTCTCCGTCCATGGGCTCATATATTCCGGCAATGGCTCGCAGCAGGGTGGTTTTGCCTGAACCATTATGCCCCAGCAGGCCGACCCGGTCGCCTTCCTGAATATCGAAGCTAATGCCATTCAGAGCAGTGATGGTGGTGCGCCCAGAGGCCTCCTGGGTAATGTCCCCACCCACAGAATGTTTTCTTTTCAGGGCCTGATCAAGATTTCTTGCAATCTGTCCCAGTCCAAACTGATGGCGTAAAGAACGCTTGTACGAATCGTATATGGGATATTCAATTCGGAGTTGATTTGCAGAAATAGAGAACATGGTGAAACCTACAGCCAGTAAACGATGCGTTTGCGGAATCGGGAAAAGAAGTAAAGAGCAAAGGTCCAGCCAACAACAGTTATGGCGCTAACAATGATCCAGCTCATCATTGGGGGGGCTTGCCCCAGAAGTGGGTCACGGACCAAGGCAAGAAGGTGGGTGAAGGGGTTAAAATTCAGAAGGTATTGTTTGTCACGAAGCAGGGATGGGAAATACATAATCGGGGTCAGCCAGAAAAGTGCCGTGAACATGTTTCCAACGATCATTGGAAAGTCACGGTAGCGGACTGATATTACTGCAAACACCATGGCAACCCAGGATAGGCAAAGAATCACCAGCAACAAGCCCAGGGGCAATAACAATAAAACTGCCTTGTGCGGAACCACTCCAAAGATGAATGCGATTACGATATAAATAACAAAGTTGTGGGCAAGAATGATTACATTGCGCCACACCGTTTCTGCAACATAGAGAGAAAGCGGACGTTTGACCTGCATAATGAAACTGGCAGCGCCTAGAAACGCACTTGCACCTTCATTTATAATCCCCTGCATCAAGCCCCAGAACACCAGCCCGGCTGATAGAAAAGGCAGTAATTTTTGCAAAGGGGTGTGGAACAGTGTCGAAAAAAGCACCCCGATGACCAGCATATGGATGGCCATGGAGATGGTGAGCCAAAGGGGGCCGAGGGTTGAGCGTCGATAACGTTGTTTGATGTTATTCCATGCCAGATGGTGCCATAGAGCCCACTGGGTGAACATGCTCTTCAGGTCATCATATCCATTGGATAGTTCTTCTTGTGTTGGCATCATGAAAAACACTTCCGCTCATGCATGGTTTTGACCACCGTGCATTTAACAGAGATAAGTATCACTTTTTGCAATTTTTGTTCCTGATATCATAAGCATAATAAAACGCGCAGCATCGACCGATGCCAGAGCCTGTAGAGCCTGAATATAGCTATTTCGGTTGAAAGATGAAGCTATAACTTTTTTTTATCCAGTTGGCCCGTTCCGAATTTCCCATTCGCCACATGAACTGGTCCACCCAAAAATGGGCTAGGGTCAAACCAAGGATGATAGAAAGGCCGAAAAGTGGGAATTGGCCGGATTTCCATGCAGGGGCGGTGGTCCAGAGCACGTGTCCGGCCCCACCAAGCGCCAGAAGGGCAAGCGGGGGATAAATGAACCCCCATGATTGCCATCTCGGATTTTTTGGTGCACCGGGGTTTGTGAAGCTGTGTGCTGCCAGAAAAATGATGTACTGAAGCCCGTGGGCAATGGTGAATGATGCCACGGCAATCATGTAATTGTCGGAAATGTACATGGGAAAAAGAAAGGTGATGCTGAGAAAAATTGCCGCACCGTAAAAATACTCACGGGCCCACCATGCCCTGACCATCAGGACCAAAGCCCCACCTGTCAGGGCAATCGCTACATAACCACCGATTTGATGTAGGGTTTTTATTGTCGTTAGAACGGTTTCATTTATGGGCACATTTTCAGGCCCGATCATGAAGCTGGGATAGAGCGCACTAAGAACCCCAAACATGCCGCAAATGGTGCCCATGCGAATAAAGTTTTTTTCAACCTTTGTGATGGATTTTTTACGATGGCCCAGAGAAATAAACGTTGCCACCCCAATATTCTGGGCGCCGAAATGCCAAGTTTGCTGAAGGAAAAGAAGAAAAAGTGCGGGGGTAAAAACCGGATTTCCAGGCACTGAAAAGATTGCCATGCCCAACAGAAGCAGCCCGATGGGCATGGCAATCAACTGTATGGGATGGTCCAGAATGAAGCGCACATTGGTTCGGTCAACCAGCAAATAAAATGTGGTAAAAACATGGGCCGATGCGACAGCGAGAAGAAAATTCACACTTATCGCCAGAATCCCGGGTTGGGTTGCCAGCTTGATCAAGGTAATGGGAAGAATGGTGGCTAGAAGAATGGCAATGGAGAAACCCATAGCCCCGGGGGATACGGGCAGGTTGTTTTTGGGAAGCTGTTCAGTTTGGGACATGGATAATAACTGGCCAATTTAACATTTTAGCTGACGAATTATTGCACATTTAATTCCCGTTGGCCTATAAGTTTTACTACCCTTTCCGGGCATAACCAGAAATGGTGATATTAAATTCTTAGGAAATTTGTCCATGCCTCAATATGCCGTAACCGGGTGCGCCGGATTTATTGGGAGTAATTTGGTCTCCCGCTTGCTCGCCGATGGGCATGAGGTGATCGGGATAGATAATTTTTCTACGGGACGCCGAGAATTCCTTTCTGCGGCAATAAAGAGCCCTGCCTTTACCCTTGTTGAGGGTGATTTGCTGGACACCACTACCATGGATAAGGCATTGAAGGGCCGCTCTGTTTCCATGGTTTTTCATCTGGCGGCGAATGCAGATGTTAGCAGTGGGGTGCTTCATCCGCGACGTGATCTGGAACAAAACACCATTGCGACCCATAACGTGCTTGAGGGGATGCGATCCCATGATGTTTCCCGGATTGTTTTTTCTTCTACGGGGTCAATCTATGGGGAACCAGACGTTTTCCCAACGCCGGAAGATGCGCCTTTTCCCATCCAGACGTCTTTTTATGGTGCATCAAAGCTGGCAGGGGAGGGGTTGATCGCCTCATTCTGTGAGGCTTTTGGTTTTCAGGCATGGATTTACCGGTTTGTTTCGGTATTAGGCGAAGGCTACACCCATGGCCATGTCTTTGATTTTTACAGAAAACTTCAGACGGATCCGAATCGTATCGAAGTGTTGGGGGACGGCAACCAGCAAAAATCCTATATGTATATTGGTGATTGTCTCGATGGCATTTTACTCGGGGTTGAAAAAGGCACCGCACCGGTCAACATTTTTAATCTGGGCCTTGATGACACCATCAAAGTGCATGATTCTCTGGCCCTGATTGTTGACCGTCTGGGGCTGTCGCCGAAGGTGGACTACACCGGTGGAAAACGGGGTTGGGTGGGCGACAGTCCATTGATTCATCTGGACTGTACCCGTATTCGTAAATTGGGTTGGAAGCCTGCACGGTCAATTGACCAGGGGGTACTGTGTACCCTGGACTGGCTTCGCGATAACCCCTGGGTTTTTGAGGGCAGGGAATGAAGGTTTGTGTCTTTGGTCTATGGCATCTTGGTTCGGTCACGGCGGCATGCCTTGCCGATGCCGGCTTTGAAACCGTTGGGTTGGACCCCAATCGCCAAACCATAGAGAGCCTGAATGCTGGAAAACCAACATTGTTTGAGCCAGGCCTTGAAAATTTAGTCGGTGCGGGGTTGGCGACCGGGAAATTATCATTTAGCGATGCCTTGGCCGATGTTGCAAATGCCGATGTGGTCTGGGTCACATTCGATACCCCTGTCGATGATGATGACCGGGCTGACATCGATTTTGTCACGGGCCAAATCATCAGTATTTTTCCGCATTTAAAAGACGGCGCTGTGGTGCTGGTTTCATCGCAGATGCCCGTTGGCACTATGGCTAATATAGAAGCCCGCTTCGCCGAATTATCCGATGATCGAAAAATAAATTTTGCGTGTTCGCCAGAAAATTTGCGCCTTGGCAAAGCCATTGAGGTCTTCCGTAACCAGGAGCGAATCGTTGTTGGTTCGCGTGATGGGGCAGATAAGGCTGTGCTTTCGGAACTATTGGCACCATTTAGCAACACGATTTTGTGGGTGGGGACTGAATCTGCTGAGATCAGCAAACATGCGCTCAATGCCTTTCTTGCCGCCTCTATTACGTTTATGAACGAAGTGGCGATGGTCTGTGAAAAAACCGGGGCAGACGTAAAAGAGGTTGAACGCGCGCTCAGGTCCGAACCCCGCATTGGGAAAAATGCCTATATTCGCCCCGGTGGGGCTTTTGCCGGGGGCACATTGGCCCGGGATGTCACTTTTTTGACTGAACTGGCCCGTACCAATGGATTGCCCCTTGAGATGATCAGCGGGATTCTTGAAAGCAACCGGTTTCACAGTGGTTGGACGTTGCGCCGGGTTTGCGATGTTCTGGGCGATCTTGAAGGCAGGCATATTGCTGTGTTGGGCCTAACCTATAAACCGGGTACAGACACATTACGGCGGTCGCTTTCGGTCAATTTATGCCGGGATATTGCATCTCAGGGCGCGTTGGTCACAGCATTCGACCCAGTGGTATCAGAATTTCCAGAAGCCCCTGAAACTCTTGGCTTGGCGGGGTCCGCCCTGGAAGCTCTGGAGGGGGCTGATGCGCTTCTGGTCATGACAGAATGGCCGGAATTCAAGTCATTGGGGGTTGAGGAATTGATTGTTCGAATGGAAAAACCCTTTATTTTCGATCAAAATGGATTTCTTGGCCATTTGGCCGATGATGATCGTATCAAATACATCACCGTCGGTCGTGTGGCCGGCGACACGTAAGTGGAAATCAATCCGTTGATTATTGGGGGGCTAGGGTGATCTTAGAGGGACGAAAGGCAATCATAACCGGGGGCAGCATGGGCCTTGGGTTGCACATTGCCGAAGTGTTTGTCCGCAATGGGGCATCGGTGATGATTTGTGCCCGCAGTGTGGAAACACTGCAAAAAAGTGAAGAAAAACTCCGTTCCATGGCTGGAGATGGCCAGAAGGTGGTGGCAGTGCCCTGCGATGTGGGACGCGAGGGCGACATTGATTCCCTAGTCGATAAGGCGCTCGATCATTTTTCTCATGTGGATATCCTTGTCAATAATGCCGGTGTTTATGGGCCAATGGGGGCCATCGAAGCGGTTAATTGGGATGAATGGAAGGAAACCTTTGTCACTAATCTTTTCGGCACGGTTTATTTTTGCCGGGCGCTTTTGCCGCATTTTAAATCCCGGGGCTATGGCAAAATTATCAATATTTCTGGCGGAGGCGCGACCAATGCCCTGCCGCGCATCACTGCTTATGGGGCATCGAAGGTTTCAATCGTGCGGATGACAGAATCTTTGGCAGAAGAAGTGGCCGGCAATGGCATCGATATCAACGCCATTGCCCCGGGGGTTCTTGATACACGATTAACCCATCAATTACTGGAAAACGATCCAGAAACTGTGGGGGCCGCGCTTTATGACCGGGTTCAGGAACTGGCTGGCAGCAGCGGCGATGCAATGGATAAAAGTGCCCGACTTTGTGCCTATCTGGGCTCCGCTGAAAGCGATGGTATTTCCGGTAAACTCATTGCTGCCAACTGGGATCCGTGGCCAGATCTAGCACAGCATAAGGGTGAAATAATGGGCAGCGATATATATACATTGCGGCGAATTGTGCCGAAAGACCGTGGACAAGATTGGGGCGATTGATGCGCATTGGGATTGTCGGATGTGGTCTGATCGGCCAGAAACGGGCGGCTTCGGCCCACGAACACGATATTGTCGGGGTCAGTGATCTGGATGCAGCGTGTGCAGAATCTCTGGCCAATCGATATGGCGCAACCGTGTACCCTCAATGGCGTGACCTTTTAGGCGCAGGCCTGGATGCGGTGGTTGTGTGTACCACCCATGAATCCCTTTCCCCGATTGCTCTGGAAGCTGTGAAGACAGGCCTGCATGTCCTGGTGGAAAAACCAGCGGGGCGTAATTCTGCCGAAGTGGCTGCCGTTATGGAAGCCGCACAGACAGCCGGGCGCATTGTGCAGGTGGGCTTTAACCATCGCTTCCATCCGGCTCTGCTTAAGGCAAAAGAACTGGTTGATAGCGGTGAAGTTGGCCCCTTGATGTCTATCCGAGCCCGCTATGGCCACGGTGGGCGCTTGGGCATGGAAAAAGAGTGGCGGTGCCAGCCCGAAATTTCTGGTGGTGGTGAATTGGTCGACCAAGCACCCCATTTGATTGATCTTTCACGGTGGTTTCTGGGTGATCTTGCATTGGATTATGGTCATGCACCTACCCTATTCTGGGAAATGCCTGCCGATGATAATTGCTTTCTGGCATTGAAATCACCAGCAGGCCAGATGGCATGGCTGCATGCGAGCTGGACGGAATGGAAAAATATTTTCAGTTTTGAAATCTTTGGGCGGGTTGGGAAGCTCCATATCGAAGGGCTTGGCGGGAGCTATGGCACTGAACGGCTGACATTATACAAGATGTTGCCTGAAATGGGGCCACCGGAAACAACGATATTGGAATACCCTTTTCCCGATACTTCCTGGGAACGCGAATTTGCCGATTTTTCAAATGCCATTTCAGGCAAGGTCGGTTCGGTCGGGGGAACCATCAGCGATTCTTATGAAGTTTTGAAAATTGTCGACCGTATATATGGTAGGAAAGTAACATGATTATTGCCCGCTCGCCGCTTCGCATCAGCCTGGGAGGGGGAGGCACGGACCTTCCTTCGTATTATCAGGACCATGAAGGATTTCTGATCGCGGCGGCCATTGATAAATACGTTTACATCACCATTCACCAAACCTTCGTTGAGGAAATGATCGTCAAATATGCGGAGTTGGAACGGGTTGAGAGTGCTCAGCACCTGCAACACTCCATTATCCGTGAAGCCTTTGACCTCATGGGGCTTGATGGTCGTTATATGGAAGTGAGCAGCATGGCCGATATTCCCGCAGGCACGGGGCTTGGCTCATCAGGTAGTTTTTGCACGGCGCTGTTAACGGCATTGCATCAATACACCAAAAATCCGGTGGATGCGGAACACGTGGCTGAACAGGCTTGCCATATTGAAATCGAACGTCTTGGGGAACCCATTGGGAAACAGGATCAATACGTTGCATCCTTTGGCGGTGCCAACGGTTACCATTTTTCAAAAGATGGTAAGGTGGAGGTGTGCCCCATCAAGTGCAGCAATGAGACCCTGTATAACCTTGAGGAAAACCTTCTTCTGTTTTTTACCGGTTATTCGCGCAGGGCATCATCAATTTTGGAAATTCAAGACAATCTCAGTCGTTCCAACGACAGGGGGATGATCGACAATCTTCATTATGTGAAACAGCTAGGCAAGGAAAGTCTCGCTGCCATTGAATCAGACAATCTTGCGGATATGGGCCGTATCATGGATGAACATTGGCAGCACAAAAAAAGTCGTGCGCCAAACATGAGCAACACCCAGGTGGACGAATATTACGCCCATGCCTTGAAAAACGGGGCCATGGGCGGAAAACTGGTCGGTGCCGGTGGAGGTGGTTTCTTGATGTTTTATACCGAAGATCGTATGCGTCTACGTTCTGCTATGTCTGATATCGGGCTTAAGGAAGTCAGGTTCCAATTCGATTATGAAGGTTCGAAGGTTATCTCAAGCTGATCGGACAACCATGAAAACAATGCCGCCAATAGTTGTTTTAGCCGGGGGTTTGGGAACCCGGCTTTACCCGATAACTGAAACCGCACCCAAGGCCATGCTTGAGGTTGCGAGTCGGCCTTTTATTGCGCATCAGTTGGCGTTATTTGCGCGCCACGGCATAGAGAAGGCCATTTATTGTGTGGGGCACCTTGGGGAACAGATTGAGTCTTTCGTCGGTGATGGCAGTCGGTTTGGTGTTGATGTCCGTTATTCCTATGATGGGGACCGGCTTCGCGGAACCGGTGGTGCGGTGCGCAACGCCTTGCCCTTGGCAGGCGATGAATTTTTGGTGACCTACGGCGACAGTTATCTGGATATTGCTTACGCTCCTGTGGTCGAAGCCTTTCGCAAATCCGGCACGCCGGCCTTGATGACAGTTTTCAGGAATGATGGTCAATGGGATACCAGCAACGTCGAATACCAGAATGGCAAGATTATCGCATATGAAAAAAAGGCCCTAACACCCAGAATGCAGCATATAGATTATGGATTGTTAGTAATGCATCGTGAGGTTTTTGATGCATGGGAATCAGAAGAACCCCTGGATCTTTCAACGGTTCTGGGGGGGCTGGTTGAGGCAGAAAAACTTTCAGGATTTGAGACGACAACGCGATTTTATGAAATTGGATCGTTGGATGGGATCGCCGATCTTGATGCCCATCTAAATAAAATGAAATAGGGATCACCAGAATTGAATCGCCATAGCCCCAGAATGGTTCGCATCTGCCCGGCACCTCAACACCTTGAGGATTTTAGAGCTGAAGCGGCGCTGGATGTTAAATCATTCGATGACCAGATCGCCTGCCTTCGGAGGGCTAACCTCATGTTGCCCGGAGGCTGGGCCGCAGTGATGGCGCGTGAGGGTTATGATGTCTTTGAGACCATTGCCAATGATGCCAAGCTTCAGGAAACATGGGCGCGAGAAAACAAGATAACACCCGATCCTTCAGGTGTTGATGTGGGTATTGATATTCTGATAGCCCAATTGCAGAATATTCAGCCAGACGTGATTTTTATATATGCTGGCGCCTTTGTCCTGTTGTCGCGGGATGTCAGAGAGAGGATGCGGGCAGTTTGTCATAAAGATGTTTTGATTACGGGTCTGTGGGGGGATGAATTGCCCGCAATTGGAGGCAGTTACACGGCATTTCTGGGCGATCTGGACTTCGTGTTTTGCGCCAACAGCAGTTACGAGAAAAAAATGGTTGAAGCGGGGATTCCCGCACAAGTTCTTGGAAATTGCTTTGACGACACAATCTCTTATACGAAACCCGCGGTCAAAAGCCGGGATCTGATTTTTAGCGGGATGACCGGGTACGGTTATCCCGATCACATCCGGCGCTACGAATTGCTTAAGGTGTTGATGTCGAGAACACCCCTTGAAATTTGGACCAAAGAGCCCCGTATTCCGGTTGTTTCCCTTTTGTTTGGTCGGCCTGTGGTCTGGGTTTTGCGTCGGCTGCCATCGGGAATTCTTCGTGTTTTGAAAACCCTGGCGAGGGGTTTGGGCCTGCACAAGGTCGCTCGTGCAATGGAACTGGGCATCTCTATGAGGCAGAGCAGCGACACCGCAAAAAGAGAAATGGGGGGTCTTTTTCACCCAAAGAAGAACTATTTTATTGGTAAAAAATCGCTTCATAGTTCATATCTTGAACGTGTAAATGGGATGTTGCCTGATTGCAGCGATTATTATTCATTGTTGGCGGGGGCAAGGTTGGTGCTTAACATTCATCGGGATGAAGATGCCGATTTTGGTAATATCCGGTGTTTTGAGGTGACGGGTCTTGGGAGTTGTCTGGTTACGGATCGTGGCACCGAATTGGCTGAATTTTTTGATATTGAAAATGATATTGTGACCTTTGAATCGGCCGATGAATGCGTTGAAAAAGTTCTGCAGCTTCTGAGCCAACCATCTGAGATTAAACGAATTTCTGACAATGGGCGGCGTGCGACGCTGAAGTATCATAGCGTTGCTGCGCGCGGTAAAACCATTGCTGAAACGCTTCAAATGTTGCACAATGCCGCGCATTCTGGGAGAGCGGAATGATTTTTGAGAATCCTTATGAAATAAAAAATAATGGGGCCAACGGTTGAGAATATTACGGATAACACCAGCCCCTGGGAACCTCAAAAAGTTTCGAGAATTACACAATTTGCATAAGAAAAACTTTTCTGATCAGGTCGATGCCCTGCGGAAAGAAAATCTCATGTTGCCCGGGGGCTGGGCTGATACAGTTGAGGTGCAGGGTTGTGAGGTGCAGGATATTCTTTATCCGGATATTGGACTTCTTTGTCATTGGGCACGTGAGCATGGGTTGAACCAACTGGCGGTTAATGCTGATCCCTTCATAATTCTAGAAGCAATGGTGGCAGATTTCAAACCAGACGTTGTGTTCATATACGCTGGTGGACTCTTTCATATTACGCGCAAGAAACGAGATGCTCTCAGGATAATTGCCGCTAAGGGAACCTTGTTTGTCGGGCTTTGGGGTGATGAATTATGTGAAAAGCTATATGAATATGGGCCATATTTTGGCGACCTCGATTTTGTCTTTACGACGTCAGAGGCATATACGAAAAAATTCGAGGCGCTGGGCATACCCAGTCGAAATATTGGCAATTCTTTCGACCCGTCCATCATGGTTACTCCTGCACTCAAGAAAGACATAGACGTCCTGTTCTGTGGGTCGACCGGGTTTGGTCAGCCCGAGCATTTCAATCGTTATAATGTGCTCAAGAATGTTATTCCAAGGATCAACATCAGGCTCTACGGCAATGATGCGAGAAATAAGAACTGGTTAAGTAAGGCGAAGATTCTGCAATTTTCGAAGGTCCTAATTTTAAAGTGCGGGATGATTCTTCCCATGGCATTCTTCAAAACTGTGACCCCATTGTTGGCCTCGCGGCTGGGCACTTTTTTCTTTGGGAGAGCATCCGAAATTGGAAAGTTGTTCATAAATGCCAAGGTTACGGGTATTGGTCCCTGGATATTATTTGAAGACAGGGCGCATCCCGACGTTGGAATTTATGACTTTCTTAAACCTTTATCCAAGATATATCCCAAGGTATTTTTTAAACCTGTTGTCAATGGCAGTGAATACCTGACGCTGCTGACCCGCGCCAAGGTTGTGCTCAACATTCATCGTGATGAATTGGCGGATGTTGGAAACATTCGCTGCTATGAAACAACAGGTGTGGGGGTTTGCTTGTTAACTGATAGACGAAATGAGATTGCAGATCGGTTTGTGCCAGACGTGGAGCTGTCAACCTTTGAAAGTGCAGATGAACTGGTGGAGAAAGTTAGTTATCTTCTTTCCCATGATGCGGAGCGCGAAGAAATTGCAGCGGCGGGACAGCGCCGGTGTCTTGCAGAGCATACGGTTATGCACCGTTCTAAAATCATTGTTGAGGAATTGCGGAAACTGGTCGCTATAAAAGATGCCTCGATTGGGGCTTCCCGGCAAAGGGTTCTTTTGGCCAAATATAACACTCAAGGGCAACCAATATCCTATGACGTGTCCTTTTTTCTGCAAGCGGCCGAAATCAAGCGACAACAATTGGGGTGTTCACGGCTTGTCGTGGCTATGTTGCCCCCGGAGGATATTCACAACCAGCCAGGTGTGGCGGCTGATGTTAATGAAATTGTAGATGGTCACGCCCGTGGGTTCCGAATGGCGCATATTCTCGTTCAGATGACGGATCTCATGCCAGATGTGGATGTTTTGCATTTAAAAAGTCACAAAATTGATCCTGATGCACTCAAGCTATATGGTAGTGAAGTTGTTATTTATCCCGATGATGGCATTCCCCATCACAGCGAATACTACCAACTGGTCAATAAAAATCCTGAAATGATGCAGGGGTTCGAAGCCAGCCTGGAGGCCCACCGATACATTAAAAAATGGCTGGATCAAATTGCCAAGGGACGCAAAGTGATCACGCTGACTTTGCGTCAGTACAAGGTTGACAAGGAACGAAACAACGACATGGACGCTTGGGTTCAATTCCTGGAGGGACTTGATTCAGAAGAATACACCGTTGTGATTATCCCTGATACGGATGCAGTGGCCGAATTTCGTCAGTCACCCCTTGGGCATTACCCAATGTTCGAGCCAGCCTGTTTTGATGTTGATTTGCGGTTTGCGCTTTACGAACAAGCATTCCTTAACATGTTTATCAATAATGGCCCGTGTGTTGCGGCCAGTCTCAGCAAAAAAATTGACTACCTTATGTTTAAGTTGGTTGTTCCGAACGTACCAACGACGGACCCCAAGTTCATAAAACTTCTGGGGTTCAAAATTGACAAAACGCCATCCTATGCAACGCCTACCCAAAAATGGGTTTGGGAGGATGATACGTATGAAGTCATTCAGCGTGAATTCGACAAAATGGTTGAGGCCAAGTTGAAAATTGCTTCACGAGACGTATCTTAATTTCAGAATATTAAGGACTTTTTATGGGCATTAATCCAAGTGCAGTTAGAGTTTTCCTCCAGGAATCGGTGGAGCAATCCTTTGAAGGAAGGCTTCTTACGCTTGGCAAGCAGGATGTCTTCGTTACTGCGGGTGACCTTGGCGGCATTTTTTCTGAATTCGATCGGTCTGTGAATGTTCCGAAAGATATCCCTGTCATCTCACCCAAGCCAGATTTCGCAGCGGGAAATTTCATCACTGATGAATATTTATTTTCAGCACTGGGCTTTCATGAGTCTCGGTCGATGGATGCATCCGAATATGAAAATGCGGATCATATCTTTGATCTTAATCAGCCGAAAACGCCTGAGGAGCTTTGTGATTCATGGGATGTCATTTTTGACGGGGGAACCATAGAGCATGTTTTCCACCTTCCGAACGTGTTTGCCAATATTCATCGCATGTTAAAGGTGGGGGGGCGCATTATTCATATTGCGCCAAGTTCCAATCATATTGATCACGGTATGTACATGTTTTCCCCGACCTTATTTTGGGACTATTACCATGCGAACAATTATGACGTGAAAGTTTGTGAGGTATTTTGCTACCGCTCAGAAAGTATTTATGAGGGTAAATGGGTTGTTAGTGATTATGTCCCGGGTGCATTGACGCGGGTTAGCCTAGGTGGTTTGGATGATGGTATCTATGGCGTCATATTTATTGCTTCTAAAAAAGAAGGCTCCACCTGTGATGTGATCCCGCAACAGGGACTTTATTCAGATATCAAGTGGAAGGGACGCGAACCTGATGCTGACATGCTTGGCCATGATCCAAAATTTAAGGGCAAGGGGCTTGGTCTCAAGGTCAAACGAATTATATAAATCTGGTTGACCTTTTTAAATATCAATTAATTTTCAATATCAATTAATCTTTCAGTTGTTTAAGGCCCTTATTCTGTTTCTACCAATAACCGCGAATACTGTTGTTGGTCAGTGGGAATAATGAAGGTAGGGTGATCGGTAACAATGCCCAAAGAACTAAAATCTCATAATTGCCTGATCTGCATTGAAGACCGGCTTGCTGTTGTTGATGGCTTTGAAACGCTCTCGCGGGTAACGTCGGATTGTCGGCCGTGGCCAGCAGGGGGGCTTTTGGCAGTCTGCCAAGCCTGCTACACCATCCAGAAAATTCCAGATCAAAAATGGATGGATGAAGTTGACCGCATCTATGCCAATTATGAAATTTATCATCAAGCGGCTGGGGGCGAACAAAAAGTCTTTCAGACCGATGGTGTGGCCCGGCCCCGTTCAGACCATTTGGTCGATTGCTTTCTTCAAAACGTTCCTGATCGTCCCGATCATGGTGCAATGATTGATATCGGTTGTGGCAATGGGGTGGCCCTGAAAAACTTTGGCAAAGCGCTGCCCGGTTGGACACTGGATGGCCACGAATTATCCGACAAGGTGCTTGATGCCCTCAGCCAAATCTCTGGCTTCCAAAGCCTGCACACGGGGGATTTATCTGCCATTTCTGAACGCTATCATCTGGCAACGGTGATCCATGTGCTGGAACATGTGCCAATGCCTGTTGCGACTTTGGCCGATGTTATGGCGTTAATGCACCCCGATGGCTGCATTTTGGTGGAAGTGCCCAATGTTGCGGCATCGCCGTTTGATTTGGTGATCGCCGATCATCTGACACATTTTACAAAAGAGACGCTGCATTATGCGGCGGTTCGTTCCGGAATGGGCATTGAGATGGTGTCTGATCAGGTTCTGTCAAAGGAGCTGACGTTGTTGGGGGGGCTTGGGAAAACAGAAGCTTTCCCATCTGGGGCAAAGGGCGGAGAAAAACTGGCCGAAAACGCCGTGACATGGCTGAAGTCATTGCTTGATGGGGCCTTGGATGCCAGCACCGAGCCAGTGTTTGGCCTGTTTGGGTCATCCATTGCCAGCCAATGGCTGTACGGGGCGCTTGGGGGGGCGACTGAAGATCGGGTAAAATTCTTTGTCGATGAAGATGTTGATCGGGTCGGGCGCAAGATCGATGGCATTCCCATCATTGCACCTTCGCAAGTGCCAGAAGATGCGATTATTTTTGCACCCCTTCTGGCCGGCGCCATTGCCACCCTTGCGCCGCGCCTTGAACAAAGCCCTGGAACCTATCTTTATCCATCGATCTGGCCTGCATAGGCTGGTCGATTTAACCGTGCGGTCGGTTCCCCGGATTTTTCAGGGCAATGATTTTTCGCCTGACCAGACTGTTTATCTTAGTCGGGCTAAGACACATCATCAGGTCTTTGGCCCTGAGCCGAAATATGAGGTAGAGCTCGAATGCCATACGGCCAAGCTCGCCAAGGTTCCGACAAAGAGAAATAGCCAGAGCATCCATAGAATACGCAGGTGACAAAATCGCTTCGATTGCCGGCCATGGGTTTTCAGGTGTGCCCCGCAGACAGCTGGTCAGTGCGCCATATATCCAGCGGTTTTTCCATACCTTGCCATAAGCCTGGGGGAACCGGTCGGCTTGGGTCGTGGACATCAGCTGAAGGGCCTTGGCCGCCACATGATGAACAAGGGCCGGTTCTGTATTGGTGATGGCGGCTTGTCCAGAATTCATCTTGCGCCAATAAGACAGTTCTTTTTCAACAAAGACCGCCCCTGAGCCAAGGGCGATGGCACGGGATGCGAAGCCATCGGTAAACCCATGAAGTGACGTGTCAAAGTTGCCGATGGATCGCAGCGCCTTGTTCCGGTACACCGTTGCGTTGCCAATCATCCAGGTATCAAAATTCATAAGCAGCTGCGCCACGCGGTTTGGTGGGATATAGCCCAGTTCAGATGGTGGGATAAAACTTTTGTAAGGCCCAAGATCATGGCCATCTTCATCCATCAGACGACACAGGGAGGAACACAGCCCGGCTTCCGGGTGGTGGATGAGCAGGCGAAGGCTTTCTTCAAGAAGATTGGGCATGGTGACATCGTCGGAGGCCGCGAAGTAAACATATTCAGCATCGCTGTCCGCAACGAAACGCACCATATTTGCAACAACCCCCCTGTTTTCTGGCAGGAAAACCGGCTTGATGATGGAATGTTTTGCTGCATATCGCGAGATGATGTCGCGGCTTTCATCGGTGGATGCATCATCAACGATTTGAATTTCTGCAGGGGTGACGGTCTGGTTTAAAAGGCCCTCAATGGATGCGGCCAG
Source organism: Rhodospirillales bacterium (assembly GCA_018666775.1). Lineage (NCBI taxonomy): Bacteria > Pseudomonadati > Pseudomonadota > Alphaproteobacteria > Rhodospirillales > Rhodospirillales bacterium. Next base: position 59,756 of record JABIXC010000007.1, on the reverse strand, counting down.
AAAAGGGGCATGGTTCCGATTGGCGAGAAACACCCCAAGCCGGCTGGCGGCATCTTCAACAGGATCAATGGGCGCGGTCATCCTTGGGGGTCTGTGGTTTTTCCCGCAATGGTTCGTGCCAGGGCATCTTCCATTGGCGTGACTTTAAAATCGGGAAAGGCCGCACGAATGGCCCCGGCATCAAAATGGCGGTGGGTTATGGGCAGGGGGCGTGGGGTGTGCGCTATCTCAGGAGGCGGGGTGATAAGACCTTTGATCATTTTAGCAAGATCAATAAAGGCAAGTGAATTGCCCGTCACAAGGTTAAGGATGCCATGAGAACGATGCTGGATAACCCGGGTGATCAGGTCTGCCACATCTTCAACAAAGATATGATCGCGGGTTTCTTCGCCATCCCCGCCCAGGGTGATCCGGGCCTCCGATGTGGCTTGCCTGTGAAACCGGTTTGGCCCATAGGAATTGTGGGTGTCTCCTGGCCCGAAAACCATGGTGGGCCGCAATATTGCACAGGGGGCATCGGTGGACGATGCAATCATGATCTCTCGTGCCCGGTGCATGGCGCTGTACAGGTCGGTTGGTGCGGCAGGGCTGTCTTCGTTCACGGGATCATCGGTAAAAGGGTAAACCGCATCGGAACTGATATAGACCACATGCGCGACGGGCTGTTCGCCCAGCGCCCGGAAAATCGTTTCCCCGATGGCCATATTGCGCATGAAGGTCGATATATCTCTTCCTTTATCGGGGGTGATGGCACTGAGGATCACAAGCGTATCACCCGGGGCCAATAATTGGCCAAGCTGTTCGTGGGCACCTTTTCCGGAAAGGTCAATATCCCGGGACCCAATGGCCTGAAAGGCAATGCCATCACGCTCAAGGCGCTGCGCCAAATTTTGGGCAATGAAGCCATTGGCACCAAGCATAACAACGCGCTCCGGTGGTCTGGCATCAGGATTTCCGTGTGTGAGCATTAAGCCCCCTTTGGCCTTACTGGCAGTAATGTCCCTTATGTCCCTTATGTCCAAATAGCATGTTCGCCATGGTGCCGTAAATGGGGGCCATGATCCGTCTAGCTGTCTTGGGGCTTGCCCAGATATTTGAACCACGACCCGGTGGCTGCGGCAATGTTTTCAGAATCCCACAGCGGCGCTTCTCGCCAGTGTTCAATTTGATCGACGATGCGCTGGACCCCTTCTTCAAACGAGATTTCCGGCTGCCAGCCAAGGCGTGTGCTGATTTTGGTGATATCGGCATAGGTGCAATCGGGCTCTCCCGGGCGTTTGGGAATATAGGTTACATCGCCACCAAGAAGTTCGACCAACCGGTTCACCGATTGGGGGTTTCCAGCACCAACATTAAAGGCTTCTCCGATAATATCGGTTTCGGCAGCGGCCATAAAACCACGGGCAACATCGGTTACATAAATGAAATCGCGGGTCTGTGTGCCATCGCCGACCACGGTAAAGGGCTTTTCCGCGAGCTTTTGGCGTAAAAACACGCCAAACACCGCCCCATAGGCACCGGTGGTGCGAGACCGAATGCCATAGGCGTTGAAGATGCGGACCGAATTTACCGGCAATCCATAAACCTTGTTCCAGTGCATCACCGTTTCTTCGCCCAGGTATTTGCTCAAGGCATAAGGGTATTGGGGATTAATCGGGTTGGTTTCCGTGGTTGGGGTATCGGCCAGGCCATAGCAGGATGACGATGCGGCATAGACAAATTTCTCAACCCCTTTGCCATGGTTGGCTGCCCGGGCACATTCCAGCATGCGCGCGGTTCCCTGCACATTGGTAGACAAGTATTCCAGAGGCTGTTCGATGGATGGGACAATGTCGCCAATGCCTGCAAAGTGAAACACATAACGCACGTCTTCAAATGCCGGATCATCCAGAGCAACATCCCGGATATCGAATTCGGAAAAGGTGACATCGGGGTTTGAACTGTGATGGGCAATGTTCTGTGGACGGCCCCCGGTCAGGTTATCGATGATATGAACCTGAAAGCCACGGTCGAGCAGCAGATCGACCATGTGAGAGCCAATGAAGCCAGCCCCCCCTGTTACGACTGCGCGCGCACTTTTTGCCATGTAAGTTTGGTCCTGTTTTTTAAATGATGGTACTCGGTGTCTGAAAGCATCCAGATCGGCTTAGATTACTGTCTGATAATAATTAGTGAGATGCATCAGGAAGTTGAATTTTATAGTCGGCCTTCGTGGCGTCATTGTAAAACATCTGAACCGTTTCCAGAGAATATTCGTCTTGATCTTTGCCAACTAGGGGCAGTTTTTTGAGAAGATCGTTGGTGACCGTGATAATCCCGCACCCGGTCTGATCTGCCTGCAAGATATTAAGAATTTCACGGGGGCTGGCCCAAAGAAGGTCTGCTTTCGGGTGGCGTTCAAGCATTTTGGCCGCACTGGCCATCAGGGGAACCGGATCAATCCCGGAATCGGCGATGCGCCCTGCGAAAATGGAAACGATGGCAAAAACTTCCGGGTTAAGGACATCGGCAATGGCTTGCACCTGTTCCAGTGTGAAAACAGCCGTCACATTGACGGCAATGCCACTTGCTGAAAGTTCCCCGACGAGAGGGGCCAAGAGTTCCCCCTTGGTTGTTGTTATGGGAATTTTTACGTTGACGTTTTTTCCCCATGATGCAATTTCAGTGGCTTGGCGTTTCATTTCATCTGGTTCGTCTGCAAACACTTCAAATGAAACAGGTCGATCGGGAATGGCTTTCAGAACGCGACGGGCAAACGTTACGTAATCCGAAACGCCTGCTGCCTTCATCAAGGTGGGGTTGGTGGTGAACCCCTTGATCAAAGGGTTTTCATACATTTTCACCATGCCATCAAAATCAGCACCGTCAGCGAATATCTTTACTTTAAGATGAGAGACCGTTGTCATGATTATAAGATTCCTATTTTTCTTACCTGTTATGAACGTTCCGGCGTGATCCAGTTACCATTTTGTTTCCTGAATTTGCAGATCGGGATGGCAGACAAGAGAATGCCATATGACGGCCTGGAATGCCTCTGCATGTGGAGTGACACGATCCGGGGCAACAGTGGGGATAACAATAACCCGGTCTCCGGCATGTTTTGCATAGCCGCCATCGCGCCCGACAACCCCATAAACCTTGAGATTTCTGGATTTCGCCAGCTTAATGGCTGAAACCAAATTGGGGCTGACATTCATTTCTAGGTTGCCGCCGCCCACAGATAGAATAAAAAGTGCATCCTGATCCCCGGCACGGCTGGTTTTAAGCCATTCTGAAAAGACAGTTTCCCATCCATCATCATTGGTGCGCGCGGTCAGTTCGGACACATTATCTGTTGGCGCATAGGTCTCAATGCCACAGAGTTTTCGAAAATCATTTACGGCGTGGCTGGCATTTGCAGCGCTGCCGCCAACCCCAAGCACGAACAGGCGCCCGCCTGCCACGCGTAAAGCCACAAGGTCCTGGGCCAGGGCATCGATTTCACCGGGGTCAATCGCATTGGCTATTTGTGCGACTTCATCAAGATATGTTTTGCCATGTGACATTGTAGACACGTCCAGTTTATTCGAAGGTTATGTATGAATAATCGCCACTGTAACCGGTTTTCTGGAATAACCATTCCCATTCCTGGGGGGTGTGAAACGCCCGGCATGTCAGTTGCCAGTACATCAGGTTTACCTTTTCACGTTCATTGCGATAGGCCTCGATGATAATGTGCTTTTTATCCCCTTTACCAACCCGTTCAATTTCGGTCAGGGCTGCCCATAATTCATTAACATAAAGGTTGTGAAGGGTATTGATGGTAAAGACGAAATCAAAGCTGCCTTCTTCGAAGGGCAAACTTTCTGCGGACCCAATTTGCAAAAAAGGTTTCACCTCTTCCTTTGCATTCTCAATTCCGTGGTGTGAAATATCTATGCCAACAATTTCACACCCCGGAATGACCTGGGTGAATTCATAGAGCAAGAACCCTTTGCCGCAGCCAACGTCGAGAATTTTGCTGTCTGGCCCCAGTCCATAATGGCGAACCATGTCTTCTGCCACCACCCGCCAGCGACCATCGTAATGATACCCGCCATAGCCAACATGGCGTTCTCCATCCCAATAGTCCTTTTCAAATTGGCAGGCAATTTCTGCGCATTCCGCCTTGTCATGTTCGACAACGCGCTGAACATAATCGCGTTTGGTTGATTGGTGGATTTTTGAAATGAAATCAATATAGGCCATGGGGTTGGTTTCCTGAGGGGTAAATTGTTTAAGGTTTGTGAATGTAGTCGATGGGGGCTTTGGTGATCGAATCCCAATTTTGATCAACCCAGGACACCACTTCTTCAATCCCTTGTTCAAGGGAAATTTCCGGGGTCCAGCCCAGGGTTTTATGGGCTTTGGCCGAGCTGATAATATAGGCGGCATCCTGGCCCGGGCGTTCAGGCGCAATGTCGACGCTGTCTTCGAAAGAAACGCCCATTTTTTCGCATATTGTGGCAACGATATCGTGGATGCTCACGCCCGATGGGGGGGAAAGATGGTAGCGTTCGCCGATGGTGCCCCGTTTCAGAATGGCTTGTTCACCCCGGGAAATATCGCGCACATGGATAAAGGATTTTACCGCGACCCCACCGCCGTGGAGCTGTAATTTTTTGCCCATCTTGATGTAAATCGCCGTGCGTGGAATGATCTTAAACAATTGCTGGCGGGCGCCATAAACATTGGTGCCCCGCACCGTCATGACCGGAAAGCCATATTGCTGGTGATACACATGATTGATCATGTCAGCCGCAGCTTTGGAGGCGGCATAAGGCGTGGATGGGTTATCAGGGGTGGTTTCGGTCACGGTGCCAGTGCAGCTGCCATAGGCTTCGGGCGAGGAAATGTGCAGGTAGCGTTCAAGGTAATCTTGTTGTCGCATGTGGTTCACAAACCGGGCCAGCGCCACGGTATTGGTCTGGAACCAGTGATCGGGGTGTTCCCATGACGGGGCCACTTCACTTTGGGCAGCAAAATTAATGATATGGGTGGGTTTTTCCCGGTCCAGAAGGGCCAGAAACCCATCGATATCCTTGTTCAGATCGATCTGGTGAAATTGAAATTGCGTGGTATCGGGGCGTTGTCGATACCGCAGCATGAATGGTGGGGCTTCTTCGGACCGGCTAACCCCGATGATAGGATCATCAGCATTTTCCAAAAGCAGATCGATTAAATCCTGTCCGGAGAATGCATTTGATCCGATAACGCAGTATTTTGGCACCTAAAAGCACTCTCTTTGTCAGTGTGTTGATTGGGTATTCTATAATAGATTTATATACCATAGGCTACGGGGTATAAAGGCATTGAGCGCGATAATTTGACCATAAAGGGCGATGGCAAACGGGGCAGGTGGCCAGATTGGCCCCACTGGGAACAGGGATGACATGAATTTTTCAGGTTTTTTAATTAATGCCCGGAACCTTCAGATCGCGGGCTTCGCATTTTTATACGTGGCAGGACTTGTCATTAATGCCAATGCATTGTTTCCATATCTTGATGAGATTAATTATTCGGACGCAATCGTCTATCTCGGTGCCGGCAAGGATTTATTTGACTATGGCGCATTCTGGCCATATCCGCGTGGACCGGGCATTGCCTTCATTTATGCAGTGATTTATGCCTTCATGCCAGATTCTGTGTTCTGGTTGTTGTTGGCGGATATTTCAGGCCGTCTCATTGCCTATACGGTGTTCTTTGTAAGCTCTGCGTTGGTTGGGCGGGAGCTTGCCCATCGCAATTTGGCCCCCGCTCTTTTGATGGTCGGGCTGCTTACAGCACTGCCATTTTTTATCATCCTTCTGCGCAATCCCAGCTATTGGACATTCACGTCTTTCGTGAGCCTGACGCTTTGGGTGGCGCTGAATTATGCCCGTACCCAGAAATTATTACCCCTGATTGCTGCGGCTGCGGGATCATCAATTTGCCTGATGATTCGCCCAGACGTCATTTTTGCAACATCTGCCTTGATCGGGATGATGCTTGTCACCCGTCCCTGGCGCTCATGGCGCATGGGTGTGGTTGTGCTGATGATGGGGGTGATCCCGGCCATATCGGTCGGGGGCTATGTTTATTACTATGGACAGAAAACGGGGGTTTATCTGTTTGGTGGGGGACACAAGCTTTACGACACCTTTGCAAGTTCGCATATGGTGCTTTTTGACGAGAAAGAGATTGCTGGCCTGCATGATTTTGAAATTGCTGCCAAGTCGCGTGCTGAAAGTGCTCGTGTCTTTGGCACAGCTAAAGAAAACAATTATTCAGTTTTTCGTGCCGTTGTTCGCAACCCTTCTGTTTTTGCCGATATCGTCTGGCATAATACCGTCAAGTATAGTTTGCCAAACCTTCGACGTATTTTTGGGCTCAGGGTAATTGTTGATGGCAAACGGGTCGTTGATAATCGTTTAAAATATTTTGCGTTTGTGGTCCTGTTTTTCGCAGCGTTAGGCCTGATCGAATTGTTCCGAAGACGTGAATGGCTGTTGTTGATGATTCTTGCCGTATGGCCCGCAGACCTTGGCCTATACCTTATTACGATTGGGTTCCCAGATTACTTTCCATTCCATTTTATGATTGTTCTTCTTTTGATGGCTGTGGGAATTTGGACAGGGGTTGGGCGACTGAGACAGCCATCCTTGCTGGCCCTGTGGGGGTTGGTTTTGGCGGGGGTTGTTGCCCTGGATTGGAACGCAGGTGGCCGGATTATAGGGATGGCGATCGGTGGGGCAGCTTTGCTGGTTTTAGCGGCCCTATTTCGGCACAAAATTGAAGAATATCGCGCGGCATCTGTATCGGTGCTGGTTGCCGGGCTCATTATTTTTAATCTGCCAACCACTTTTCGGGCCCCTTGGCACATTACGCCAAAGGATGCAGGCTTTCTTGGACAGGCAACCTTTCTCAGGCAACACTACCCACCGCATACCGCAACGTTTGCGCAGCCAGGAACGGCAGTTGTGTCGGCAAAAATGTGGTGGATGCATCCATGGGCAGATCTTGCCAATATTAAATCCCGACAGGACTTTTTGGCCAAAATGAAATTGGTTGGGATGCCTCTTATTTTGATAGATCCAGTTATGCGCGATTACAACCTTTACCAGTCCAATTCCTCTATTCAAAAATATGCAAAGCATTATTATCGAACCGGATATGAGTTTGGGGATGGTGGTTATGCTGTTTTGATCCCTAAAAAAGGGCTCAAAACACTGGTTATTCCACTCAAACGATAAGCTTGTGGGCATTTACCCATGACTCTGTTTTTCAAGAAAATGACGTTAACACCAAGTGTCAGGGGATGGTGTGGATGAACTCTGCTGCCCCCGCTGTGGTCTGCGTCAGGCCAAGCATGCCATCAAGCCCGCCCTTGAACTGCAAACCAAGGTCGCGTAAGTTGTGCGAACGATTGACACCTGCCGACCGAATCTCAACAGGGTATTTCCAGTAAACACACAACTAGAATCTGTTCAAAGAACAGAACGCCAAGGTGGGGTGAATGAGTGAGAAGAAGATTGAACTGTCTGTTGTTTATTCGTTTCGCAACGAAGAAGAAAACATTCCCACACTGATTGAGCGCACCAGAAAGGCCCTGGAAACAGCCGTTTCTGAGTTTGAGATAATTTTTGTCAATGATGATTCTACCGATGAGTCACTAAAGTTACTCAAGCAATTTTCGGATGAGGATTCCCGCATCAGGGTCCTCAATATGTCGCGCCGGTTCGGCCCAACAGAATGTCTTATGGCCGGGCTTAAGTATTCATCAGGCCAAGCGGTTGTTTTTCTGGATTCGGACCTACAAGACCCCCCCGAATTGATCCCAGAGCTTGTGGGTGAATGGCACAAGGGTGCCGATGTTGTTCATACCGTTCGTCGTCAACGAGATGGCGAAACCAGAGCGCGGACAGCACTGACCTCACTGGCCTATCGGTTCATAAATATTTGTTCTGATATTAATTTGCCAGTTGATGCGGGTGATTTTAAACTTTTGTCACGGCGCGCCGTTGAACACGTATTGACCATGAAGGAATCGCGCCCCTATATCCGGGGCTTGATTGCCTGGGTTGGATTACACCAAACCGTCGTAGAATATGTTCGCCATGGCCGTTATGGAGGGACGCCTCATTTTCGCTTTTATGGGACAAGTGCGCTTTTCCAATTGCTCAATGGTCTGACATCAAATTCCGCATTGCCGATTTACCTGATGCTTATATTTGGCGGCCTTCTTTTTGTGATTTCTATGGCGCTTGGTATAGCAGCATTGATCCTGACAAGTGGTCCAGTTGGGGGCATGTCAACTTACACCTTTCTGGCACTCTTCTTATCTATGTGGGGAACCATTCTTTTGGCTCTTGGTGCTCTGGGATTCTATATTTCCAGAATTGACCAGAATGTGCGGAACAGGCCGAACTATATTGTTAAAGATACCATCGGCCTTGATAAGATTTGATCACGGATTGAATCGAAAGAGCCTTTATCTGATGAAAACAAGACATCTTTATAGAACTTCCGCAGTGGTTTGAGTTGCTTGTGACCCAAAGGCATCTACGGCACCTGTCATTTAGACCCGCCCTCTGACGGCTTTGCTAACAGTCTTAGACGCGATTTTGACAAATCCTTTGGAATCAGTATTTTATATGCGTCATTGGGGCCACGCCAGACAACCCGGTAATAATGGTGTGCATATTTTTCTACCATTGTTCCACTACCATAAATGTTATGTGCCTTAAGCATAGGGTCCGTTGCGATGGCCGGCATGCCCACCAATTTCATCATCGCCAGGAAATCTTCTTTCGACTTCACCTTGCCAAGATCTGCCCATGTATGGATCCACCACATATTTGCAGAGATGGGAGCGACGCCGGGAAAGGCAAAAACCGGGGACATAGGGGAATAGTGGTCTCTCAGATATTTTGCTTGGGAAAAAAACCCAATGTCTTCAACTTTTAAATTCATTCGGTAGTTTGTTGGTGGGTTTATCAGGGCAAGACCACCAATGATCAAGGGTGCCCAGATGGCTTGCTGATTTTCCAGCTTCCTGTATTTCCAATATGCAATGACAAATAGAATGCCCCCACCCTTGGCTAAAGAAACAACCCGGTTTGCGTGGTCCCAATCCAACCAGACAACGATCATCAGAACCGCCCCTAAAAGAAGCGTAATTCTTCGATCATTCAGCCTTGATGTGCAGGCCCATAACCCTATGGAGACAAGCATCAGAACAACCATGACATGAAACAGGTAATAGCCAGGAAAGCTGATCGTAAAGAGATATAAACCCATATCAAGCGGCCACAGGCAGACAATGATCAGTTCACTCCATTTGCGACGCCGAACCAATATGGCAAGACCAAAGGCTGCAAATAAGAAGATGAAGAGTGACAAGTACCTGAGCGGGTTCTCGGGCTTTGCTAATCCTACCGCTGGAACGCGAACCCCAAAGGCTGTCATCAGGCTTGGGGCCGTGTACTGGATCGTATTTTGCCAGACGATCCGTGCAAATTGGGATGGGTTTCGGGCTATGGCGCGCAAGACGGAATACTTATTTTCTTCCGCCGTGCCGAAATCACGTTCACTTGCAAGCCTTGCGGCCTTCGCAAGGTTAAAATCCAGTTTTCCTTTTATGTCTTTTTTGTCGAATAGCACCTGCCTGGATGCCTGGAAGGTGTCGTACAGTTTGTGGTCGCCGCCAAATATATAAGCCCCTGTTTGGTGGCCGTATGCATAAATGTAGCTGCTGACCGTTGCTGTTGGGATGCCAGCCAAAAGGACGACCACAACCAGCATGCGCGAGGATCGCCAGGGGCGGGTGATGAACATGACTGCGATTAGGACAGATACGCTGAAGACCACATCTGGCCGTGACATGAGGGCAAGAGTGGAGCCAATGGCCGCTAATAACAGCATAGACAATTTCTGGGTGCGCGCGTAATTCAGTACGGCCCAAAATGTCAGGCTGACAAAGCAAACAAATGTCCAGTAACTGGGGCCAGGCAGCAAAATGAGGTAAAACGGCAGTGCCGTCAGCAGCGCCACAGGCACAAGTGGGTGACAGAGCTTGCGATGGGCAAGCTCCGTGCCGATTAGCCACGCACTGATAAACAGCAGGGTATAGGCTGTTACACGTCCAATAAGATCCGCAGTTAATAGCCAAAATTCGGATTCTGGAATAAAGGGAAAAATAACAGCGTAGAAGAAAGAGATGGCAGGACCACGTGGAAATGGCCATAGCGCATGATAAAGAAAAAGGTTTTTCCCACTTTCAATGTAAATGACTTCATCAAAGAAGTTGATTTGCGGAATCTGAGGTAAAAGATAAGACGAATTGAGAATGAAACCGAGAACATAGAGGAATAGCAGGGCAACAACGGTTCGCCTTTTGTAAAATCTGTTTGCGTATGTTTCCAAAATTAAACGGAGCCTCTATATTTTCTTTGATTTCTGCGCAAACACTTTTCTGATTTTACAAATTTAGATCAATGAAATTAATTAGCTACTCTATTCCAAGGCCATGGCCTTGTGAAGCACATCCAGTTTGCGTCGTGCCTTGGCCAGCTGATCTTTCTGGCGCTGGGCCGTTTCATCGGGAGATTTGGCAGCAGCAAATTGCCGCCGCCGCGTTGCCACAGGCAGAAAATCGCCAAGGATGATACACAGCCATTTGCATCCATAGATCGGCAAGAGAAGCTTGACCCGCGTTTTTGTGGCATCGGGGTTGGGCGTTAATGCGGCAATGGCATCGGTGAAGCCATCAAGGTACGAATGGGGCACGGGCACGGCAACCTGGTTGAAAAAATCGCCAACCAATTTTGCTGGGTCATCCCAACCCGCATATTCAAAATCGAGGAAGCGAACGGTGCCGTCTTGATCCAGAAGGGCATTGTGAAACCCGAAATCCGATGGTGACAGGCAACGGTCTGCCATTGAAATGGCACCAGACAGAACAATGCCGGCATTGGTTGCCGCCTCACGGGTGCTTTTGGATAATGCCTTCCAGAACGGGATCAATTCGTCTGCTACAAATTGTCGTGCTTCTGCCCCTTCCGGGCTTTTGTCGTCAATGGTGGAAAGCCGTTCCATGCGTTGATCTACGGTGGTGAGGTGGTCCGATAGCGAAAAACAGGATTCCGAACCAGCCGAAAGATCGGTGGCGTCTTTTTTCGTGCGCAAAGCATTGAGCGAGGCGATAAAAGCGTGGGTCTGGGACATGATGTCATCGGTAATGTCATCGGGTGTCATGACCCGCCCTTCGACCATGGTGTAGAGGGCAATGTTGGCGTCGGGGTCTTTGGCAAGGGGTTGGGGCAAAATATCAATTTTGTGGCCCCAGGCGAACTGAAGGAATGAAAATTCCTTGCCCAGTCGATCGCGTTTGTCTGCTTGGTCACTGAAATAGTGTTTAAGCACCACCGTCTGGTTCTTGAAAACCATTCGGAATAGGCGGTTATTGCCCCCGCCGTCCATTTCTTCGATGTGTTCTACTTTGCCAAGATTGCAAGACCGAGCAAGGCTTTCAGCCACATCGCGGGGATCAGATTGGGTCATGGCGTGTCGCCAGCATTTGGACCAAACAGAAAATTAGTGATGTCAGCCCATGATTTTGCGCGATGCACCGGGGTTGCAACAGGGCGTTCAGCGCCGGGTTCGAACAAAATCTTTGTTGTATCGGGTGGGAAACCCGGTTCGGCCAGAAATTCAGGCAGATCATCTATGAAATGGGTGCAGCCAAGGGCGCCAATGCGTTCAAGCTTTAATTCTTTTGTCGGTTCGAAAAAAGCCCGATCAACGGAAAGCCCTATCCCTTCCGGGTCAAACACACCATTGGTTTCAAGCCAGCTGCGGGCCGCAGCAGGCAGGTCGTATTGCGGGCCCCGATAAGGAAATTGGGTTTTGTGGCTGATGATGAAGACATCAATGCCACGGTTGATGGTTTGCTTCAGAAAATCGAAGATGCCTGGAAACGGTTTGGCCAGTTCCATCCGGGTGCCATAGATATAGCCTTGCAGTTCCGTCCAATCATCTTCGCGGTCAATTTCTCGTAAATGGTCGCGCACGGCTTCCTTTGTGGCAGGGATGGATTCGGGGATCAGTTTTTTTTCGCATGCTGCAATGTGGAATACAGGATCGTAGCAGACGATGGTGTTGTCGAAATCGATGCCGATGCGCATGATTGCCCCCTATCGCCCCTAATCGAGTGACATATCAATCAGCGGCCTTCCGATACGGCCAGCTTCAAGATCATCAAGGGCGTTGTTGATATCGGCCAGCCTGTATGGAGATGAAAGGATCGGTTCCACATCAATGCGGCCATTGGACATCAACGCTGCATATCGTGGGGTGTCGCGGTCTGGCTGGCTATCGCCGCCCCAACTCCCGATCAGGCTTTTCCCGGCATTAAAAATTTTGGGACTGATGGTCAAGGTCTTGCCTTCGGCAGCATTGCCAAGGACGACGGCGCGCCCACCTTGGGCACGCACCGCATCGATCGCCTGGGCCATAACTTCGGGGACGCCCGTGGCTTCAACGGCAAGATCAACCCCATTGGGGCAGATCGCCTTGATCGCCTCAGCCACATCGGTGGTGGATGCATCAATGGTATGGGTTGCGCCGCTTTTGGCCGCCAGCGCCAGCTTGGATGGGTTGATATCCACGGCAATAATTGGTGTGCAATCGGCCGCAATGGCACCAAAAACGGCCGAAGTTCCAACCCCGCCCACACCAAAGACAACAACACTTTCGCCAGCTTGTGCGGCACCGGAATTGATCACGGCCCCCATGCCTGTGGGCAGGGCGCAGCCCAGCATGATGCCTTGGCGCATATCAAGGCCTTCTGTCAGGGGCATCAGGCGGTTTTCGCTGGCAACGGCAATGCGGGCAAAGGTTGTCACACCGCCGGAATTGACGTATTTTCCCTCCCAGGAATACACCGTGCCGCCCGCTTCCATACCGCTGCCCTTGATCCAGCTCATGATGACCTGTTGATCCGGTTTGACCTTGGTGACCTCAGGCCCGATTTCCAGAACCCTTCCGGTGCCTTCATGGCCTAGACAATGGGGCACCCAGCGATCTTCGCCGCGCAAACCCCGGGCTTCAAGAACCTGGGTATGGCAGGCACCGCTATAGGCGATTTCGACTAGAACTTGCCCGGGTTTAAGGGCCGGGATTTCGATCTCAGCGAGAACAAGCGGTTTGCCAGTCTCGACAAGGACAGCAGCTAAGGTTTTCAATGGTCCTGTCTCTCGTTTGGGGTGGGAATCATTAATTTAATTTGGCTGTGATGGTTTTGGCCACAGACGCGGGGTCCAGACCCAAACGCTCACGGGCATATTCCTGTTCGCCCGCTTCACTGAAAAATTTGTCAGGGGTGCCAATGCGCAAAAGGGGTGTGGTAATTCCACCCTGATCGACGACCCATTCTGCAATGGCTGATCCCAATCCACCGATGAGACTGTGTTCTTCCAGGGTGACCACCAAGCGGCAGGTATCAAATGCCCGGGCAAGGGTATCGGTATTGAGCGGTTTAACGGTGTGAAAACTGGTTACACCGGCATTGATCCCTGATTTTAATAGAATATCAGACGCCTCCATCGCCGTTGGCAACATGGTGCCAACGGACAAAATAGAGACATCTTTGCCATCGCGTATGGTCAAGGGTTGGCCAATGGTCAGGTCGGGAATTTCATCATGGATAACCGGTTCGCCCTTTTTCCCCAGACGAATATAAGAAGGCCCGTCATGGGCATAGGCGGCACGGATACAGGCATGGACTTCCATGGCGTCGCCGGGGCAGAGAATGTTCATGTTCGGCAAGGTCCGCAACATGGCAATGTCTTCGCAAGAATGATGGGTGGCCCCAAGGGAGGCATAGGAAAGCCCTGACCCGACGCCGCAGATCACAACGGGGACATTCTGATAGCAAACATCGACCCTGATTTGTTCCATGACGCGGGTGGTGGTGAACGGTGTGATGGTATAGACGAAGGGCCGCAGCCCAGACATGGCCATGCCTGAGGCCAGGCCCATCATGTTGGCTTCTGCCACGCCGCAATTGAAAAACCGTTCCGGGGCAACTTTCTTGTAATTATCAAAAAGCATGTTTCCGATATCACCTGAAAGCAAGACGAGCTTGTCATCATTGCCCGCAATTTCCGTCATTTCCTTGGCAAACGCATTTCTCATTTGAGCCCCAATTCACTATGGGCGGTCGCCACTTCTTCTGCCGTGGGGATGCGGTAGTGCCAATTGTTGTCATCTTCCATAAAGGAAACGCCCTTGCCCTTGACGGTGTTGGCGATGATGGCCAACGGTTTGCCGCTGCCATTGGGAACCTTGCCCATGATATCGAGCAATGCGCCAATGTCATGGCCATCAATTTCATGGGCATCCCAACCAAACGCTTCCCACTTTTCACGGAGCGGCGATAGGGAAAGCACATCGTTGCTGCGCCCCGTTGCCTGCCATTTATTGTAATCAACGATCACACAAATCTGGTCGAGGGATTGTTTGGCTGCAAACATTGCGGCTTCCCAAACAGAACCTTCATTGCATTCGCCGTCGCTTAACAGGGCAAACACCCGGTAATCCTGTTTTTGAATGCGCCCCGACAAAGCCATGCCAATGCCAATGGACAGGCCGTGGCCCAAAGAACCCGTGGCGGCCTCGATGCCTGGTGCACAGGCAGGGCCGGGATGTTCCTGTAGCGCGCTGCCATTTTTGGCATAGCTATCAAGAAGGCCGTCGGGGAAAAACCCGCGCATGTTCAGTGTGGTGTACAGCGTTGTTGCCGCATGTCCCTTGGACAGGATAAACCGGTCACGATTGGGATCACGGGGTTTTTTGGGATCAAGTCGCAAAACCCCCCAATAGGCGGTGGTCACAATGTCCGTGCATGAAAGCGAAGAACCCAAATGGGGGGTTTTTGCCTCATGGGACATCTTCACCAGATTGCCACGAATGCGTGCGGCAACAGCCTTAAGCGCATCGACATCATCGGTCAGGGAAGGATTGGATTGCGTGGGCATGGTCGTTTGTGGGTTCCGTCAGATGGGTGATTAATGGAGGTCAATTTCCTGCATGCGCTTGATGTTGAAATAAAATGAATCCGTCATGGAATCGGGGACAAGGCCCTTATCAAAGGCATCTTTGATATCGCGCACGGCATCTTCGATGGTGTGTTTTGCAGAAAACCCAAACTCAGTTTTGATCTTTTCAGAAGACACATGATATGAGCGGTTGTCATCGGTGGGGGTTACTTCGATGCCCACGGCTTCGCCAATGACGTGCCGGACGATCTCTGCAATTTTGTTGATGGAATGGTTTTCATAACCGGCATTCCAGATTTTACCGTCAATCTCGGAAGCGTCAGCCTCTACCGCTTTGATATAGAGGTCCGTCATGTCCTGGATATGAATGTTTGGCCGCAGTTGTTCGCCACCAAAAACAGTAATTTTGCCATTGTTAATGGCATGGTTAGTCAGGATGTTCACCGACAGGTCCAGTCGCAGGCGCGGCGAATATCCACATACCGTGGCTGGTCTCAGGGTCAGGGTGGTGAACCCGGGTTCGCGTTCTTCTTCCAAAACAGTTTCACACAATGCCTTGAATTTTGAATAATCGGTCAGCGGGTCAAGTTCCAGCCCTTCATGGACATTGGGTTCTTCCTTGATGCCATAGACGCTGGATGAAGATGCATAGATGAAGCGTTTCACACCGGCGGCCTTCGCCGCCTTAATCATGGGGCGGAAACAGTCATAATTGATGGATTTGCCAAGTTCAGGATCAAGATCATAGGACGGGTCATTGGAAATACAGGCGAGATGAATCACCGTGTCGCAGCCTTCCATTGCTGCCTCAATCGCCTTGGGGTCACGGATATCGCCGTGGATTTCTCTCAACCCGTCATATTGGCGCGCACCTTCCAGAACCCCGTCGCCATACATGTAAAGGTCTAGAACCGTAACTTTATGTCCCATTTCCAAAAGCTTGGGCGTCAGGACTGCGCCGACATAACCGGCACCGCCCGTGATCATAACATGGTGTTTGGAAGTCTCTGGCAAGGGGCGATCCTCATTAGAAAAAAGCGTGATAGGAAAGGGTTACAGTAACATATTTGATGACCGGAAAATGGCACCATTCGAAAATATCGACTATTCAGGTTTTTCTCAAGAAGTGATCAAAGGTGGGGCATTTCCGGTCTAGGAGCGGCATTCGGTTCGGCGATTTGTCAAAACAGGGTTATTTAAGAAGACGGGTAAGGAATTTGAGCAAAGATATTTTATCAATGGCATTTCGATGGCCAACAATGCCCACCGCGATGGCGCCGGCAGCATTGCCAATGAGGCCAATAATATCAGCAGATGCGCCTGATGCTGCCACCGGAGATGTGACGGCAAGAAAGGCATCGCCTGCGCCAACAGTGTCGACGACAGATTTGGTGAAGGCTGGAATTTTAATCGGCGTTTCCCCGGACTTATAGGTCAGGCTGCCATTTTTCCCATGGGTAATGGCAAGCAGGTCGCACGCGATCCGTTCCGGGATCAAATTCTCAGCTAGGTGTTCGATGTCATCGTGTCGATTGGCCAATGCCAACCGCGCTTCGGGCACATCAATGGAAACATAATCCGCACGGGGATAGCGTGTAACCAGATTGAACCCCAGATTGCCGCTGTTGCTTTGGGAATTAACAGCAAGGAATTTGGCTTTTTCGCAAAGGATTGAGATGGTGGATGGCATGATCATGCCGTGGCCAAAATCATTGACGATAACGACGTCATAATCCTTGATGACGGCTTCAATTTTCTTGTTGATTGTTTTTTCGTAATCTTTGGGAGAGGGTGAATCCTCCATGTAATAGACTTCAAAAAGTTTCCGCATGTATGTGGGGTCAACGAAGCGTCTTTTGCGTACCGTCGGTGCACCGTCGCGTTCAACAAGGGTCAGGTTGAGGTTTGTCGGAAGGTTTTCCTCGATCAGCGCTTCATAAGAGTTAACGCTTCCAATTGATGAGATGACATCGACTTGTTTGCAAAAGCTGGCAACGTGTTTGGCGGTGGCAATGACGCCGCCCGCAAAAATTTCACGGTCTTCGTGCAGCGTTGCAATGATGTTTTCTTTGGGGGATTTCCCGATGGGCGTGACATATTGATAATCATCAATGATGGTGTCGCCAACAACCAGCACCTTCATGTTCTCGATGGCCGATATTGCGGTATGGATCTGGGAAATGGCATCCCGTCCGCGCGCATCGTGCAAAAAATCCTGTAGTTCAGGATCATAGACATCAAGGTATTGGTTGATCAGTGTGGATGAACTGAAGGTGATGTCATCGGTGAAAACAACCCGCCCGCCATTTTTTTCGACGGCCTGTTGCTCGACGCTGATTTTGCCCGTTATGTCATCATCTTCATTGGCGTAATCGGGGCCTTTGATATAAATATCTGGTTGGATGGTGTTGATGATGTTTTCCGCACTGGCATGACGGTTGATGCCGACAAAATCAACGATTTCCAAAGCGGCAAGCATTTCGGCACGCAATTGTTCTGAAAATACGGGACGACCCGGCCCCTTGTTGACCTTTTCATCTTCCGTGATGGTGACAACCAGAATATCGCCAAGCTCGGCTGCTTCTTTGAGATGCCGGAGATGGCCAACATGAATAAGGTCAAAAACCCCATGGGCAAGCACAACGGTTTTGCCCTGCCTGTTTGGTTTGGCAATGGTTTCACCAATGTCTTCCACAGAAAGAATCTTCTGCGAGGATGCAGCGCGATCTTCTGGAGAAGATGGAACGAAGGGATTTTCAGGGCTTGTCATGAATCTTTGAACCACCACTAATTCTGGTTTTTAACGACAGGGACCACCCAAAGGGGTGGTTGGAAAGGGGAATGCCTTAATTCTCGAGGCATTTGAATGTTTTGTTTTTTACAGCATGTCTTGTGACTTTGAAACGTCAACAGCGATTTTTATCATAAAATGCGGTATTTGATACATAGAATTCATTTAATGGGGTTGATGGCGTGTTGATGCATCGTTTTGGTGCGTTTGAGAACAGTCATCATTTGGAAATTTCAGGACATGTCGGCGGTGGGTTTTTTAAAAGAATTTTTGGATAAAGCCAGAAATAACAAAGGCTATTTGGGGGGCGTGGTTAGTGCCTATGCCGTCATGGGCTCTCAAATATTGCTTCAACTCATCCTTGTGCCGCTTTACCTGTCCACCTTGGGAAAAGCGGGATTTGGCGTTTTAATGATGGTCCTCGCTTTCGCGCATTTTGCGGTTGTTGGCCTGAATGGGCTGCAGGGCCGCGGGATGCGCGTTTTGAGCGAGACTATGATTGGTATTGGGCCGGGTATTGGAAAAGAACAGGGGGCAATGGATACAATCATTGTCTTTCGTGCCATTGGGATGATTTATGGCATTTATATGGGGTTGGTCGGGTTGGCCTTGATCGGTTCTTTCCTTGGGCCATGGCCAATTCTGACCCCGGGCACGGGCTTGCTTGACCAGATGGAACTGATCGCCGTTGTTTTGCTTGGGGTTGCGTATTTGTTTTCCCTTGGCCGCCTCAACGTTGAATTTCTTATGTTGATGGCTGCCAAAAAACAGGTGCAGGCCTATTCATTTTTCATCATGAGCGTTTTCCTCTTTGGTGCGGGCGCATTGACATGGCTTTCCCATGGCGGGGGGCTTGTTGCCGTCATGACCGTTTTCGTGATCAGCAATTTTTTGTCTTATTGCGCCGCCGTTGGGTATCGCCAGCGTTGGTTCCAGTGGGACTGTCCTTCGGCTTCTTTTGCCCTGGTGAAACAGAAAGCCGCACAGCTGGTTAATGGAGAGGGCCGGAAATACCTTGTTTATGGGGGGTTGCTCGCGCTTTTGCAGATAGATGTCTTGATCGTGGGTGTTTTGGGAACCACCAAAATGGTGGCAGATTACGTTTTGATCTGGAAAATAGCAGAGGTCGTTATCATTTTATTATGGCGGATTTCGGAAAGCCTGCAGCCAGAGATCATCCACATGGATTTGAATAAAGAGTATGACCGCCTGAGCCGGGTCTTCCATCAGGGGCTGGGGGCTGTTTGGTTTGTCGCATTGGTGGCGGGCATTGGCTATGGCATTTATGGCGCTGATCTTGTGGGCCTGTGGGTGGGCCCGGATCGGGTGCCCGATGATCCTCTGTCTTTCGCCCTTGCGGGTGGGGCCATCGTGTGGCTGGGCACGGCGCGGTATTCAAGCATGTTTTTGTATGCGCTGGCACATATGGACCGCCTGATTTTGATCATTGCCGTTGAATTGGTGTTAAAGTTAACCCTCATTGCGTTTCTGTTTCCAGAATATGGATATCGCGCTAACCTCATCAGCATCAACGCTGTTTATCTTTTTGGGGGTGCAGTTTTGTATCCGCTGGTGTCACGAAGGGTCATTGGGCAGCTTCGCTTGAAATCGTGATGAATAAAAACTGGAAATATGGATTTGAGACTTAAATGAAGGTTGGAAATACACCTTATCGCACCATCTGGCTGGCCGATGACGGTTGGACGGTGGAAATTATCGACCAGACCGGTTTGCCCCATGAATTCCGAACGGTTCAATTGACGGGTTTGGATGATGTGGCCCGTGCCATTGCCACCATGGAGGTGCGCGGTGCACCGTTGATCGGGGCAACGGCGGCCTATGGGGTTTGCCTTGCCTTGCGAGAAGATGCAACGGATCAGGGTTTGAAAAAAGCCTGTGATGTCTTGCGCGCAACCCGGCCGACGGCGGTTAACCTTGCCTGGGCGCTGGCAGAAATGGAAAAGACGATTATTAAATGCCCGGTCAATGAACGGGTGGAGGCTGCGTATCGTCGTGCAGCAGAGATTTGCGACGAAGACGTCGAAATGTGTCGGTCCATCGGGGAACATGGCAAGACGTTGATTTCTGATGCTGCTCTCGCCAAAGGGGATGGCCCGGTCAATATCCTTACCCATTGTAATGCGGGGTGGTTGGCGACGGTGGATTGGGGGACGGCACTGGCGCCGGTGTATATGGCCCATGATGCGGGCATTGGGGTGCATGTCTGGGTTGATGAAACCCGCCCGCGCAATCAAGGGGCCAGCCTCACAGCGTGGGAACTTGGTGCCCATGGCGTGCCTCACACGGTTATCGCTGATAATGCGGGGGGGCATTTAATGCAGAAGGGTGCGGTTGATCTTTGCATCACCGGCACCGATCGCACGGCCCGAAATGGGGATGTCTGTAACAAAATCGGAACCTATCTGAAAGCCTTGGCGGCGTTTGACAACAATGTGCCATTTTATGTGGGTTTGCCGGGACCAACCATTGATTGGGATATGGCGTGTGGCATGGATATTCCCATCGAAGAACGCGATGGGGCAGAGGTCACGCATATTCAGGGTGTCGATGATGCGGGTGTGATTTTGAAATTGCGCCTGACACCCGATGGCACGTCTGCTGCCAATCCGGCATTTGATATTACCCCGGCCCATTTGGTGGCAGGGTTGATCACCGAACGGGGTGTTTGTGCGGCTTCAGATGTTGGGCTTGCGGCACTCTATCCTGAACGTGTGGGGCCTTAAAGCGTGCCCGGGTCAACACCATCGCGCGAAAAATGGCTGGTCGCTGTCGCATTTGTAGCACCCTTGGCCAGCCTTTATGCCGCCAAGGGACTGATCTGGCTGGTTCTGGGTTTGGCGCTCTCTCTGATCTGGATGGAGCGGAAAGAACAGCCTCAATTTCCCGGGTTTCCCAAGGGTTTTGCGATTTTTCTGGTGGGGGTTCTGGCCTGGGGGGCGGCAAGCATCATTTGGTCCATCGCACCGGATCGAACCCTGGGCAAGGGAATTGATCTTTTCGCCGTTTTGTCTGGAATTCTGGTTCTTTTTTCCGTTCATCGCCGCCTGGATTCGGGTGGGCAAAAGGCAGTGGGCATGGCGCTTGCCATGGGCATTGGGATTGCCTGTTTGATCGTCCTTGGCGAACGTGTGAGCGACGGGTTTTTGATCAAACAGGTACGAAACCCCGTGGGATTAAGTACGGAAGAACTGTTTTCTAATTTCAATCGAGGGCTTGCCGTCATGGCGGTCCTGCTGTGGCCAGCACTGATGGCGTTGGAAAATCAGGGGCGGCGACTTCTGGCGATTGGTTTGGCAGGGCTGGTTTTGGTGACGCTCTGGTCGTTGTATGGCATGGCTTTTTCGCTGGCGTTGACCCTCGGTGTCATCGCATTTGTCTTATCCGCCGTCACCCCCCGGCCCATGACCAAGCTTTTGGGGGGCATTGCGGCGATTTGGGTGATGATGGCGCCAATCGCAATGGACCGGGTGTTGACCCACATTGATCCCGCAAGCATGGTCAGTGACCATTCCAATGTTTCAGTTGTTCACCGGCTATACATTTGGAAATTTGCCACAGAAAAGATCATGGAACGCCCCCTGCTTGGGCATGGTTTGGGGGCTGCCCGGGCCGTGCCGGGGGGTCAGGATCTGGTCGCATTGACCCTTGAGGATGTGCCGGCGAAAGGCACTCTGATCTCCTTGCATACCCATAATGGCCCGTTGCAGTTGTGGCTTGAACTCGGGTTTCCAGGCGCTGCGTTGGGGGCGGTGGGAATATTTCTATTATTTTCATTGGCCGCAAAAATGAATTATGCGATTGCGCGGGGATTGATGGTAGCTCAGATATCAACAGCATTTGTCATTTATAATCTGTCATTTGGCATCTGGCAGGCATGGTGGCTGGTGGTGTTGGCGTTGGGGGCATTTTATATGGCGCTGTTTACCGATGATGCGGCGCGCGCCTAACAGCAGCCTTTGCCATTTTCCTGCATCGGCGGGCAGAGGGTATCTCCATAGGAACAGAACACACAGCAATCGCCCTTTTGGGGCTTTAAAACCGCGCCGCAGCCAGTGCAGTCATAGAAATACTGGCAGGCATCTGTTGGCATTTCCTCACGCTTTATTGCCCCGCATTCAGGGCAGGTGAGGGTTGAGAACAGGGTGATTTCCTGTTGAGGTTCTTTGCTGTCTTGACGGGGGTCTTCGTTCATGATTTCAGGCTCTCTTGTTACGCCGCAGGCGGGTAACCCCAATGATGGTGAGGGTTGAGAACATAACAAAGGCCGGGATTAGAACGTAATCCGAAAAGCCAAGCCAGGTGCCAAAGGCGGTTCCGCCAAGCAGCAAGGTGAGAGCGGGGGTCAGGCAACATACGGCGCTGACGCATGCGCCTGTACTGCCTGAGCAGATTAATTTCTTTGGGGTCATGATGCACCTCCGACATAGATCCAAGGATCATATTATTTGCCATTTTCGCGTAAGGGAAATCACCTTTATGTGAGGCCATGAAAAAACCGCCCTTTGCCGCCATCAAAAGGATGGGACAAAGAGCGGTTTTAAATCAACCGGTAAGCAACGCAGCTTTGTTAGAAAGAGCGGCCCACGGATGCGATCAGGCGAGAGCATTCATTGGTGCACTGGCCCGATGGCAGATCGGTTCCAAGATAGGTGACTGCAAAATCAAACCCGGCGCCGGCAAAACCAATGCCTGCAGACCAGTCGGTATAATCATCAAATCCGGAAGTGGTGTTTTCTTCCATCCATTGCCTGCCGCCATGGAGGTTCAGGGTGAAAATCTTGCCAAGGGGAATGCCTGCACCCAATTCAAGATAGGTGGCATTGCCAGCGGAGCCTGTGAAATCAGGGGAGTAGCTGATTTTAGCACTGCCGCTGAAGGCACCAAAATCTTTGCCAAGACCGATAGAGCCTTCGACAAAATCAAGGTCCGCAGCATTGGCTTGTCCGGGGTAGTGATAATAGATCGCCCCGACATCCATGGTGATTTTGTTGCCAAGGTCCTTGGAAAAGCCGCCATAGACATCCATTTCAAGGTTGCCGGCAAAGTTGATGTTGGAACCCCAAACGCCAAGACTAAACCCGGAATCATGGGTAAAGTCGAACCCGCCTTGCGCAGCGGGGCTGCCATTGCCCGATTGGGAAAGGCCTCGCCACAGGTATTCAGAGACAAAACCAGCATTGGCGCTGAATTTTCCGCCCATTGATTTTTCTGTGAATAATTCATCGGCATGAGAGGTCGAGCCGAAGCCGATCATCACCGCCATAAGGGTAATCAGGAGTCTAAATTTCATGGTTTATTCCTTCGTGTTGCGACAGTCCAACGTGTTTTTTCTAGTGGAGCAATCCGCTCTTGCGTCAAAACAGAGCCCTGTGTGGGCGCCTCAAGGGTGGATGTTTCCTACCCTCAGTATCGCAAGAGACATGCCAATTGCCCCAAAGCAGGGGCTCTTGGTAGAAAATGGCTAAATATAAGGGGGTGCAGCGGGTCGCCCCAAGCAGAAGGGGGGACGGCAGGTTCGTAATAGCGGCTAATATGCCTGTTAAATAGCCATTCTATTGTGGCTGGTTAATTAATAGGCATATTTAGGTGGATTTTTTGAGCAGATTAATCCGGAAGATCTGATCGAAACAGAGCTTTCCATCCTCCTTTTGGGCGGCGGCCACGAATTTTTCTTTGATTTCCGGCCCACGGTCTTCGAAGATTTTTTTGCGTTTTTCACCGCGCAGACTCTGTTCGTCGGCATATGCCTCAAAATTTTCATAGGCCTTTTGGGAATGGTAGGTCACTTCCTCTACTGCATCAAACGGGCCACGGGCCAAGGTTTGGATGGCGCCGATTGCCAGATTGCGCACTTCGCTTTCATCATTGACGAACCGGGTTGCTTCAAAATAATCCCCGGCAGCGACAGGTTCCATGATGTAGAGCACCCCGTCCGGGTTCAAAGTCCGTCCGGCTTCATTGAGCGCATCGGCCATGCGTTCTGGTGCGACGTGATGGAATGAATTGGAAAAGACGACAATATCAAGTTCCCCGTCTTTAAATGGCATGGCTTCCGCCCGTGCATTTTTCCAAGCGACATCAACCCCTTCATCGAGAGATTTCGCAATGGCGCGATCAAGGGCTGTCTGGTTGATATCAATGCCTGTGACCTCTGCTCCGGCTTTGGCAAGGAAGCGGGTAAAACGACCTTCACCACAGCCAACATCGACGACTTTCTTGCCATCAAGGTCCAGTAATTCTTTCGCAATTTCGACGTTCGATGAATAGCGCACTTGCTGGTCCGTGGTCATTATCCTAATTTCTCCGCGAGTTTGTTTGCTGGGCCTCCATGATTTTTATCGGATAATGGTGCCATCGTCATGAAAAATATGAACCGCGAAAATATTGGGAACACCTAATGCCTGATTTGGGGTCACCATCTGTTCGGACCGTTCTTGCCCCACTGATCTCCATGACAGTTTTTCAGGTGATGGTAACCATGGCCATCTTGACCTTGCCGGTCTTTGCCGTGCGTCTGGGGGCAGATCTTGGGGTGCCTGCGTCCTGGGTTGGTATTTACATGTCTGTGGTCTTTTCTGCTGCCATGATCGGGGCCATTTTAGGGGGGCCCGCGGTCAAGCGGTTCGGCGCTATTCGTTTGGCCCAAATTTGTTTGGTGCTCGCCGGTGTCGGGTTGTTGGGGTTGACCGTCGGTACTTTGGTGGCAGTGGTGTTTTCGGCCCTTATTCTTGGGGCTGCCTATGGCCCGCCCACCCCGGTCAGTTCCCATATTCTGGCACGAACCACACCGCCGCATCTGATTCCGATTGTGTTCTCTTTGAAACAGACCGGGGTGCCAGCCGGTGGCGCATTGGCGGGCGTCGTGGTGCCACTGCTTGTCTTGCTCTGGGGTTGGCAGGGGGCGGCAAGTGCGGTGGCAGTGGCTTGTTTTTGTGTGGCGCTGGGGTTACAGCCCTTGCGACGCCATCTGGATGGAGACCGTGATCCCCATGCGCCGATTGGCCGTGATCCGTTCGCACCGCTGCGTCTGGTTATGGGGGATGCAGGACTTCGGCGCATGTCTTTGTTGTCGTTTACCTATTCTTCGGTGCAGATGTCCCTGATTGCCTATCTTGTCACCTTCATGGTGACAGAAGTGCATTACAGCCTGATCGCGGCCGGTGCCATCCTTGCCGTTGCCCAGATTGCCGGGGTGATTGGCCGTGTTGCCTGGGGGGCCGTTTCTGGAACCCTTGTCTCACCGCGGATTCTTTTGGCGCTGTTGGGGTTTTTGATGTCGGCGGCGGCTGCCGCAACCGCACATTTTGATCCCACCTGGGATCCTTGGATCATCTATGGCATCGCAGCTGTCTTTGGTGCCACGGCCATTGGCTGGAACGGGGTGTTTCTGGCGGAATTGGCCTTGGTTGCCCCCAAAGGCCAGGCCGGCGTGGCAACCGGGGGGTCGGTCTTTGTCACCTTTGCAGGCGTTGTAATCTCGCCAGCATTATTTGCAGGGCTGGTTGCATTAGGGTTCGGCTACAAAGGCGGGTTTCTATTGCTTTCAGCCATGGGCCTGACCGGGGCCCTTCTTGTGCTCTTTGATTCCAGACAGCGTTAGCGGTTGGATACGATTAGGGTATTTCGTCGGGCACTTCTTTGGGCCGCCCCTCTTTTTATTTTTCTGGCTTTGATAAATGCGCGGTGTTTGCGTTGGCGCGCTTCATAGGCCACAACGCTCTTTCGACGCCGTTCTGCGCCCACCTTGATGACCCGTTGACGCTCGGCCGCTGCGGCGCGTCTGCGTTCCACACACCACAATCCCATAATCTTTCGCCGATAAGACCGATTCAAGCGCCTGGTAGCTGAATGGTAGTACCCAACGGCAAGGGTCCATGAATGGCGTGCAATGTATAATTTTTCAAGATGCGCTGCGGCGTAAGCAACGTTGGTTTCGGGGTTGAAAGCCTCATCCAGATTGGCAAAGGCATCGGGGTGATAGCCAAGGTTCACCTGCATGCAGCCAACGTCAATATTGCGAATATTTTGGGCCCGCATTTCTTTAACCTTGGCGATGGCCGCTTCCCGGCTTGGCAGGTAGTGGCTGTTCTTTCCCGATGTAACCGTCCATGGCCAGGCAAAACTTGCCTTGCGCAGGCGGTCATATCGGCCCGATTCCGCAAGGGAAATGGCCCTTAGAATTTGTCCGGGAATATTGTGTTTTTGCTCTGCACGATCAACGGCGTGCATGCATAAATTCTTATTATCTTCAATGGGTTGAAGTGCATTTTCCGTGCTCGCCCAGACGGTATTTGACCCCATGCCCAGGGCAAAAATCAGGGCCATTCCTGCCAACAGGCGGCGGCAATTTAGAGACATTGGGGTTGGCAAGTTGGCTTTCATAGCATTCTCGATGCAATCCCTGAGCCAGAAGGGACACGTAATATTATTACTCAAGTCTTATATAAAACATTTGACACTATTTTGCACTTATGGAATAGTCGTAATTGCGGTGCCGGGCCTTACGGCTTTGGACCGCAGACACCCTTTTTGGGCGTTTCCTCCCTATACTTAAGGCCACGCTACGGCGTGGCCTTTTTTTTCGATTTTTTTGGGCCGGCTTTTCTTGCGCAGGCTTTTGGGGCCAGCTTAGGGAGCCGTGGGGGGCGCTATATCCTGAAAAGAGCCAATCAACGCGGTCAGCGATTCTGTCAGTGCCGCCATACCGTCGCTTCGGGTATAGGCATCTTCATCCATATAAAGCCCCCGATTGATTTCGATCTGCAGGGCATGAACCCCGGCATCGGGGCGGCCATAATGCATGGTGGTATAGCCCCCGGAATAAGGAATATTGCGGGTCACAGAATGGTTTCTAGATGTCAGCATTGTTTCCACATGATCAGAAATGGTGCTGTGGCAGGCTGCCCCGTAACAATCACCGAGCACAAAATCGACGCGCCCAATCCCGGGGTCTTGATCCATCGGCCCACCGACCGATGGCATGGAATGGCAATCAATTAACAGGCACCAGCCAAAGGCAGCCCGGGTTTCTTCCAAAAGCCCTTGCAGGGCTTTGTGATAGGGGCGGTAAAGCCGGTTGATGCGATCTGCGGCTTCCGTGAACAATAGCTTGTCTTTGTAAATATCAGAGCCCGTGGCCACGACCCGGGCAATGGTGCCAAGCCCGGCGGCGACCCGGGCAGACTGGCAATTGACGTATGTGGGCAAAGGATCTTTGAACATTTCCGGGTCCAGCTCGAAGGGTTCCCGGTTGGGATCGATATAGGCGCGGGGGAACAGGGCTTTCAGCAGTGGGGCTCCGAGACCGGGGGCTGCGGCAAAAATTTCATCGACGAAACTGTCTTCAGATTTGCGCAAACTGGTGCTGTCCAGTTTCGATGCCTGGGTAAATTCCGGGGTGTAATTCGTGCCGCTGTGGGGGGAGGCAAATACCACAGGCAAGGTCTGTTGCCGGGGGCGCAGAATCTCTAAAACCCCATCTTCTAGCAACGCAGCGGGGGCATTTTTGGGGTCAATAAGGGGTGTGGTCGGGTTAACCATAATGGACAGACTTACCCTAAACCCAAGGGTCTGCCAAGGGTTCGTCTTGGAATTGAGGGGGATTACTGGAATTATACAATTTTAACTTTTGGACCTTTGACGCGGCCCCCAGTCCGGTTTACCCTTAGTGCAATAATTCGGATGTGTGGGGGGTTAACCCTGCCTTTGGGAGGGCCTTCGGGGGCCAATATAAGAAACCTCCGGAGCGTTTAAAAAGCTGTAATTTTGGTCGTTTTGGCCGATCTGAGTACAAGGAAATAATCCGTCATGAGCCGCATTCTTCTTGCTGAAGACGACGCCACTATGCGCATCTTTTTAGCCAAAGCCCTGGAACGGGCGGGCCATGATGTGTTCGCCGTGGGAGATGGCTTGGAAGCGTTATCAGCGTCCAAGGCAGTGCAATTTGATCTGTTGGTGGCAGATGTTGTGATGCCATCGCTTGATGGCTTCCAGCTGGCTGCCAGGGCCCGGATTTCCCATCCTGAGCTTCAGGTGATGTTTATCACCGGGTTTGCCGCCGTTATGCTGCGCGGCCGCGATCAGGAATTGCGCGGCACGAAAGTTCTGTCAAAACCCTTCCATCTGCGTGAATTGGTGGACCGGGTAGAAGAGATTCTGAAAAAGCAGGCCAGCACCGGTTAACGCGCCCAACCCATCATTTGGCGGCCCCCGCATTTTTCCAGCCTTCATCCATCAATCATCTTGGACATGCCCCCTCAATAGGGTATAACCCGGCCCCGAAGGCAAATTTTGGCCTTCACCCCGAACATGGGGGCGCGTAGCTCAGCTGGAAGAGCACTACGGTGACATCGTAGGGGTCACAGGTTCAAGCCCTGTCGCGCCCACCATTTCCCCCCTCCCTCATCGGTTGAAAATTTTCTGAAGTGTTCCTAATTTTTGGGGCCCAAAATATGCGGCCCATACAAAAATACTGCGCGCTTTGGCGCACAGTATTTTTGGGTATTTTAAGCCAGACCCAGCCAAGTATTGCGGGCCTTGGGCTTTAAGGGAAATAGAAAAAAGGGTTATTCAGAAGCGGGGGTGTCACCGGCTTCGGATGCTTTGGCTTCCTTGCGCGCCTCTACCTCAAGCCTCTTGGCTTCGGCCTTGGCGGCTTTCTTTTCCTTTTTCTGGATTTCGCGTTGGTTCTTTTCGAAATTGTAATTTGGCTTGCGAGCCATGGCTTTCTCCGGGTTTATCATTAAGACACACCGGATTATCCCGGTGCATTGTGATGCGTTACGTTAAGCGGCTCTGCGCGAAGGCTTGCCCTGTCTGCGCGGACGATTGTGCCGCTGGTTTTTGTTGGGGCGTCCCTGACCACCCCGATTTCCGCCACCTTTTTTCGGCGGTTTTGCAGTGGCGATGTTTGCAGGCCGTTCACCATTTTCAGAGGGAATGGTCATCCGGATAAGCGTCTCAATATCGCGCAGGTAAGCGTACTCGGTTGAATCGCAGAACGATAGTGCAATCCCTGTATTTCCTGCCCGGGCGGTGCGCCCAATGCGATGGACATAACTTTCCGGCTCATTGGGGATTTCAAAGTTGATGACGTGGGTAACACCAGGCACATCAATGCCGCGTGCGGCAATATCAGTGGCCACCAAAACACGGGCTTTTCCCTTGCGGAAATTTTCCAGCGCGCGCTGTCGTGCACCTTGGGATTTGTTGCCATGGATGGCCTCGGCCAAAACGCCTGCCTTGACCAGTGTTTCTGCAACCTTGTTGGCGCGATGTTTGGTGCGGGTGAACACAATAACGCGTTTAAAGCTTTGGTCGGCCATCAGATCGCGCAACAGGCTGATTTTTGCACCTGTTTCCACGAAATGAACGCATTGCTTGATGGCCTTGACCGTTACCGTCTTGGGCGCAATATCAATGCGCGTGGGACTGGAAAGAATATCCTTGGAAAGGCTTTCCACAGCATTCGGCATGGTGGCCGAAAAGAGCAGGGATTGGCGTTCCCTTGGAATTTTGGCAATAATTTTGCGGACATCGTGAATGAACCCCATGTCCAGCATGCGATCGGCTTCGTCCAGAACCAGATGTTCAACGGTGCCAAGTTTGACATGGCCCTGATCCATCAGATCGAGCAACCGTCCAGGCGTTGCGACAATGATGTCCACGCCCTGGCGCATTTTGTCCACTTGGGCCTTTTGAGAGACACCGCCAAAGATCATGGCAACGCGCAGTTTGGTGCTGGCACCATACGACCGGACGTCGTCGGCGATTTGGATCACCAGTTCGCGGGTAGGCGCCATAATCAGTGCTCGGGGTGCGCGCTTGCCACCACCGGCCTTCAGAATTTGCAGGATAGGCAGTGCAAAGGCGGCCGTTTTCCCGGTGCCGGTCTGGGCAATGCCCAGGACATCGCGGCCTTCAAGCAAAATAGGAATAGATTTGGCCTGAATGGGGGTGGGGGAAGTGTAATTCTTGGCGGCGAGCAT
The DNA here is from genome assembly GCA_018666775.1 of Rhodospirillales bacterium. Lineage (NCBI taxonomy): Bacteria > Pseudomonadati > Pseudomonadota > Alphaproteobacteria > Rhodospirillales > Rhodospirillales bacterium. Next base: position 29,901 of record JABIXC010000007.1, on the reverse strand, counting down.
ATGACATAGGGGCTCGATAATGCCAAGCTCAGCAAAGCTGGGGACAGTATTTTCTTGAGTATTAACTTGAGTATTCAATGGTTTAATCTTTCTACGCGCGCAAGTACGCGCGCAGGGGTGCGAAAAGCTCGAACCGGCACGCGCCGCGTTGGGCGCTTTTGCCACTTCCACGCGCACCTGGAAACAACGGAAATATAAAAAAGGGAGGGAACTCCCGCGACGAACAGCTTCTTAATAGAAGTGCTTTGCGCGACCGCGGGAGATTCTCAGAGAGGCTAAAAAGCCTCTTCTGCGGCGTTACTCAGCCTGCAGATTAACAGCCTTAGGGCCGCGGGCATCAGGTTCAACATCAAAGCTGACCTTCTGGCCTTCATTGAGATTGGCGATGCCGGCTGCTTCAACAGCGGAGATGTGAACGAAAACGTCCTTTGAACCATCTTCTGGTGAAATGAAGCCGAAGCCTTTAGTGGCATTGAAGAATTTTACGGTACCTGTGGTCATTGTATTACTTTCAAAGTTTTAGGTTATTCGGAAAAACATTTGTTTTTATCCGAGGCGAAAGATCACACAACGACTTGAGGGAGAATTATCTGCAGCAGAGCGAAAACGCTATGTTGCGGAGGCATTACCAGTAGGGGCTGTGGAGCCATCACGGCGTGCATATGCGCATGATAGTCCTGAAATGCAAGCATTTATTGCAAAAACAACTATTCTTATTTTTCTATTTTTTCCGAAATTGACCCATTTCGCCCATTTTTTGGTGATTTTCGACATGAACACCCTATGAAAATATTCTCAACCCTGCTAAGAACACGTTCTTTCCGACTATGAGCCGCCTTTGGCGGGGAAATTGCCCCTTATGAGTTATAAAAAACCAGAACCCGATGGGGATATTGCCCCGAAGGTCCGCGATTGTCTCGCCTGCCGACGTCCATTTCCCAGTGAATGGACGGGTGAGCGTATTTGTCCAAAATGCAAATCCTCGTCATCGTGGCGGAGTGGATCTGTACGTGAATGGGCTTCTGACTCAAAGAAGTAATCCCATCGTTTGATCGGATTTGAAACTGTGAGCTTCCCACGCGTCTTTGTCATTAATTTGCCCCGTGATGTCGATAGCAAGACGGCCATGGTCTCCAGGCTGGATGCGATTGGTATCGTTCCTGAATTCATCGAAGGCGTGGACGGGGCGACCCTCGATCTTGAGCAATCCCCTTTTTATGATGGTGCCCATCGGCGGCGCTGTTATGGCCGCGATATGACGGCGGGTGAATTGGGCTGCCTTCTTGCACACCGGAAAATTTTTGAAAAGATGGTTGATGAAGGAATGGCGCACGCCATTGTTCTCGAAGATGACGTCATGTTCGAAGACGATTTTCCAGCGGTTGTTCGTGCCCTGATTGATGATCCCCGTCCGTGGGATGTCATTCGGTTTTTGGGTGCAGGGAAAATCTATGATCGCGGGTGCCGGATCATAGCACCCCTTTTGGGTCGGTATGCGTTGGCACGTTTGCCCACGGCACCGGGTGGGGCACACGCATATTTGATGACCCTGAAAGCGGCCCGGGTCATGGTTGCCCACACCCGTGTGAATTGGGTGCCCATTGATACGCTGCAGGGGCGGTGTTGGGAAACCGGGTTGGAAACGCTGGTGGTCCATCCTGCCCCTCTGGGGACCGATCCAGAAGCCGTGTCTACCATTGGCGATGTGCGTTTTGACAAGACGGTTCGCTCAACGGGATGGGCCAGGCGGCTTTATCCTTTGACCCGGTTTTGGTTCAAGCTGTGCGAAGGATTGGGAAAGCGTTTTGTTTTCTTGTCGGCCTGGTTCCGCGATCAGAAAACGTACCGATAACACGCCGTCAATCTGGAGCTGGCGGTTGATGCGCCGTGCGAAGGTTCGTTCGGTCATAAGGTGAGGCACAAACCCCAATTCGTGCAAATAATTCAGAATTTCAAGGTAATTGGGCTCCCCTTCATAAAGCGGGAGCAGGGACATTTCGATCTGGATTCCAAAAATGGAATCCATGATTCCTTCCGCACCCTGTAAGACCGCCATGTCGTGACCCTGGGCATCAATCTTGAGGAAAGGGCGCGATGCATCCTTAAAGCCATTTGGGAACAGCGTATCAAGCCGATGAATGGGAACCCGGTCGTGTTGTATGGTTTCAGTCCGTGGCAATGCTGATTTCAGGGCATCGGTCGGTGGGGAAAGGCTGCTGAGGTCGGATGCACCGGAAACCATCATTTCCACCATGTCGTCACAGTCGCCCAGGGCGGTGCGCTCATTGACCTCCCATAGGGGGTCGTTGGATGCGGCCGCCACAAGTTGTTCGTAACAGCTGATGACCGGCTCAAAAGAAATAATTTTTCCGGCGTAATCCCAGCGTCTGAGCATTTGGCCCGTTTGGCCAACATTGGCACCAACATCAAGGAAAAGATCGACGTCGTGGTGTGCAAGAATGAGGCTTGTCTTGCCTTCAACCGTGCGGTGTTTTTTGGGTTTTCTGAATAGGTCGATGAGTTTCATGGCCTATTTCAGATAGCTTCGCCATTCATCGGCATAGGGGATGTCTTCGTACCCTTTCATGGTTGGGATGCCCCGGGTCATGTGGACAATTTCCGGGTCAATTTCAGGCGATGACCATCCATCCAGCCAATTCCACCCCTCAGGCAGGGCGCCGATCTGTTCATCTTCCAGCCATTTGAAAGCGTGCAGGAATGAGCCTGGGGAATTGTTTGTCATTTCCACAGTCAATTTTGCATTCGCAGGGTGGCTGCAATTCCACAGAATCATGGACGACCAGTTTTTTCGGAAATAAAGCTCCTGGCGCTGCCCATCCATTTTTATGTTTTCTTTGGGGCGATGATTATGCTGAACGCACATGACGGCATATTTGTCATCGGCCAGATCAAACAGGGCTTTGATGTCTCGGCGAAATAGAAAATCTGAATCGGTGCAAAGTGCCCAGCCCTTATAATCTTGTAATGCGGGCACCAAAAACCGGGTGAATGAAAAATCTGTTGAAAATGGTTTGCCGTCGCGGGTGTCAATCCGCTGATTACCTTCTGTGGTGAAGGGCCGGTCATACAGGTTTTTGGCGCGCAGTTCTTCTTCGCGCAATTCCTGAATGTTTAGCGGGATGGAAGACGTTGCAAGCAGGGATGCTCTTGCTACTTCGGTCGCTTCTGGTTCGCGGCGGTCAAAACCGATATAGACGGAATGGGTCATGGTCATATGATGTAAACAAAATTCATTTTTCAAGGTTGCGGGAAAGTGCCCAAAGACGTTGGTTAACTTAACATTTTACGAATTGCGCTCACACAAAATAAATTATTTTTATTTTGCTGGGGGTGAAAAAACATCCAAATGTTAAAAGTTTTTTTAAATTTTTACGTAATAACCATTCTCATATTCGTTCTTGCCTTTTAAATGGTTGGCAGAACAAAGACATAATCATCTTGCATTTAAACATGCAAACAACCAATTCGAGGCTGTAATGGGCAGAATCAACATCAAGGGACTTATCTGGGGCGTTCTTACATGGATCATCTCGATATTTGTATTTTACGTCAACGGAACACTTTGTTTCTCGGTTGAGAGCTGTCGTATTGATGGACTGTTTGTTTCAGGTGGGGTCGCACTTGGACTTTTGATTCCGGCCTGGATCGTTTCTGCCGTTGCTTCCGCACTTTCCCCATCAAAGCCGAAACAGGTGAAACAGCCAGAGCAAAGCGCCTAGCGGTTTCCTATCCTTCGAACGAATGCCCCCGGTAAGCCTCGGCAGCCAGTTTATGGCGCGGCTTAATCTTTTGGTGGCGCGAAATTGGCCCGGGCGTGGGATGGTTTGAAGCCAGCCCGTTCGATGTTGTGATAAGAATGCTGAGGATCCCCTTCCACAGCCTCACCGGTTTCTACCGCTAGAATTTGGCAGCCATGGATGGATGCGCCTTCGATCCGTGCAGCAAGGGTCGCCCCTTGGGAACCGCGTCCTCGAAGGTCGGGATCAGTAGCCCCCCAATCCAGCCAGCCCAGCCCTTCGTGAACAAACAGGGCCCCGCACCCGGCGGGCTGGTTCTTATCAAAACTCATGAAAATGTGCCAATGATCGCGCCCTGCAAGGGCTGCATAAACCTCGGCCATAGGATTTGTGAAGCCAAAGCTCGTGGCAACAATACGGCCAAAGTCGGCCCCGTGTTCCGGGCCAATTTCACGAACGCTCAAATCTGTTTTGGCGCTGGGAATATTGCCGGGATCGCGCTGAAACTTCACCCAGGCACGGGTTGGCTCCAGTCCTTCTTCCCCCAGCCAGTCTTTTAATCCAGCCGGGCGGGATTCGGGATGCAGGTGAATAAAATAGCGCGCAATGCCGGCTTCTTTGTAACGGGCAACCAAATCCCTGACTTCCTGGCGGCTTGCTTCTGTTTCAAGGCCAAGGCCGATGGTGCGGTTGAACATGACATTGGGATCATTCCGTGTAAGCGAAAGATATGCGCTGCCAATGGTTTCCCCTTCCATGCCCAAAGCTGCGCGGGCATCCAAAGGGGCTGCAGCATGAATATCCATCAATGCTGCGCGCTCAGTCCGTTCCGTCGCGAGAGAAAAGGCATCCATAACGCGGCCTAGCTGTTTTCTTCTGGCCAGCAGGCAAAACCCAGACCGGTCTTTGCATGATGGGACGGGATATAATCCAGAACCTTGCCTGCGCGCTGCATGATGGCCGCAGCGGTGATCCATGCCCGAATTTCACCGGTGCCGCCCCGCAGGGTGTCTGAATCGAAGGTGAATAGATTACACAGGTCTTCACCCTTGTTTTGCTCTATCCGTTCCAGAACCCAGCGGTCCAGGGGTTCATCAATCCAGCCAGATCGTGGGCCGCGGGGGTCGTGGGATAGGCCCCCTGAAGCGTAAATTGCAATGCGTTCCGGCGCATCGGCCAGAATTTCGCGCAAGGCAATGCCCATATCCCAGCACCGCTGTGCCGTGGGCAAAGGTGGAAAGTTTTCATTGATGAAAATTGGGACCACCGGAATATCAAGTTTTGGATTAATCCGGGGATGGGGGTGAATCAGCATATGGGACATGCCCTGGCTGGGCTTTCCCAGAGGCTGCATTTTTCCAAGGTTAGAGACATCAAAGCCATGTTTGACCAGACCAAAGAGAATGCGGTTGGCCATGTCTGTATGGACCGGGACGGTGACATGGGAATCTTCCAAAGGCTGGTCGATGTAGCGAGGCTTTGACGCACCCCATACTTCATCGCCCGTGAACACGGCAAAAATGGGATTGTTGCTTGAATTGAACATGTCGCCCTGATCATCGCCGATATAGATGATGACATCGGGTTTGTAATCCGTGATTTGTTTGCGCAGGTTTTTAAAAACGGTCTCGATGCGCGCGACGTGTTCTTCGATGACCTCTGGGGTTTCCAGCTTTGCTGTGTGGGGTTGGGAATCGCGCATGTAATCAGGGACCCCTTCATACACTTTGGGCCACCATTTCGCCGGGCAGAAAACCGCCGGGGCATGTGCTGTTGCGAAACCTAGTCCGATCATTGTTTTATTTCCTCAAAGCAAGCTTGGTCATACAGGGATGTTTCGAATACTAATCATTTTTTTGCACGACGCAAAGGGTTGATCAATAGGGTTGAACCCCCAATGTCATGAAAACGTTTGAATTGGATCAAGCCCTCACAACCCTCACTAGCGATCAAGGGATGGAGATCAAAGACCTGGCCGCAACTAAGGGGTTCCAACAGCCTTTTTTGTTGTGTTTCTGCCCTTTAATTTCCATGACGCGCCTGGCTTCCTTAGTTTTTTATTAACCGTGAAACTATAGAATTCTAGGTATGTGGGAACGTCTATGGGCCTATTTTGCCGATAGATTGTCCCGGTATTTGTGTCCCTTGCAGGGCAAGGTTGGGGCTTTTTGGCATCAGCACTGCCTGGAATGAAGGAAGTAGCCTGGTATGAATGTGGCGTCAGCCTTAATGAAGGTTTTGCCATTCGGCAAAAAGGATCCGGCTGGGTTAGAACCCGGCGCGGAAAGCGACGAGGCTGGTCTTGAGCCAACCGCTGATGGTGGCAGTGATTCTAAGGGGGATGCGCCTGCGCCGGGTGAAGACGAAGGCGAGAACAATCTGATCACACGCATTATGGCTTGGTGGGAAGGCCAGGATGTCGATGAATACAAACAGCTAAAGGCTGTGGCCGATGCTGAGAAAGAGGTTGAAGACGCCGATGGCGAGCCCGCGTTAAAGGTCGTTGCTGGCGGCAAAGACAAGACCGATCAAGGCCCCCAGGCATATTGGAATCCATCGCGCATTCTTGTTGCCGAACTTTTGTGGGGCGAAGGCGAGGTTATTCCGGGGGGTTCTGAGAGGACCATGGAAATGGTGTCTTCTTTTGGCATTCAGAAGGAAACCAATGTTCTCAATATAGGCGCCGGCCTTGGTGGTGCCATTCGGGACATTGCAAAGAAATTTGATGTTTGGGTTTCTGCTTATGAAGCCGATGCCGAGCTGGCCCAGGCGGGCGTTGAGATGTCCATTAAGGCAGGGTTGAGCAAAAAAGCAGAAATTGAGCATGCCGATATGGAAAACCTGACGGTGCGTGAAGAACACTTCGCCTGCGCATTTTCCAGAGAAGCCCTGTACATGGTCAAGGACAAGGAAAAATTGCTGACCAGCGTACAGGAAGGCCTGAAAATGGATTCATCCTTGCTGATAACCGATTATGTTGTGGCCGAGGGTCGTGCCGATGATCCGGCGATCGCTAAATGGAAAGAGGTCCAATCCAGACCCATCTATTTATGGAGTCCTGCCGAAGCCCAGGAAATGCTGCGCCAGCTTAATTTCGAAGTGCGGGTAGATCAGGATATTACCGCCCAGGTGCGTGGCGATATCTTTGCGGGTTGGGAAAAATTTATTACCAGTCATGAACGCGACGGGGTTCCCCCGCAATTGCAACAAGCCCTTCTGGAAACGGCGACCGATTGGGCTTATTGCGTTGAAGCTATGGATTCCGGGGCTTTGCTGGTCTATCGCTTGGTCGCCATCAAGAAATAAGGCTTCTAAAACAAGGGTTTTACAGGCAGAAACAAGGCGTTGTGGCGACGGTTGACACAACGGGGTCAAACCCTTATGTTCCGCCGCATCAACGGGGCCCAAATGGGCCTTTCTTTAAGACATTTATTAGGAAAGCCGGGATCATGAAGGTTCTGAATTCGCTGAAATCAGCAAAAACACGTGATAAAAACTGCCGTGTCGTTCGTCGCCGGGGCCGGGTTTATGTGATTAACAAGCGCAACCCCCGTTTCAAGGCACGCCAAGGCTGATCGGCCCCTATCAGGCCAGCCCCCATCAAGATCGGGGATAGCCCATCATGATCGCCGCCCTTAGGGGCGGCGTTTTTATTTGTCTGAATTTTGGCAGCGTATTTTGCTTATTCGTTAACGGTAAAGATTCTGAGGACATTGGTCGCCCCGGGTGTTCCAAAGGGCACCCCTGCGGTGACGACCAGTTGTTGGCCTTTGCGCGCAAACCGTTCGCGCACAGCAATGCGGGCCGCGCGCGCAACCATTTCAGTAAAGTTCCGCACATCCCCCGTGACCACAGGATAAAGCCCCCAGACCACTGTCATGCGGCGTGCTGTGCTGCGTTGGTTGGTCAGGCACATAATTGGCACACTGGGGCGTTGGCGGGCAGCGCGCAATGCTGTGGAGCCTGATGTGGTGTAGGTCACAATGGCGGCAGCAGAAATGGTATGGGCGACAGCCCCGGCAGCGGCCGTGATGGCATCGGATGCTGTTGCGGTGGCTTCAACCCGGGTGGTCTCTATGACATCTAGATAATGGTCATCCTGTTCGACCTGGCGAATGATGCGTTCCATCATGCCAACGGCTTCTTTGCCATAAGACCCAACAGCCGTTTCAGCAGATAACATCACCGCATCCGCACCGTCATAGATGGCGGTGGCAACGTCCGATGCTTCGGCCCGGGTGGGTGCCGGGGATTGGATCATGGATTCCAGCATCTGGGTGGCAACCACCACAGGCTTGCCTGCCTCATGGCAATGGCGGATGATTCGTTTTTGCAGGGTTGGCACTTCTTCGGGGGGCATTTCCACGCCCAGATCGCCCCGGGCCACCATGACGGCATCAGAAAGTGCGATAATTTTGTCCAGTTCCTGGATTGCCGCAGGTTTTTCCAGCTTGGACATGATGCTGGCACGGCCTTTGGCGATGGCCTGAATTTCGGCGACGTCTTTGGGGCGCTGGACGAAGCTAAGCCCAATCCAGTCGGCACCATTTTTAAGCGCAAAGCGCAGGTCGCGCTTGTCTTTGGTGGTCAACGCGGGCAAGGCCAACACCGTATTGGGCACATTCAGGCCTTTGTGGTCTGACAGCACCCCACCGGTAATGACACGGGTATCGATATAATCACGGGTTTTCTTTTCAACCCGAAGCCGGATGCGACCATCGTCTAATAACAGGTCGTGCTTTGGCTTCAGTGCAGAAAAGACTTCGGGATGGGGCAGGGATACGCGGGTTTGATCGCCGGGCTTTTTTGATCGATCAAGCCGAAAATGATCCCCGGTCTTGAGGGTGATTTTGCCATCGATGAAGGTGCCAACGCGGAGTTTCGGCCCCTGAAGGTCCATGAGGATGCCGATGGGGCGGCCACATTTTCGTTCCAAATCGCGGATGATTGCAATTAAGTCTTTTAAAATGTCATGGCTGCCATGACTGAAATTGAGCCGGAAGACATTGGCCCCTTTGCGGTGCAGGGCCTCTATTTGGCTGGGTGTTTGGCTTGCAGGGCCAAGGGTGGCAATGATTTTTGCATTTCGACGCTGTGACATGGCGCAACACTACCCCCCGTTTAGGGCTTGCGCCAGTCATCTTTTTTCACCCAATAGCCATGATTGATTGGGCGCGCAGGCCGGGTATAGTGACCACCAATAGTGGCCTGTGTAACGAGTGCCCGAGGAGACATGCTTTATGGAAATGCCTGAGCCAGATGCCAGCATTCTTGCTCGCCGCCATGAGATTGCCCGGGCGTTGCGCACGATGGTGTCTGTGGATGGGGTGATTGACCATGCAGCAGAACTTTCAGCCTATGAAAGTGACGGGTTAACGGCCTATCGCCAAGCCCCGCTCATTGTGGTTCTGCCCAGCAACCGAGACGAGGTCGCAGCGGTATTGGCGTATTGTGCTGCTGAAAAAATCAAGATTGTTCCCCGTGGGGCGGGGACATCGCTTTCGGGTGGGGCGTTGCCGCTGGCCGATGGCATTACCCTCGGGCTATCACGGCTCAACCGCATCTTGGACATTGATTACGTCAACCGAACGGTGACAGCAGAACCCGGCGTCACCAATTTGGCGATTACCCATGCGGTCCAGGAACATGGTTTTTATTATGCGCCAGACCCATCAAGTCAGGTGGCGTGCACCATTGGGGGCAATGTTGCCGAAAATGCCGGCGGTGTGCATTGTCTGAAATACGGGCTGACCACAAATAATATCCTTGGCCTTGAAGTGGTATTGCCGGGCGGTGAAATCGTGCGCCTGGGCGGGCGCCATATGGAACAAGGGGGCCTTGATCTTATGGGGGTCATGGCCGGGTCCGAAGGCATGCTGGGTATCGTGACCGAAGTCACGGTTCGCATCCGCAAAACGCCCGAAACATCTGTCGCCTTTTTAGCAGGGTTTGGATCGGTCGAAGATGCCGCCCAATGTGTTTGCGATGTGATTGCAGCGGGCATTATCCCAAGCGGCATGGAAATGATGGATGGGCCTGCCATTCGCGCTGCCGAAGCATTTGTGGGCGTGGGCTACCCGGTCGATGCGGCCGCGCTGTTGATTATAGAAATTGATGGCCCCGCATCTGAGGCAAAAGTGGCAAGCGGCGAAATCGAGAAAATAGCAAAGGCTGCGGGGTGTACAACCCTTCGGACCAGTGCAGGCGAAGCGGAACGACTTTCTTTTTGGGCGGGGCGCAAGGCGGCATTTCCAGCCGTTGGCCGGATTGCACCAGATTATTATTGCATGGATGGCACCATTCCAAGGGGCCGGTTACCAGAGGTGTTAGGTCGCATAGCAGGCATGAGCGAACACTACCAGCTGCAGGTCGCCAATGTGTTCCATGCGGGCGACGGTAATCTTCACCCGCTTATTCTCTATGATGCCAATGAAGCGGGGGCATTGGAAAAGGCCGAAGCCTTTGGCACTGAAATTCTCCGGCTTTGCGTGGAAGTGGGCGGTGTCCTGACCGGCGAGCACGGCGTTGGTGTGGAAAAGCGAGATCTGATGGACGACGTGTTTAGCGCCGATGATCTTGCCCATCAGCAACGCCTGAAATGTGCCTTTGATCCCGATGGCATTCTTAATCCCGGAAAGGTGTTTCCGACATTGCATCGCTGTGCGGAACTGGGCCGTCTTCACGTTCATGGGGGAAAATTGCCCCATCCCGAACTCGACCGTTTCTGAGATAGAGATGACCGAGACGATCGTCCCTAAAAACGAATCTGAATTGACCGATGCCGTAAAGGCGGCGTTGGCAGATAAAACCCCATTGGCAATTTCCGGTGCCGATACCAAAGGGGGGCTTGGCCATCCGGTGTTGGCCAAAGCCCGCCTTTCTTTGGGAGCGCATTCTGGCATTACGTATTATGAACCGGGTGAATTGGTGATGGAGGCATCCAGTGGGACGCCGTTGTCTGAGATTAAAGCAGCCCTTTCAGAACACAATCAGCAGCTGGCATTTGAGCCGCCGGATTTTGGCCCCCTGTTTGGCGCTGGTTCTGATCTGGGCACCATTGGGGGTGTATATTCGTGTAATCTTTCAGGCCCAAGGCGGCCTTTTGCCGGGGCAGCGCGGGATCATATTTTGGCCATTCGGTGTGTCAGTGGCCGGGGCGAGGTATTCGTGTCTGGTGGGCGGGTGGTGAAAAACGTCACCGGCTACGACATGTCAAAACTGGTGACGGGGTCTTATGGAACCTTGGCTGTTTTGTCTCAGGTGACCTTCAAGGTATTGCCCCGGGCCAGAAGTGCGCGTACCATTTTGGTGTTTGGCCAAAAACCCGATGAAGCGTTGGGCGAATACGGGCTGGCCCTGGAAGGGCTTTGGGAAATTTCAGGTGCTGCCTATCTGGAAGCAAAAGGTGCCGCGCGGTCAGGCGTTGATTACGTTGCTGGTGCCGGGCGTGCGGTGACGGCGATGCGCCTTGAAGGGGCCCCCGGTGCGGTGGCAGAGCGCGCAGCGGGCCTGCGCAAAACGCTGTCAGAATTTTCTGAAACCGAAGAACTGCACACCCATAACAGCCAGATTTTCTGGCGCGAGATTGCAGATGGCACTTTGCTGCCAAAGCATGATGGCCAATCTTGTGAAACGCTATGGCGGTTCAGCATGCCCCCGGGCGAGGTGATGTTGGTCATCGATCGCATCTTCCGGCGCTATAGTGGGGAAGTTCAGCTTGATTGGGCTGGTGGCATCGCCTGGTTGGCCCTTGATGCGCCTATAGATGGGGAAAGTATTACATCAATGGCAGAGCGGATGCGCCGTTACGCGGCACCGACCGGGGGCAACATTACCTTGTTTCGGGCATCAGAAGATGTTCGCAGCGAAGTCGATGTCTTTCATCCCGAACCGGCCCCCCTTGCGGCACTGAGCAAGCGCATTAAAAACAATTTCGACCCGGAACATATTCTCAATCCCGGTCGCATGTTTAAGGGCCTCTAGTCATGCGCACGGATTTCACCGAACAACAATTGAATGATCCGCGAATTGCCGCTGCAAATGATATTTTGCGGGCCTGTGTCCATTGTGGCTTTTGTGCGCCGGTCTGTCCGACCTATCAATTAACCGGCGATGAACTGGATGGGCCAAGAGGGCGCATTTGGCAGATGCGGGATGTTCTTGAATCTGATGGGCCTGTGCCTTTAAAGACCATCACCCATCTTGACCGCTGTCTTGGCTGCCTTGCCTGCATGCCCGCATGCCCGTCAGGGGTTGATTACGGCAGTCTTCTGAACATCACCCGAGCGATAACAGAGACGGATAAAACAAGGGTCAAACGATCCTTATCTGATCAATGGGTGCGCGGTTTTCTGAATAAAATTCTTCCCAGTCCGAAAATGTTTGCCTGGGTCATTGTCCTGGCACGGCTTCTGGGGCCGCTTCATAAATTGTTCGGGGGCAGTTTATTGGGGAGACGCCTGCGCTCGGCCTTGGCCCGGTTGGACAGGCCCTTGTTGGAGGGCGATTTTTTAACCCCCGGGATTTATGAAACGGATCAGAAAAAACGCGGGCGCATGGCCATGATTCCGGGCTGCGTCCAATCGGTTCTGGCACCCAACATCAATGGTGCCATGGTGCGGATTCTCAACCGCGCAGGGTTTGATGTGGTGATCCTTGATGGCACGCCATGTTGTGGTGCCATCAGCGAACATCTTGGACGGGCCGATGATGCCCGCAACCATGCAAAAACCATCATTGCCCGCATTGAAGCGGAAATGGCGGGGGCAGGCGTTGATGGTATTATTCAAACCGCATCAGGGTGTGGCACGGCCATGAAACACTATGGTGATCTTTTTGCAGATGATCCCATGTGGCAGACGCGTGCATCCTTGGTTGCCGGGATGGTGCGCGACGGGGGCGAATTTATAGAAGCCCTAGATGGGTTTGAGGATGGTCTGGATTTTCGGGCCGATCTGCCGCCCTTGCGGGTGGCTTGGCAGGCCCCTTGTTCTTTGGCATTCGGCCAAGGCGTTGCGGGGCGAACAGCGGGTATTTTAATGCGCGCTGGCTTCGAAGTGGTCGCCCCTGATGACGGCGGTGCCTGTTGTGGCTCGGCTGGGACCTATAATATTTTGAAACCGGGCCTTGCTAAAAATTTAGGCGTAAAAAAAGCGGTAGCCATTGCCGTCCTCAGGCCCGATGTGGTGGCATCGGCCAATCTTGGGTGCATGTTGCAGCTGGAACCAGAGATGGATGCCCCGATTGTCCATGTGGTGTCCTTGCTGGATTGGGCGCTGGGCGGGCCAGTGCCGCAAAATTTGAAACCCGTTATTGCTGAAAAAAGCGTATAATGACCGCCAACGACAAGGCTAAATAGAGGAACAAATCATGGATCAAGCAACGCGCACAGAACTGGAAGCGGCAGCCTTTCGGACACTGGTTGGCCACCTGCAGAAACGCACAGAAGTGCAAAACATCGAATTGATGAACCTGGCCGGGTTCTGCCGTAATTGTCTTTCAAAGTGGATGAAGGCGGCGGCCGATGATCAAGGTGTCGAAGCCGAATTCGATGATATCCGAGAAATGGTGTACGGCATGCCCTATGACCAGTGGAAGGCCAAATACCAGACAGAAGCCACCGATGAACAAAAGGCCGCGTTCAAGGATCACGTTGCCACAGAACATTCAGATAGCTAGCGGCTGGCGGCTGAGAAATCTCAGGTCGGGGTATTGCGTTCCATAGCATCTGCCATGGCATGGCGGCGGCGATGGAAGGCCATCCAGATGAGAACACAGATCACGCCAGCCCCGGCAACGGTGATGTCCAGCCCGTATTGTTCTGCAATCCAGCCCATGACAATGGCACCCAGGGCGGGCATCCCTCGGTAAACCTGCGTGTAAACCGACATCACTCTGCCGCGCACCGCACCATCTACGGCGGTTTGCATCAGGGTTTGGGTGCCGGTGCCGGTCACCACCTGTGCAAAGCCGACGACGGCTAAAAATACGGCCGCTGCCCAGAAATTTCCGATCAGGGCAAAGGCGGCCATGGCAATGCCGACCAACAGGTTGTTCATCAGAACGATTTTGGTCAGACCCGCAACAGGGCCGCGTTGGGCCAGCCAGATGGCCGCCGCGAACCCGCCGATCCCCATGGCGGTCAACAACCAGCCGAGCCCTTCGGCGCCTCTGGAAAAGACGGCATCTGCAAAGCCCGGGATCATGTCGGCGATGGGTCGGGATGCCACGGAGGCAACGACCAGAAGCAAGACCATGGGGCCAATACCCGGATGGGCAATGGTGTAGCGGATGCCTTCGGCAATTTCCCCCATCATGCCTTTGCGCTGTCCGGAGGCCGGTTCATCCGCACCGGATTTGATGCGGAACAGATTGACCATATGGGCGGCAAAGCACGCAAAATTCAGAAGAAAGACCGAAGCCACCCCAAAGGGCGCAATCATGATACCGGCAAGGGCAGGGCCAATGGCGCGCCCGCCGTTAAAGATGGTTGAATTGATGGCAATGGCCGTGCCCAGTTCCGCTTTTGGCACCAAAGATGGGAAGAACACCATGCGCCCGCTGGTGGAAAAGGGTTGGTTGATGCCGGTGACCAGTGACAGGACCAACAGCCCCCAGATATTGATGAAATCAGCGGCGGTCAGGCCCCACAACACCAAAGCGTGGATCATGATGATGGCTTGGGTCAGGCGCATCATAAAAAGCGACGATGCGCGATCGGCGATGGCCCCTGCAAAAGGTGAGATAATCACCACAGGCAAAAGATCGGCGGCAGCGATAATGCCCAGCCATGTTGGTGAATGGGTCAATTCCCATGTCAGCCAGCCAATGCCTGTGCGTTGCGCCCAAAGCGATATCAGTGCGGGCACCAGAGTTGTGTTGAACAGACGGTGATCGCGATGGCGGAGCGATTCAGCAATGTGGCCCCAGTTCCCAACCTTGATCATGATGAACTCGGTGATGAGGGTGGCGATGACGGCGTGTCAGCGGCTTTGACCGCGTCGGTTTCCATGGCGGCCTGCATGGCGGGAAGACGGTTCAGCATCCAGACCCAGACTAAAATTGCGATGCCGGCCCCCACTGACACGGGCCATGGAAGGCCGGTATGTTCCGCAACACCGCCAATCAGAAGGGTGCCGATGGCTGGCCCACCTTGATGGAGGAACGTATACATGGACATCACCCGGCCCCGAATTTCCCCGCTGACGGCGGTTTGCATCAGGTTCAGGGTGCCAATGGTGGTCATGCTCATGAAAAACCCGACAGAGACAATAATCACCGTGGAAACCCAGAAAACATCGCTGATGGCAAAGGCAATGATGGAAAGCGCCATGAACAGCAAACTGTAAGTCACCATGGATGTCATACCGACCACGCCGTCGCGGGCCAGAAAAACAAAGCCTGACAGCATGGCACCAAGCCCCATCATGGAGGTCAGCCAGGCGAGCCCTTCGGGGCCACGTTGGAAAATACCATCTGCAAAGCCGGGCAGAAGATCAGGCAGGGACCGGGCGCAAAAAGATGTGATCGTCAGCATGATCAGCAAGGGGCCAATGCCTGCATGATTGACGGAATAGCGAACCCCTTCGGCAATATTGGCGAGCGCGCCTTTTCCATTGTCAGATTTATGTTCAATTTCCAGCGGCTCCAGACTGATAAGGACGGCCAGAAACCCGATAAAGGTAAGCACGTTAAAGGCAAACGCCGGCGAAATACCGAAATTGGCAATGATTAATCCAGCCACCGCAGGGCCGATAAAGCGCGCCACATTAAAGATCATGGAATTGATGGCAAGGGCCGGCATCAGGTCTTCTCTTGGCACCAAATTGGGCACCATGGAAAGCCTCGATGCCGTATGATAGCCATGCATGAGGCCTAAAATAATGGTCAGGGTTAACAGCGACCAAATTTCGATCAAATCCGTGAACACCAAAATGGCGACCGTCGCAGCCTGACACATCATGGCAAATTGGGACCAGGTCGCCAGTTTGATCCGGTCCATGCGGTCTGCGTGTTCCCCGGCAATTGGGGTGATCAGCATCATGGAAAAAAGATCGGCAAAGGCGATAATCCCAAGCCATGCATATGAATGGGTCAGCTCCCATGTCAGCCAGCCCATGGCCACCCGGTGCGTCCAGGTCCCAACCAGAGAAAAGGTGCTGCCATAGGTGTAGTTGCGGTAATGGCGGTGGCGCATGGCGCGCCGGTAACCTGTGATGATGGGATTGTCGGAAAACATCGTTTGGGAAGTTACCTTGTGGCGGTTCTTTGTCTTACTCTTTTTATTCTCGTTTATTCTGCTGCGATTTGCCCTGATTTGCCATTTTCCAGCAAGGCAATCAGTTCTTTTCGGCGGGTTTCAATCTGAATTTGGGCACCCATCTTTATGTGGCCAAAGCCACGGAGCGCAATAGGCAGACGGGCAAGTTCCAGACAGAGGTCAAAATTATGTGGTGCCAGGATAGATTGGATGCGTTCAAGATCTCTTTCATACGCTGTGCGGGTGGCTCGCTCAAGTCTGCGTTCTGATGTCCACTGGAAGGGATCGAACCAGGTGCCCCGCAATCCTTTGGCCATTGCCAGCGCGCGCAGACAAATCTTTAACCACGGGCCGAAATGCCGTTTTCGGGCATGAATGGTAATGGGATCAATGGGGGAAAGCCCTGCCGGTGCCATATGATAATGGACCTGAAAATCGCCTTCAAAATTTTTCTTCAATGCGGCATCAAACACGCCATCGGTATACAGCCGGGCGATTTCATACTCGTCCTTGGGGGCCAAGACACGGAAATAGGCATCCATGATCGCTGTCTTTAATTTATTTTGTGCGGCAACATCTGGAACACGGTCTTGAATGACCATGGCAATGGCATCAAGGCGGGTTCGGTAGGTGTTGGCCAAGCCATCCCCACTATATTGACGCAGGGTTTCCAGCCGGAGCGAAACGCCATCTTCTGTTTGGGGTGCTGTGTCCAGATCAGCCTCCAGACCCGCCAGAGTGGTGACGGCATCTGGATCAATGCTTGCGCGTCGCCCCCAGGTGAAGGCTTCGGTGTTGGTCTTCGCATCGACACCGTTCAGGATGATGGCCCGGTGGATGGCAGCTTCAGAAACCGGGATCAGGCCCTGTTGCCATGCCAGCCCTAGAATAAACATATTGGCGGTAATGGCTTTGCCGGTCAGGCGAAGGGCCATGCGCGTGGCATCGGTGAGGGTCAGGGCATCGGGGCCAATTTGCGTGCGCAAAGCATCCAGCAACGGGGTTTGGGGAAATGCCTTTTCGGGATCGCGCAGGAATGCGCCGGTGATGGCGTGTTCGGTGTTGATCACAGCCCGGGTCCGCCCATGGGCCATGGTCGCTGCCTGGGGCGTGTCGGCGGCAACCACCAGATCACAGCCAAGAACGACATCGGCCATAGCGGCCCCAATGCGGCCCGCACCGGTCAGACCTGTGTTCAGGCCGATGGTGACATGGCTGGTGACCGATCCCCCTTTTTGGGCCAGACCGGTCTGGTCCATGACGTTTGCCTGTTTGCCTTCCATATGGGCGGCCATGGCAATCAAATGCCCGATGGTTACCACCCCGGTGCCACCAATGCCGGTGATCAAAATCCGCCACGCATTTTGGCCTTCGGGCGCTTTAGGGAGGGGAAGGTCTACCAGATGGTTCGGAATTTCAACATGATCAGGGCCATAAGGCGTGGTTTTTGGCTGCGCCCCTTCAACAGTGACCATGGCCGGACAGAACCCGTTAAGGCAGCTTTCGTCTTTGTTGCATGAGCCATGATCGATGCGGCGCTTTTCCCCAAACGGGGTGGCAACCGGGACCACCGATAAACAGTGCGATGCTTTTTGGCAATCCCCGCAGCCTTCGCAGGCGCGTTCGTTGATGAAGACCAAACGGGTTGGTTCTTCCATTTCACCGCGTCTGCGGCGTCTTCGTTTTTCAGCGGCACAGGTTTGGTCAAAGATCAGAACCGACACACCGGGGCTTGCGGCCAGTTCTAATTGGGCGCATTCAAACCCGTCGCGGCCCAACAGGGTGGTGCCATCGGGCAGGGGGTCTGATTTTTTGTATTGCCCCGGTTCTTCGGCAATGACGGTGATGTGTTTGACGCCTTCGGCGTCCAGTTCACGGGCAATCTCAGCGACGCTAAGGCCGCCTTCGACCTTTTGGCCGCCGGTCATGGCAACGGCGTCGTTGTAGAGAATTTTATAGGTGATGTTGACTCCGGAAGTGAGTGCCGCGCGAATGGCCAGCAATCCGGAATGGTAATAGGTGCCGTCCCCTATATTGGCAAAGACATGTTCGGTATCAGTAAAGGGTGCCTGTCCGATCCAGCTTGTGCCCTCACCGCCCATTTGGGTAAGGGTTTGGGTGTTGGGGTCTGACCACAGCGCCAAGGTATGACACCCGATGCCCGCCAGTGCCCGGTGGCCTTCGGGGACCCGGGTAGAAATGTTGTGGGGGCACCCGGAACAGAAATGCGGTGGGCGTCGAAGGGCAGGCTTTGCCAGTGCAGGCAATTCAGGCGGGGTGTTGGGTGGGTTGATATCAAGTGCGGCCAATCGTTCATGAATGCCGTGGGCAATGAGTCTGGCATCAATGGGGCCTGCAAGGGGAAACAGGGGGGTGTTCGATTTTCCCATGATGCGCGGGCGAACTGATGCCGGCAGGTCATAGAGGATGTCGCGCAGTTGGGGTTCAATCAGGGGGCGTTTTTCCTCAACGACAATGATCTCTTCCAGACCCTTTGAAAATTCACGAATTTTTGTTGGCTCCAGCGGCCAGACCAGCGCAGGCTTGAACAGGGCAATGCCCATTTTCTGGAGGGCGGCTTCATCAATGCCCAGCAGTTCCAGCGCATCAAGGGTGTTCCCCCAGGGCTTGCCAGCCGCAATGATGCCAATGCGGCGGTGGTCCTTGGCACCCATTTGCCGATCCAGACCCAGCGCGTGCGTGGCGGCGCGGACCATGGCCATTTTTGGCCCAGCCAGTCGACGTTCTTGGGCCAATGCCGGGTCAGGCCAGCGAATGTGTAAATCATCGGTGCATTCTGGGGGCGTGGGGAAAATAAAGCGCGATAGCCCGGTTTTGATGCTGGCGGCCTGTTCAATCACGTCTGATGGGCATTTAAGGCCCACCCAACAACCCGAAGCCCGGGAAAGGGCGATGCCCGCCACGCCAAAGTCCAGAACATCTTGAAGATCAGAAGGTGCGAACACAGGAATTTGCGCATCCATAAAGGCAAATTCGCTTTGATGGGCGGTGGTAGAGGACGCCCCGCGATGGTCATCCCCTGCGACGGCTAAAACGCCTCCCAAGGGCGCGGTCCCGGCAAGGTTGGCGTGCTTGAAGGCATCGCCTGAACGGTCAACGCCGGGGCCTTTGCCGTACCATAATCCAAAGACGCCATCAAAGCGCGCGCCGGGCGAAAGCCCAATTTGTTGGCTGCCCCAAATGGCGGTGGCGGCCAGCTCTTCGTTGACGCCCGGTTGAAATACGATGTTGGCGGCCTTAAAGGCCATGGCTGCGGCGGTCAGTTCGCGGTCCAATCCCCCAAGGGGGGACCCCCGATAGCCGGAAACAAAACCACCGGTTTTTAAACCGCGATCGTGATCCAACCACGACTGGGTCAGCAATATCCGGGCAAGGACCTGATCACCGGTCAGCAACAGGCGTTCAGAATCACGTTCAAAACGGTCTTCTAACTGGATATCATCAAGGGTAGTCTTTGGGGGCATCTGCTGCCATTCTCCCATGTTCGTCCCCTTAAGTACGACGCATGGGCTTGGCAATCAATCACTGCCACGCGATGCGGGGGTGATTTTGATGCTTTGGCGCGCTATACGGTGGGGCTAAACTCTCAATTAACGCCATCAACGAATGGATATTGCCAGTTTATGACTGTTCTTGTCACCGGTGCAGCCGGGTTTATCGGGTATCACGTAAGCAAGGCCTTGTTGGCCCGGGGTGACGCTGTGATCGGTGTCGATAATTTGTCGGATTATTATGATGTTGCGCTGAAACAGGCGCGCCTTGATCAATTGGCCCCCCATAAGGACTTTCAGTTTAAACAAATCGATCTGGCTGATACGGCTGGCTTTGATGCGGCTTCGGCTGGATTTAGGGATGTGTCAGGCATCGTGCATCTTGCGGCCCAGGCCGGGGTTCGGTATTCGCTTGAAAATCCCCATGCCTATGTCCAGTCCAATGTGACAGGGCATCTCAATATTTTGGAACTTTGCCGCCAAATAGACGGGTTGGACCACCTTGTTTATGCGTCATCGTCTTCGGTCTATGGCGGCAATGAAAAACTGCCATTTTCAGAAACCGATCCTGTGGATCACCCGGTATCGCTTTATGCGGCCACCAAAAAAAGCGATGAGTTGATGTCGGATTGTTATAGCCATCTCTATGGCATCCCAGCGACCGGTCTTCGGTTTTTTACGGTCTATGGCCCTTGGGGTCGGCCAGACATGGCCTATTACAGTTTTACCAAAGCCATTTTTAACGGGGACCCCATCCAGGTTTTTAATCATGGTGATATGAAACGCGACTTCACCTACATCGATGATGTGGTCCGTGGTGTTTTGGGGGTTCTTGATCATCCGCCGCAAAGCGAAAAATCTAATGATGCGCCGCACCGGATTTACAATATAGGGAACAACCAGTCAGAGCATTTGCAGCACTTTATTGAGGTTATCGAGGCATCCGTTGGCAAAAAGGCAACCTTGCAGATGGCGCCAATGCAGCCAGGGGATGTAAAGGAAACCTATGCCGATATCAGCGCAATTCAACGCGATATTGGCTTTGCACCGACAACCTCTATCGAGGAAGGCATTCCTGCCTTTGTCCAATGGTATAGAGATTATTTCGGGCTCTAATTTGGCAATGTGACGTCACTGCCAAGCGGTGCCCTTCATAACCAAATATTCAAAAAAGCAATAAATAATTAATGCTTTTCATATGCAATATTAATTACGAGTTTTTACCTGACTTATTATTTACATCTTATGATTGTAATTAGTCGTGGTTGTATGGTTGTTGATATGTTTGGGGGACTGAATGTGATGCCTGAAAATGGCGAGCAACAGTTGCGAAGTCAGAGCCAAGTCGCAAAGGCGGGGGTAAAGACCACCAAAGCGATGAGCGTGTTTGAACACGCAATGGTTCTGCACGAAAGGTTTCTGAGGGGCGTCACGGGTGGGCGCCGCGCTGATTTGCGTAATATTGATCTGACGGGTAAGAAACTGAACAAGATTGATCTTCGCGATGCCATGGCTGCGGGGACCAAATTTACGGATTGTTCTTTGCTTCGGGCAAATTTTTCCAAGGGTGATTTTTTCGGGGCCCATTTTGAACGTGCTGATATGCGCTGGTCCAATCTGACCGAAGCGGACGTGCGAGGCGCTTTTTTCCTGGAGACGTGTCTTTCCGGGGCCATTTTGACCGAAGCCGATTTCCGGCCCGGCGCGATTTATGATTCCGGTTCCGGGATCATTGATGATTCTTCAATTTTCAAAGATGGTGCACGGGTGGCCAACCTGACCGGCGTGAATTTGTCTGAGGCAAATTTGGTGCGGGCCAAGATGAACAATGCGGAACTTTTCGCAGCAGATTTACGGGGTGCGGATTTAAGCGATGCGGTTTTAGACCATGCCAATTTACGGAATGCTAATTTAGAAGGGGCCAAGGTTGAAGGCGCTAAATTCAGGGGTGCCCTTCTTGAAGGTGCAAATATGCGGGGTGTGGATTTGGCCGATGCCAACATGGAAGATGCCATGTGCAAAGGCATGATGATCGATGATCTGGAATCGGAAGATTCTGACGAGCCCACGGACGTTGAAAAGTTGCTTGCTGCTCATAAAGCGTGGCTTGAAAGCAATGGCGCAAAGGGAACGCCGTCGGATCTGTCTGGCCAAGACCTT
The DNA here is from genome assembly GCA_018666775.1 of Rhodospirillales bacterium. Lineage (NCBI taxonomy): Bacteria > Pseudomonadati > Pseudomonadota > Alphaproteobacteria > Rhodospirillales > Rhodospirillales bacterium. Next base: position 8,212 of record JABIXC010000007.1, on the reverse strand, counting down.
TCCGAGATGAATCTTGAGGGCTTTGATTTTTCCGGCGCAAAATGTGCGGGTGCCCAGTTTCAGGGCGCTAATCTGAAGGGTGCTAGATTCAACATGTGCGTGCTTCACAAAGCGAATTTGACAAGCGCCAATCTTGCAGATGTTTGTTTCGATGGCGCCGACCTGTCAGATGCTCAATTGGTAAAAGCAGACCTGCGTGGGGCAACATTTATATTGGTTGAGGTCAAAAATGCACTGGGCCAGTCCACGGGACGGTCTTTGCCATCCAATTTGGCCGGGGCCAATCTAACCGGGGCGAACCTTACGCTCGTGGATTTATCCGATACAGTTTTGACCAAGGCTACCTTGCGAGATGCGGTGCTTACGGGCACACAATTGAATCCGGATTATAAGGTGGTTTCCTGACGCCAATTATCCTCACGCAGGGGGTTCATTGGTGGTACAGGGCCCCAAGGCGGGTTTCATAAATTTCTTTTAAAATATGGCGGCGCACCTTCAGGGTTGGTGTCATCTGGCCATTTTCGATGGTGAAGGGCGCATCGGCCAGAATGCAACGCCGTACCCGTTCCATAGGGGCCAGCCCTGCATTCACCCGCACCAGAGCCGCATCTATTTTTGATTTGATATCCTCATCGCCTTCTAATAGGTCCGATGCCACGATGAGTGCCACAAGGTGGGGGCGTCGGTCCCCATAGACCATGGCCTGAGCGATTTCAGGTTCCAGGGCCAGCAAGCCCTCTATGCGTTGGGGAGAAACGTTATCGCCTCCGGAATTGACGATGATGTCTTTTTTCCGATCGGTAATTTTAACAAACCCGTCACCATCAACAACGCCGATGTCCCCGGTATGGAGCCAGCCATCCCCAATGGCATCATGGGTGGCATCTGGTTTGTTCCAATAGCCGTTCATGACCAACTCGCCGCGAACCAGAATTTCGCCATCTTCATGAATGCGCAGTTCAACGCCTTCAAGGGGTGGGCCAACGGTGTCGATGCGGTTGTCGTCAGGTGGGTTGCAGCTGATGACGGGGGCGGATTCGGTTTGGCCATACCCCTGTAGGACGTTGATGCCAAGGGCCAAAAAGAACACGCCTATTTCATAATTCAGCGGTGCGCCGCCTGACACCATGAAACGTAAACGCCCACCAAAGCGGGCCTGAACTTTGGCCCGCACCAATCGGTCCAGGACACAATCGATTAATCGTTCCCAAAGGGTCAACTGGTTCGGCGTTTCATATCGTTTGCGGCCAATTTTAACGGCCTGTGCGAAGGCCAATTGTTTTAATCTGGATCCCCGTTTCAGCCCCACGCTGATCTGGTTTTTGAACACTTCGTACAGTCTGGGCACTGCCGTCATGATGGTTGGGTTGGCATCTTCCATGTCTCTGACAATGGTGTCAGTGCCAAGGGTGTAATAAATTTCTGCCCCAAGGGAGACAGGAAAAAACTGTCCGGCGGTATGTTCGTATGAATGGGATAACGGCAGGAAGGACAAAAAGGATTCTTGACCCCATTGCAGATTCCGAAACATTTTCTGGATGCCCTGGCAATTGGCAAGAATGGCACCATGGCTCAGCACCACGCCCTTTGGCGCACCGCCGGTGCCAGAGGTATAGATGATGCACGCTGCATCACTGCGCGCCCCGGTGTGGGATACCATGGGGGCTTTGGGAATAGAGAGTTGATCCCATTCATGGATTTCTGCCCCAAAATCCTGCTCAATTTTGAAGGGTTCCATGACGACCAAATGCTTGCAATCGACATTTCGGGCAATGGCCGCCATCAGGGGAACCGCCAGCGCTTCGGTGGAAACGATTGCCGCTTTGGCCCCGCAATCGGTCAACAGATAAAGATGATCTTCTGGCGTGTTGGTAATGTAGGCGGGGACCGATATGGCCCCGATCGCCATGATGGCGTGATCTGCGATCAACCATTCTGGGCGGTTTTCTGAGACAAGGGCGACCCGGTCGCCGGGTTTAATGCCCATGGCCGCCAAATTCCCTGCAAGCGCGCGGGTCTGGTTGGCCGCTTGTTCCCAACTGAAGCTTCGCCATGCCCGGTTTCTAGAGCCCTTCTTGCGATCTTCGCGGCCATGAAGAAAGGGTGCATCCCCCAGCTTTTCAGCCTGATGAAAAAACATCTCCACAAGGGTATTCATGGCTCCGGGATCGGCGGCACGATCATTGGAGGGCGTAGAGGAAGTATTTTTTTCCAAGGGTTTCTCTTTTTACCAACGTTGATGGTTTATAATGCAGGTTCAAACAGGAAAAGGCACAGATAGATTATGGCAAAACAGGCAAAAACTGCAAAAAGAAGCGGTGGTATTGGAACCTTACCACGCTGGAATCTGGATGATTTGTATTCAGGCCCCGGTTCAAAGGTGATGGCCCGTGATCTCGCCCGGGCGGAAAAATTGGCCGTGGCATTTGAAAAGGTCAATAAGGGCCGGATTAAATCACTTTCGGGTGCCAAACTGGGCGCAAGCGTGGCTGAATTTGAAGCACTGGATGAAATCCTTTCCAAAATCATGTCTTACGCCCAATTGCTGTATGCCTGCTCGGTCACCGATGCGTCTATCGGCCAGTTCTTTCAGACCACGTCGGAACGGGTGAATGCCATTGCCACCCGGTTGTTGTTTTTCACCCTTGAGATTAACCGCTTGCCTAATCAGGCCATCAAACAGAAATTAAAATCCCCGGCCCTTAAGCATTACGCATCATGGCTGCGCGATGTGCGTGCCTGGCGGGCCCATGAACTTTCAGACGACATGGAAAAATTGCTCCATGAAAAATCACCATCCGGGCGTGCTGCATGGGTGCGCCTGTTCGATGAAACCCAGGCATCGCTGCGCTTTCCCATTGGCAATAAAAAATTGACCGAGGCAGAAGCGCTGGACCTGCTTTCAAGCCCAAAGGCCCCAGTGCGCAAGCGCGCCGCTCAGGTGGTGGGCAAGGTCATGGGTGAAAATGCCCGGACTTTTGCGCTGATCACCAACACCTTGGCGAAAGACAAGGAAGTGGAAGACCGCTGGCGCGGATTCAAAGAACCGCAATCATCGCGAAACCTGTCCAATTATGTTGAAGACAAGGTGGTGGATGCGCTGGTTAATTCGGTCAAAAAGGCATACCCCAAATTGTCGCACCGCTATTACCGGATGAAGGCGGGCTGGATGGGAAAGAAACGTCTGGATTATTGGGACCGCAATGCGCCGCTTCCAAAATCGGCAGACAAAACCATCCCCTGGACCCGCGCGAGAGACATGGTGCTGTCGGCCTACGGGGATTTTTCACCGGAAATGGCATCTGTTGCCAAAGGCTTTTTTGATAAACGCTGGATTGATGCGGGCGTCCGGGCGGGTAAGGAATCGGGGGCTTTTTCCCATCCAACTGTGCCCAGTGTGCATCCCTATATCTTGATGAACTATCAGGGCAAAAGCCGTGATGTGATGACCCTTGCCCATGAACTGGGCCACGGGGTTCATCAGGTTCTGGCAGGCCCCCAGGGCCATTTGATGTCTGATACCCCCCTGACCCTCGCCGAAACCGCATCGGTGTTCGGAGAAATGCTGACGTTCCGTAAAATGTTGGCAGAAGAAACCAATGGTGCGGTGCGCAGAACGTTGATCGCGGGCAAGGTCGAAGACATGTTGAACACGGTGGTGCGCCAGATCGCCTTTTACGATTTTGAACGCCGCGTGCATGGGGCTCGGCGGGATGGCGAATTAACGGCCGATGCCTTGTCTGACATCTGGCTTGCGGTGCAGCGCGAAAGTTTGGGCCCGGCCTTGAAACTGGATGGGGATTACCGGTGGTACTGGGCCTATATTCCCCATTTCATCCATTCGCCATTTTATGTCTATGCCTATGCCTTTGGCGATTGTCTGGTGAATTCCCTTTACGCAACCTTCGAAGCCAAACCCGATGGCTTCAGGGAGAAATACCTGACCATGCTGCGTTCCGGCGGCACATTGCGCCATGGCGAATTGCTAAAGCCCTTTGGTTTAAATGCCGCCAACCCTGCCTTTTGGGGCCGGGGATTGGAAATGGTCTCAGGCTTGATTGACGAATTAGAAGATTAACGGGGCGTGCCCGCGATTTCGTGAATCCATTCAGCGGTTTCGCGGACCACCTGTTTTTCGATGCCGCGAAAACCGTGGGCAGTTTTTGAGGCACATTCAGACCCGCGATAACTTTTTCCGCCATCACCGCTATAGCCCCTGATTGCCACCTTTGGTGCGCGGGTGATTTTTTTGGCCAATGCGGGCAAGTCTTCAAACCGGGTGACATCGCACGCATCGTCTTTGTGGTGGGCAAACAGCACCGGGACTTTGATGTTGGCAAGATTGGCGCTTTCCAGCCGGTCCTTATCACCGCCCGCATTGTAACGCGTGACGGTGGCTGTCAAAACAATACCGCCCAATTTATTCGGGGCCATATTACCCGCAATGCCCGCTGCAGAAATGGTGCCCCGGCTGGTGCCGATCAGGAAGGCCGGCCCGGAGGTGTATTTGCGAAGATGTTTGATCAAGGCGCGGATGTCTGTCGTGTGATCCTTGCTGGTCCGCCACCGAAACATGCCGCTTTTTTGGTCTGATGGGGCATCGGGGACGGCGACCAACAAATCGTGCTTCACCCAATGTTTCCGGGTGCGCACCAAAAAATTCCCGGCCGGATTCCCGGACCCATCCCAATTGTCCAGATTGATATCCCCACCGCCACCGGCAAACAAAATGGCAATGGGCAGATTGCCCGCGCGCGCACCACGCAAGATGAATTTAAGGGTAACGCCGGGTCGGGTTTTGATGGTTACCACATCTTCTGCCAATGCCGGGGCCGGGAAAAGCAGCACTGCAAACAGAAAGGCAAACAGGCCGGAGGAATTGATCGGGCAGCGAACGCTTTTTGGCGGCATCTTTAGCGATCCTTTATTCTTCCAGATTATCTTCCATGGAATAGGGGCTGCGTTAATATATTGTTAACTATACTTGCCCTTGGCAAACATTAGGTAATCAGGCTATTTAAGTGCCATGAAAATTGCGATCCCAAAGGAAACGGCCAACGGTGAAACGCGCATTGCGTGTTCGCCAGAAACCGTAAAAAAATTGGCGGCTCTGGGTCTTGACGTTGTGGTTGAGGCCGGGGCCGGTGCTGGCTCCTCTCTTTCCGATGATGCGTTCAAAGACGCTGGCGCTGCAATCGCGCCGGATTGTGGCGCTGCCCTGGGCGATGCTGACATCGTGTTCAAGGTGCAACGCCCCAATGACGCAGAAGTTTCCCTGATGAAAAAGGGCGCGGTTCTGATCGCCATGTTGGCCCCTATGTCTAATAAGGACGCTGCCAGCACCTATGCCGCCCATAACCTGACGGCCTTTGCCATGGAACTGGTGCCGCGCATCAGCCGGGCACAGAGCATGGATGTTTTATCATCCCAATCAAATCTTGCCGGATACAAAGCAGTGCTGGATGCCGCCCATGAATATCGCCGGGCGTTCCCGATGATGATGACAGCGGCAGGGTCTATTGCACCGGCGCGGGTCTTTATAATGGGCGTTGGCGTTGCCGGGCTTCAGGCCATTGCCACGGCTAGACGGTTGGGTGCCATTGTATCGGCCACCGATGTGCGCGCCGCGACGAAAGAACAGGTTGAAAGCCTGGGCGCCAAATTTGTCATGGTAGAAAGTGACGAAACAGAAGATGCAGAAACTGCAGGCGGGTACGCCAAAGAAATGTCCGATGATTACAAACGCGCCCAGGCAGAACTGATCGCTGAAACCATTTCAAAACAAGACATCGTCATTACCACCGCATTGATCCCCGGCCGCCCGGCCCCGGTTCTGGTGACCGAAGACATGGTCAAAACCATGCGGGCTGGTTCCGTGATCAATGATCTGGCGGTCGAAGCGGGCGGCAATTGCCCGATTTCAGAAGCAGACACGGTTGTCGTGAAGCACGGTGTTTCCCTGATTGGCTATACCAATGTTCCCGCCCGCCTGGCCGAAGACGCCAGCCAACTCTATGCCCGGAATTTGTTGAATTTTCTTACCCCCCTGATCAATTCTGAAACCGGTGCGCTGGAGATTAATTGGGAAGATGAAATCATTACGGGTTCCGCACTTTGCCATGACGGCAAGGTTATTCACCCGCTGTTGACAGAAAAAGGGGCCTGATCATGGAAGCAACCGTGGTTGATCCGTTCGTCTTTCGTCTGGCCATTTTCGTGCTGGCGATTTTTATCGGGTATTATGTGGTGTGGTCGGTGACCCCGGCGCTTCATACCCCGTTGATGAGCGTCACCAACGCCATTTCTTCCGTCATTATTGTTGGCGCCTTGATCGCCGCCGGGCCGACGGGGTTTGAACTTTCCAAAATCTTTGGCCTGATCGCCATTGCCTTGGCTGCCATCAACATCTTTGGCGGCTTTGCGGTGACCCAACGGATGCTCGCCATGTACAAGAAAAAAGAACGGAAATAGGGGGCCATCATGACAGCTAATTTCGCAGCCCTTGCTTATCTTTTGGCATCCGTCCTGTTCATCATGGCGCTCCGTGGCCTTTCCAGCCCGGAAACGGCGCGTTCGGGCAACAGCTTTGCCATTACCGGCATGATCATCGCCATTGTCACCACGGTGGCGCTGCCCGGCGTGTTTTCCTATGTGGAAATTTTGGGTGCCCTGGTGGTGGGTGGTGCCATCGGGACGGTGATTGCCCTGCGCATCCAGATGGCGGCCATGCCCCAATTGGTTGCAGCGTTTCATTCTCTGGTGGGTTTGGCAGCCGTTTTGGTGGCCGCAGCGGCGTTTTATAATCCGGCAGCCTATGGCATCGTTGATGCCAGCGGTGTGTTGAAGGTTGCCAGCCGCATTGAAATGTCGCTGGGTATTGTCATCGGTGCCATTACCTTTTCAGGCTCCATCATTGCCTTCACCAAATTACAGGGCCTTGTTTCCGGCAATCCCGTGGTGTTCCCGGGCCAGCATTTATTGAACCTTGTGATCGGGCTGGTGATTGTTGCCTTGATCGTGGCCTTTGCCATTGATGTGGACCCGCGCTGGTTCTGGTTGATGACGGGTTTGGCATTCTTGATCGGCTTTTTGATCATCATCCCCATCGGCGGTGCCGATATGCCGGTGGTGATTTCCATGTTGAATTCTTATTCCGGCTGGGCTGCTGCGGGCATTGGCTTCACCCTTGAAAACACCGCGCTCATCGTCACAGGCGCGCTGGTGGGATCATCGGGTGCCATTTTGTCCTACATCATGTGCAAGGCCATGAACCGGTCGTTCTTCAGCGTTATTTTAGGTGGCTTTGGCGGCGATGCCGGTGCCGGGCCAGCATCATCCACGGGGGATCGTCCGGTTAAAGCCGGTTCCGCCGATGATGCGGCCTTTATCATGAAGAACGCGGGCAAGGTGATCATTGTTCCCGGCTACGGCATGGCCGTGGCCCAGGCCCAGCACGCGCTGCGCGACATGGTCGACAAGCTGAAAGCCGAAGGCGTGGACGTGACCTATGCCATTCATCCCGTCGCTGGCCGCATGCCGGGGCACATGAACGTGCTGCTGGCCGAAGCCAACGTGCCATATGACGAAGTGTTTGAACTCGAAGAAATCAATTCCGAATTCCAGACCGCAGACGTGGCCTTTGTGATTGGTGCCAATGATGTCACCAACCCCGCCGCCCGCGATGATCCGCAAAGCCCCATCTTTGGCATGCCAATCCTGGACGTGGATAAATCCCAGACCGTGTTGTTTGTAAAACGCTCGCTGTCACCGGGCTATGCCGGGGTTGATAACGATCTGTTCTATCGCGACAACACCATGATGCTGTTCGCCGATGCCAAAGCCATGTGCGAAGGCATCGTCAAAGCACTGGATTAGGAACGCCGCATAAATACCCGAGCGTAAGTATTACTTGTCAAACGGGGACCTAAAGTATAAGTTTTTTTGTATCCTGCGAAAGAACTGACGCAGGGTTTTGATCATCCCGCAGCTCGCCAAATTCATTTGGCCCTCGCGGGTTTTTTTGTATCTGAAATTTAACCCACCCCCTAAAAGGCCCCGCAATTGCCGGGCCTTTTTTTATAGGAGTCCTGCAATGACCGAACACCCTGACAAAACCCGCCGCAAACGTCTGGCCCATGGTGGCCTGGCGCAGATGATGCGTGAAGACCCCCGCTACTTTGATAGCAATGCCCCGGAACATTCCGGCATGGTC